>JACQTZ010000016.1 GCA_016210515.1 Chloroflexota bacterium
ACCTACGCCTTTAGCAAGGATAGGACGCCCTGGATTCCTCACTTCGCTTCGCTGCGTTCGGAATGACACCCATCGGTCCAGGCTGACCGATGGAAACGTTTAGACCGTTACGCGTGGCTCTATAATGCTTAAACACGCGCTCAGGCTTTTGCACAAATCTGACGTACCTGCTACCGCTCCTGGTTCGACAAGCTCACCCCGAGCGGGAAAAATCGTTCGCCCTGCACTCAGACTTCATCGGGACTCAGGATGACACAAGTACTGAAGTTTCAAGGCAGGAGTTCAGGTCTCACTCAAGCAGTCGGAATCCCTGCTCCGCGAAGTCCTGATCGAAGGCGAAGGCGTCTGGCACACCCGATCGCCGCATGCTGTCGAAGCTCACGCAGTCCACGAGGCTCAAATCCCTACGTCCGGTGGTTAGCAGCGCGCTTACCCCTGCTCGGTGCTCTTCGGGAGCCATCCACTGGACGCGAATGACTGGCAGAACGTCTTCCACCAAAGCGCGGACCGCTGCTATACCAAGCCGATTTTGGACCAGGGCAAAACACTCCACCAGGACGTAGCTGGTACAAAAGAGGTCCTCGTCACGCTGGAGCAGGTCTCCCCAGATTCTACGAGCCTGCGGATGAAAATCATCGTCGGCGTCGAGGACGGCCAGCAGAGCTGAAGTGTCGACAAAGACGCTCATTTCCCCAATACCTCAGCCAGGTGGCGATCGTGCGCTTTGGCCAAGTCCTTCTGGCCCGAGTGAAACTTCCCTGCGGCTGCCATGGCCCGACGTTTCTTCTGCTCCTCGTCGATTGTGCCGCTGCCACGAATGACCAGGTCGGCGCCTTCCCTGATAAGTGCAGCGACGGGGACTCCTCGCCGTCGGGCAAGGTCTTTCAGGCGCTGCATCTGGGATTCGGAAAACTGTACCTGTGTGCGGATTATGTTAGACTCCTTGCTACAATGACATCATATTTGCCATCATGATAACAGCCCACTATGGATATGACAAGTAGCCTGCTTCAGCACATGGTGCGACTTCGATGCTACACGCTCCGTAACACCTCGGCTTGGGGCTGTCTCGTCGGTGCGGGTCTGAGACCCGCACCTACAGCGGTCACAAGGGGAGGACAACCTCGTTGACAGGTGTGGGAAGCTGCTCTAGGATAGGCTTGAGGCCGTGCTACACGGGGAGCTAGCGGTGCCCTGCACCCGCAATCCGCTCTAGCGGGGTGGAACTCCCTCCCCAGGTCTTTGTCCAAGACCTCTATCCTCTCTGGTAGATGCAGATAGCTGGGTCCTGGGCGGCGGAGAGCCGTGAATCCCGTCAGGTCCGGAAGGAAGCAGCGGTAAGCGGAAGGCTCCGGGTGCTCCAGGGAAGCCTGGCTTGAGTCGCCAGGGAGGCACGTTCTGGGCATCCGATCGAAGGAGGGTGCACGGCTTCTTCTATTGCAAGATGGACGAGACGGGAGACGGCAGGGCCGGCAAGATGACAGAGCTTTCTCTATCGGGAACATCTCCCATCGTCGCCCGCAAGTCGCTGGGGCAGCACTTCCTGGTAGACCAGGGGGCGCTGCGCAGGGTGGTGGAGGCCGCGGACATCCAGCCGACGGATGTGGTGGTGGAGGTTGGCCCCGGCACAGGGCTTCTGACCAGGTTGCTGGCCGAGCGGGCGGCCAGGGTCATCGCCGTGGAGATGGATGAGGAGCTAGTAGCTCGCTTAAAGAAGGAACTGGGTCGCATACCTAGCCTCACAATCGTCCAGGGAGACGCGCGGGAGTGGGACCCGGCCGCGGTGGGTGAGCCGTACAAGGTGGTGGCCAACCTGCCCTACTACGCGGCGACCCCCATCGTGAGGCGGTTCCTGGAGTGCTCCATGCCTCCTACCATCATGGCGGTCACCGTGCAGCGGGAGGTGGCCCAGTCCATGGTGGCGGCTTCGGGGAAGATGAAGATTCTTTCGGTGGCTGTGCAGCTCTATGGGAAGCCCCGCATCATGGGATATATACGGCCTGGCTCCTTTCGCCCTCCGCCCAAGGTGACCTCGGCCATCGTCAGGATAGAAGTGTATGAGAAGCCGGCGCTCTCACTAGGCGACACAGACGCCTTTTTCAAGGTGGTGAGGGCCGGGTTCAGCGGCGCGCGGAAGCAGCTACGGAACTCCCTGGGCCACTCCTTTGGCCTGCCGGGCACACGGATGGAAGAGGTGCTACATGAGGCGGGGATAGACTCCAGGCTGAGGGCCGAGGCCCTGAGCATGGAGCAGTGGGGCAGGCTTTACGATGCCTGCAGGAGCCAGGGGCTGTGCTGACCGTCAAGGCGTATGCCAAGGTCAATCTTACCCTGGAGGTGCTGGGCAGGCGCGAAGACGGCTATCACCAGATTGCTTCGGTGATGCAGACCATAGACCTGTGCGACGAGCTTCGTTTTGCCCCTTCCGATAGAATCGCCTTGCGGTGCAACCTGCCGTCTCTGGAGAACAACGATAACCTGGTGCTCAGGGCAGCGAGACTGCTGAAGGAGCACACAGGATACTCTGGAGGGGCGGAGATATACCTGAGCAAGGCCATCCCGGTGGCATCCGGCCTGGGAGGAGGCAGCAGCGACGCCGCGGCCACCCTCAAGGGACTCAGCAGGCTATGGGGGCTGGACATGAAGCGTGAAGAGCTGTTGCCCCTGGCGGCCTCCCTCGGCTCGGACGTCCCTTTCTTCCTTCGCGGGGGCACGGCCGTTTCAACGGGACGCGGGGAGGAAATCCATGAGCTTCCACCCATGCCCAGGGTGCAAGTGGTGCTTATATCTCCCTCGATAGAGATGCCGCAGAAGACGGCTACCATGTACGGCCACCTTACGCCGGAGCAGTACACCGGAGGGGAGGCAACCCTGCGGCTGCGGCGTTGTATTGAGGCTGGAAAGCGGCCCGACGCGAAGTTGCTCTTCAACGTCTTTGAGGGAGTGGCCTTCGACCTCTTCCCGCGGTTGGAGGATTACAGACGTGCGATGCTAGAGGCAGGGGCTACCTGGGTGCGTTTGACAGGCAGCGGCCCTGCCCTGTACACCTTCGCGGCTTCCAAAACGGAAGCCTTGGACATGGTGAAAAGGCTGCTGGAGGGTGGGTACGAGGCTTATGTGGCGACGACGGTGAGGCCTCACCCAAAGCCATAAAGGAAGGGTCAAGGCTCTGCAAGCATAGATGCCCGCGTTGAGAAGGGCTAGAGCAATTATTTCACCACTAGCTTGGCGATGTTATCACCCTCGTGCATATCCACTGCGACCCCGTTTTCTAATGCGTTTGTAGAACGTGGCCCATGCTTTCTCGAAGTCACCTTCCGCTGCACCAATGGAACTCTCCCACAACTCCTCTACGCGCTCCGATGTAGCCGAGATGTGTAGCTCTTTTTTGATAATCTGCGCCGCCCTATCAAACAGGTCGTTCATCAGGGCAGCCTTTATCGCTCCCACGATTATGATACCCAACATTCTTCTACTCCTTGGCTAAGGGCGTCAGGTGAATCCGGCCGCTAGCCTTCGATACGGCGCAGCACTGCGGCTTGTTCGGATGGGCGGAGCGTGCCGAAGGCTCTGACGAATACCTCAACCATTGCTTCAGATTCATTATGCCCATTCGTTGTCTGCAAAGACCCTCCAGGTGATGCCCATTCACGGCGGCCGCTATTTCCTCGTAGCGTTCCTGCCGAAACCCGCCATCCAGAGGGGGCGGAGAAACGGGCGGCACTACTCACCCGCTTACCGAATCGGGCGGCCAAATCCAACACCTTCTGCTCTACGTATTGGTGCTCTGGTGTACCCTTTTCCAACATCTCAAACCATCGATGTAGGACCGGCTCAGTCTCTCTTCCATCCAAGTCGTCTCTCTCCATATAGGCGATCCCGGTCATGCCCTCATAACCAATAAATTTGCTCGGCCCCACAGCGTCTTCCTCTGGAAGGTAATACCAAGCCCGGAAATAAGCAAGGAGCGTTTCTAGGTCAGTCCCTTGCAACAGTCCCGCATTAAAGCATCGGACGTTCTCAGCGACCTGATTGTAACTACTAACCGGATTCGGCTTCTCTTGCATCATTGCACCTCCAACTATTTTGAATTAACTCTACTACATCCTTATTGTCTTGTCAATACCCTAACACATGATGTATCTTCATATAGCCCGGCTGCTCCCGGACACCAAGATTAGATTATGGCATAAGATTTAGGCTTTCGTGGAATGGCTCCTTTAGTACGATTGGTTTGGGACCGACGGGTCGGGAGTTCGTGTCTCCCCTTCCCCGACCACTATGCCTTTAGGGGGGCCGTTCTCGGATTGACGGCCTTGGCCGCTCCCCTTAGAATCCTTGTGGATGATTAGCGATTTGGCATCTGCGGGTGATAAGGTATGCGTCTCCCTGGACCTGGAGACCACGGGGCTTGCAGCCGAGACCGACGAGATAATCGAGGTGGGAGCGGTCAGGTTTCAGGGCGACCGCGTCCTGGACACCCTTCACACCCTGGTCAATCCCTACAGGCCCCTGCCCCAGTTCATCAAAGAGCTCACAGGCATCACCCAGGCGGAGGTTGACACAGGGCCCGCTTTTGCCACGGTGGCGCCTCTTCTGGAGTCCTTCATCGGCAACTGGCCTATAGTGGGGCAGAACGTGGGCTTTGACCTGGGTTTCCTGGCCAAGAAGGGGCTGAGGCTGTCCAACCCTTACTACGATACACTGGAGATGGCCTCTGTCCTGCTACCAAGGCAACGGGAGTACTCTCTTGCCCCTCTGGCGGCGTCCCTGGGCATCGAACACGCCAACCCTCACCGCGCCCTGGGAGACGCCCAGGTCACGGCCCAGGTCTTCCAGGCGCTGAAGGGTGTGGCCATGGGGATGGATGAGGCGATGCTATCGGAGCTGGGCCGCCTGTACGCCCGCGCGCGCGGGCACCTGGCTTCCCTGTTCCTACAGTTGCAAGTTGCCAGGGGCCAGGAAACTGGCCTCAAACCTTCGGCGACGGGGTTGTTAGGACTGGATGTGGAGATGCTGGGAAAGCGCCTGGACTCCTCTGCTGCCTTGCGGCCCCAGGGGGAGTACCACTCACTGGACGAGGAGTCGGTGGCCGGCTTTTTTCAAGAGGGCGGCCCCTTGGCCCAGGTGCTGGAGAGCTACCACTACCGGCCTCAGCAGGCAGAGATGGCCCGTGCCGTGGCCAGAGCCTTCGAAAGCAAGAGGACGCTGGTGGTGGAGGGTGGAACGGGGGTGGGCAAGTCAATGGCCTATCTCCTTCCCGCGCTGCTCTTTGCCCTTGAGAATGGAGCGCGAGTGGTGGTGTCCACCAACACCATCAACCTTCAAGAGCAGCTCATCGCCAAAGACCTCCCTACCCTGTCCAGGGCGCTGAAAGAGTGGTCTCCCAACCTGGCAGGCGTCCGTTTCTCTCTTCTGAAGGGGCGGGACAACTACCTGTGCCTGCGGCGATGGAGACAGCTTATAAGGGAGGAGAGCCTCTCGCCAGAGGAGGCCCGCATGGCCGCCAAGGTCATGGTCTGGCTTCAGAACACCTCCAGCGGAGACAGGGCGGAGATGAACGTAGCTTCCAGGGACATGCCTCTGTGGAGTCGTATGTCAGCGGCGGGAGCCGTAGACTGTCCACCGCGAGCGCGAGGAGAGGTGTGCTTCCTTCGGGCCGCAAGGGAGCAGGCCGAGGCCGCCCACCTGGTGGTGGTCAATCATGCTCTCCTGATGAGAGACCTGGTGGAGGGAGGAGGCATCATACCGAGCTACGACTACCTGGTCATCGACGAGGCGCACCACCTGGAGGAGGAGGCCACCAGCCAGCTTGGCTCCAGGCTATCCCAGGGCGCAATGGAAGAGTACCTGAAAAGGCTGGAGGGAGACCGGGGTTTGTACAGGGTCATGAGGGCCTTTATGGGCCAGCTTCTCGCAGCGCCGAGGGCCGCAGTCCTGGAGCCTTTGATTCAGGATGGAGAGGCCCTTCTGCCCAGGGTCAGAGAGCACACGGGCACCCTGTGGGCCACTCTGGCGACCTTCCTGAGGCACCACCACGACGAGGGGGACGCCCGCCATCTCCTTCACAGCGTAACTCGAAGCTCTCGGACACAGCCGGAGTGGTCTCAGGTGGAGATAGCCTGGGAGAACGCCGACTTGGCGCTGTCCCAGGTCGCGAGGAACCTGGAGAGGCTAGCCCAGGCCCTGGATGGCCTGGAAGACAAGCAGCTTGCCGGGTACGATTCCCTGTGCATGGAGGTCTCGTCGTGCCTCAGCGCCGCCGGAGACATCCGAGAAAAGCTCAGGTCATTTATCATTCACCCAGAGGATGACCAGATATACTGGATGACCCAGGAGGGCATGGATGGCGAGGTTGCCCTCAACGCCGCACCATTGCAGGTGGGGTCAATCCTCCAGGAGAAGCTGTTTTCCAGGAAGGAGTCGGTGGTGCTCACCAGCGCCACTCTGAGCACCCAGGGCAACTTCCGCCATATCAGCGAGCGGTTGGGACTGGAGGACGCAGACGAGCTTCTGGTAGACTCTCCCTTCGACTATCCCAGGGCTGTGCTGCTGTGCATACCCAGGGACATGCCCGATCCCACCAGCCGAAGCTACCAGGAGGCGTTGCAGCGCGCCATGATAGACGTTTGCCGCGCCGCCGGAGGCCGTACCATGGGGCTGTTCACGTCCCACGCTGCCCTCCAGGCCACTCGCTCTGGGATAAGGGAAGAGCTGGAAGGTAGGGGGTTCAAGGTGCTGGCCCAGGGGGTAGACGGCCCTCCACGAAGCCTGCTGGAGATCTTTTTGCAGAGGCCGTCGTCGGTGCTCCTGGGGACGTCCAGCTTCTGGGAGGGGGTGGACATCCCCGGAGGAGCGCTGAAGGCGCTGGTGGTGGCCCGTCTCCCCTTCAACGTACCCACTGAGCCTGTGTTCGCCGCCCGCTCCCAGCTTTTCGAGGACCCCTTCAACCAGTACGCCGTGCCCCAGTCGGTGCTGCGCTTCCGCCAGGGATTCGGCCGCCTCATTCGCGGCGAGGAGGATAGGGGAGTGGTGGTGGTGCTGGACCAGCGCATCCTCTCCAGGCGGTATGGCCCCGTATTCCTGGAGTCCCTACCAGGATGCACGGTGATGAAAGGCTCCCTCAGGGAGCTGTCCCAGGCCGTCAAACAATGGATAGCCAGCGCTCCCTGAGCCTCACCATAGGCCAACCCCTGGCTCTGGCCAGCACCCTGGAGAGCGGCCAGGCCTTCCGATGGCATCGCCAGGGGGCATGGTACTACGGGGTAATCCATAACAATCTGGTGGCGTTGAAGCAGGACGGTTTCCTGCTGGATGTTCGCAGCTTTCCATCAACACCAGAGCAGATAGAGGCCACGCTGAGGGAGTACCTGCGGCTGGACGACGACCTGGAAGCCATCTACGCTTGCATCGACACCGACCAACGCGTCCATGAGGCGATTGTCGTGTATCGCGGCCTGCGCCTTTTGCGGCAGGAGCCGTGGGAGTGCCTGGTGTCCTTTATCTGCTCAGCGAACTCCAACATACCCCGCATCTCGGCGAGCATGGAGACGCTGGCCCAGAGCTATGGGCGACCGTTGAGGCTGGGTGAGTATGTGGGGTACTCTTTTCCTACTCCTGAGAAGCTGGCCGAGGCTGGGGAAAAGGCGCTCCGTGACCTGAAACTGGGGTTTCGTGCCAAGTACGTGGCACAGGCGGCAGAGAGGGTGGCCCTGGGAGAGGTGAAACTGGAATCCCTGCGCCATCTGCCGTACCAGGAGGCCAAAGAGGCGCTCATGTCTCTGCCTGGCGTGGGCAACAAGGTGGCCGACTGCGTGCTCCTGTTCTCGCTGGACAAGCTGGACGCCTTTCCCATAGACCGATGGGTACTGCGGGCTGTGGAGGAGTGGTATCCGGATGGAGCGAAGCTCAGTTACAAAGGCATTAGAGCCTGGGCATTGGAGCGATGGGGCGGGTACGCTGGCTACGCTCAACAGTACCTGTTCCACGCCATGCGGCTGAAAGGGGTCATGAGAGGGCAGGGGCGGTAACGCCCGTCTGTCCACGGCCGTGGCTAGCGCATTCGTTTGTAGCCCGGAATCTTCCAAATGCCATCATGTACGTTCAACTTCCTGCCAATGCTAAGATATGGGGAGCCGAGGTACTCCTTCTCTGTGTGAAAGATCACGTACCCGTTCAAGTCAAAGAGCGCACCTGGAAAGACTTTGAGGTTTTGGTAGAACATTCCGTCTCGGTGATAAAGCGCATACGGAACGTCGACCTTCCATCGTTCTTTGAGGACTCTAGCGCTAAGTCGATCAGTGGCACCGTGAGACCGTGGCATTGCAACCTCCTCAGGCCCCTTGCCATTTGGACTACCAGGCGTCTCCTTGCTGGCTATGTCGAGGCCCGCCACCCGCCTAAGAACAGAGTTCGGGTTATCTTCGAACGGCTTTGCACGGGACTGAAGCCAGGCATAGACTTGATCGTCAACCCTTATCGTAGGCATACTTTTCCTCCTGTAATACTGTAACAGTATCATAGCAAACAGGACTCGAATGTGCAAGAGTACCGTCTCGTCGCTTGATAGGCGACGCGATTTCATTTTTCCTCGGTCGTCGACCTCAACCTACGTGCCTTATCAGGGGATTACCCACCTCCAGCAGAGCTCCCTCGTTTGCCTCCCGCAAAAGGCGGGTGTCAGGACATCCAATACTGCATAGCTACAGCAAACGGCCACGTCGTGCTGCCCATTATGCCGAGCCTAGGGAACCACGGAGGCAAGGCAATCCCCCTGTCTTTTGACTGTCTAAGGGCGGGCAGGCATTTTCAAGGTGTAGGGGCAGGTTTGAAACCTGCCCCTACAATCACGATTGTTGTTGGGTCAACAGCCAGCCTTTGACCCACTCAACCTCTTGGGCGCGGGTGGTTACCGCCCCTTCCAGACGCGCAGACCTCAGCTTCACCAGCATCTCCCCGATGGCAGGGCCCTGGGGCACGCCCATCTCGATGAGGTCTTTTCCCCCCAGCGACGGCTTGACGTGGCGCAGCCTCTCCAAGAAGAGGGTGAGGTTCTGGCGAGTCGCTTCGTTTGTAGCGGCCAGGGCGCACGCCTGCACCGCCGCGACGGTTGAAGGGGCCAGGGCTTCATACAGCCGGGCCGGCGGCAGGTTGGCATCGGAGAGCCGGGGCAGCTCACTCTTGAGGGCAATGGTGTCCCGAACCACGGTGGCCCAGCGGGATGGCATGTGGAGCCGTCCGATGAGCTGCTCCCCCTCTGAAGGATTCATGGGATAAGCCAACAGTCCCAGGTACACTTCCTCTTCCAAGCCGCTCCTTCCCACCCTTTCTACCACGGTGGCCGAGCCGGCCAGGGAAGGGTGAATGGCCGCCATGACTCCCAATCGGTCGGCCCGTATGAGGGTCTCAACCCAGTGCTCTTCCTCCAGCCAGAGGTGCAGCTCCCTGCGGAGCCTGTCCCCGCTGATGGTATCCAGCATGGGCAGATCGCGACAGAGCAGGGTCTCGGTCTCATCCTCCAGGTGGAACCCCAGGCGTTGCTCGTAGCGAATGGCCCTCATGATGCGAGTGGCGTCGTCCACGAAGCTCTTCGGGTGAAGCACTCGTATAAGGCCGCGGCGGCGGTCGACCTCGCCGCCGAAGGGGTCCAGAAGACGGCCTGCGACTCCCAGGTGAAGGGGGAAAGCCATGGCATTGACGGTGAAGTCCCGCCGGGCCAGGTCCTCTTCTATATTGCCGTGGGCTATCTGGGGCAGTGCCCCTGGCCGTGAATAGTGCTCGCTGCGGGCGGTCACCAGATCCAGGGACTGGCCCCCCACTTTGACCTTGGCCGTGGAGAACTGGGAGCGGGATACCACCTGGCCCGATAGCCGCTTGGCAATGATATAAGCCAGGGTCTCGGCATCACCCTCTACCACGAGGTCCAGGTCCTGGGTGGGCCTGCCCAGGAGCAGGTCACGCACGGCCCCACCAACCAGGTACAGGGGCACGCCCTCATCCTGGGCAATCTGCCCTGCTATTTTCACCAGGGCCAGTTGCTGGGGAGGGAAAGCGGTTTCCAGCATTTGCAAGAAGTCCATGAAACCTTCCCAGGGTAACTGGGGCGATTATAGCACGTCGGTTTTACTCTTCACGGCTCTGAGGCTCTGTTCAGAAAATTGCTGCTCACTCTGAGCCTGTCATAGGGTGAACCGTTCATGGTTCCCTTCGGCTTCGCTCAGAGCCTGCCCTGAGTTTACCGAAGGGGTAAACTAGGTCCGACTCCATCGGACTCCGTACCGAGTCGGAGTTCAGGGCGAGCGGTAGGCGCGACTTTCTTATTCGGAGGTGGCGAAGTCTGCTTCAGAAGAAGAGCTGCTCTCGTTCATAATGATCAGTATGCTTGGAATAGTGTCACCAATCTACTGGACGAGTACACTAGATTTACACAGGCACTAGGCCCGACTATAATTGTCAGCAAGACCCACTTCAATCTTGCCAGGAGACGGCCCTTGGCTCTTTTGAACATGCGCACACTGCCCGACCCCATCTTGCGCCAGAAGGCAAGACGGGTCAGCAAGATAGACGCTTCCCTCCAGAGGCTCATCGACGACATGATAGAGACCATGAGAAACGCCAACGGCGTGGGTCTGGCTGCCAACCAGGTTGGTGTCCTCCAGCGAGTCGTCGTCATCGAAATCCCGGAGGAGGAGCAGGTACGAGTGCTCATCAACCCCGAGATTGTCCGCCGTGAAGGGGAGCGACTGGTAGAGGAGGGTTGCCTCAGCATCCCTGGCTATCGGGGTGAAATCACCCGTTCCCTCAAGGTGAGAGTTCGGGCGCTGGACCGCGACGGCAAGCCGCTGCGTATCAAAGCGGAGGGTCTCCTGGCGCAGGCCCTGGAGCACGAGACCGACCATGTCAACGGCACCCTCTACATAGACCACCTGGAGAGCGCCGACAAGCTCTGGAAGCTGGAACCTCTGGAAGCTCAAGCCCAGACCGAGGCCCATTGACCTCCCGACCTCCTTTTTCCGTCGCTGCACCCCCCCTGATTCGTCCTTACCTGGAAGGAGTGCCGCTGTTGCGCGCCCTGGACGAGTTCTTAAGCCGCCGCCAGGTAATGGCCTACCTGGTGGGTGGCTTCGTTCGAGATGCCTGCCTGGGCAGAGCAACCAGAGACGTGGACCTGGCCGTAAAGGGCGATGCCCTGTCCCTGGCAAAAGAGTTGGCAGACGCGATAGGAGGCACCTTCGTCCTCCTGAATGAGGCCCACACCACTGCACGGGTGGTGCTGCCCTCCGAGCCGGGAGAGGGGAAACGGGGCATTCCAAGAAAACAGGTAGACCTGACCTCCTTCGAGGGAGACATCATCCAGGACATGGCCCGCCGCGACTTCACCATCGATGCTCTGGCCCTATCCCTGGACGATGCGCTTGGAGAAGCTCCCCAAGACCGCCTTGTAGACCCCTTCAACGGCCTTGCCGACCTGGTCTCGACCACCATCAGGGCTGTGTCCGACCACTCCTTTCGGGACGATCCCGCCCGCCTTATGAGGGCCGTACGCCTGGCCGCCCAGCTCGGCTTCTCCCTGGCCCCGGACACCCACCAGCTTGTTCGGAGGGACTCTCCCTTGCTCACTACCGTCGCTCCTGAGCGCCTGCGCGACGAGCTTCTCAAGACCCTGGCAGAGAGCAACGCTTCCCACTATGTGCAACTCATGGATGACCTGGGCCTGCTCTGTAGCCTCATCCCTGAGCTAGAGGCCGCCAGGGGTGTGGCACAGCCTAAGGAGCACTACTGGGACGTCCTCCACCACTGCCTGGAGACCCCCAGCCAGGTGGAGCGAGTCACCACGGAGAAGGGCAGGGCAGGGGATAATACCATCTCTCACGCTCCCTGGCATCTCTCCCTGGAGGCCTACTTCGACGAAGAGGTCAGCGATGGCCACACCCGTCGCACCCTCGTAAAGCTGGCTGGCCTCCTCCACGACGTCTCCAAGCCCGCCACCAGGACCATCGAGCCTACGGGCCGCGTCCGCTTCTTCGGCCATGATACCCAGGGCGCAGAGGTCTCCGAGGACGTTCTGCGTCGCTTGCGCCTCAGCAGCCGGGGCATCAACCTCATAAGCACCATGGTGCGGCACCACCTGCGACCCACCCAGATGAGCCAGGGCGTTGAAATGCCCACCCCTCGCGCCATCTACCGCTACTATAGAGACCTAGAGGAGGCCGCCATAGACACTCTCTACCTCAACATGGCGGACTACCTGGCGGCCAAAGGCCCCAGCATCGAGGTAGACGACTGGCAGCGTCACTGCCGGCTCATAGGCCACATCCTACACCAGGGGCTCGATCAGAGCGGAGCGCCTCAGAAGACGCCCCGGCTGGTGGACGGTCACCTGCTCATGAAGGCCCTGGGCCTGGCCCAGGGGCCCCTGGTCGGACGCCTCCTGGAGGCCATCCAGGAGGCCTACGGCGCAGGTGAGATATCCACCAGGGAAGATGCCCTTGAGATGGCTCGTCGCCTGGTGGCCGAGAATTAGCTCATAGCTGAAAACGGGGAGTCCAGAGGGGCAAAGCCTCTCTGGCGGGGTCTGGGGTATCCCCAAAAAACTCTCCTCTTCCCTCTTCCTGCCAGGAAGAGGGTCAGGGGGATGGTCAAGGGGTTTTTAGCATTATTTTAGCGGACAGGAGAGTGCCATGCAGACACCAGCCGGTGGCCCTGGATATCCCGCCTACGTAGGAGTGCCCACCTACCTCCATGCCCCCCTGGCATGGACAGTCGCGGAGCTTCGAGAGATGCAAGCCGACGTGGCCATCGTCGGTGCGCCGGTGGACATGGTAGTCAACAGGCCGGGCGCCAGGTTTGGCCCCCGGGCCATACGCCAGGCCAGCTACGTGGGCAGCCCCAACGATTACCTCTACCACATGGGGCTGGACGTGTATCCCACCCGTATCCTCAGGGTTGTCGATTTCGGCGATGCAGCCTGCAACCCTTTCTCCCTGGAGCAGAGCCACCAGGCCATCGGTGCCAAAGTGACGGACGCCCTGGACGCGGGGAGCATCCCGGTCGTCCTGGGAGGCGACCACTCCGTGACTTTGCCCAGCGCCACCGCCGTGGCCCGACACTACGGCGTGGGCAGCGTGGGCATAGTCCACTTCGACGCCCACGCCGACACCTGGGACTCCCTCTACGGCTCCCTCATCTCCCACGGCAGCCCCATGCGTCGGCTCATCGAAAGCGGTGCCGTGCCTGGAAAGAGCTTCGTCCAGATCGGTCTGCGGGGCTACGCGCCCGACCGCCGCCTCTTCGACTGGATGCGCGACCAGGGGATGCGATGGCACACCATATCGGACATCGAAACCAAGGGGTTCGATGCCGTCCTCGAAGAGGCGCTGGGCCAGGCCCAGGAAGGCCCAGAGCACATCTACCTCTCTGTGGACATAGACGTCCTCGACCCGGCTTTCGCTCCGGGCACCGGCACCCCCGAGCCTGGCGGCCTCACCACCAGGGAGCTCCTTCGGGCCGTGCGGCAAGTCTCACTGATCGGGAAGCTGGTGGCCCTGGACGTGGTCGAGGTCTCACCCCCCTACGATGGCCCAGCGGGGCTGGCCGCGGAAGCCGCCCATCGCGTCGTGCTGGAGGCCATTAGTGCCCTGGCCTGGCTGCGGTCCAGGCCCTCGCCTCAATAGCCCAATGGCTCCTTCGAAGCCTATCCAGGCTGTTGCTGCCGGCTCTGGTGCTTCAGCATTGCGCGACACCCAGGACAAACCTTCCGCATGGCCCCCACCCTGAACCGCCAGGCAGGACATATGACGTTGTGTATACGCAAAGCCCAAGACAGTTGTTCACGATTCCCTGCCATAATTCACCTCCAACGCTGCTAATCAGTCGCACAGCGCCTGACCCGTACGCGACATTATACTCCTATTCTCTACCCAGGCAATTACACGCCATATAGCAGGCTGTGGGAAAAGGGAAGTCCAGAGGGGGCAAAGCCCCTTCTGGCGGGGGTCTGGGGGTATCCCCCAAATACCCTATTTCCCCCTCTCCTGCAGGAGTGAAAGGCACGCTCATGCCCTTCCCTTCGGCTTCGCTCAGGGTAAACTGGCTCGGGGTGAGCGGGCAGAGGAAGCCGCTCGTGGAGTGCCCTTCGACTTCGCTCAGGACATGCTCGTCGAACCATGACACCTAAATCCCCTTATCATTCTGAATCCCGATGTGATCGGGATGAAGAGTCCAAGACATATGCCTCCAGCCAACATACGCCTTAGATGCTTCGCTTCGCTTCGCTCAGCATGACATCACTTCCGTTCATGGTGAGCCCGTCGAACCATGATACCAACATCTTGTGTATTGAAGCCATAATGCCACAAAATATTGTCGAGAAGGCCTTGACAATGGCAACATCATCATGTACGGTATATGTGCTAATGCACGGGTTACACAATCGTTGGTGGGTGGATAGCATTTCAATACCGTATCTTGTACCCATAGCCTCTAAAGACAACCAGAGAACGCCATGCGCTGCCCATACTGCAACCATCCCGAGTCCAAAGTCATCGACTCCCGCGAAGCCCCCGACGGCATCCGCCGCCGCAGGGAGTGTCTCCAGTGTGGCCTTCGTTTCACCACCTACGAGCGCATCCAGGCCACAGCCCTCATGGTCGCCAAGCGGGACGGACGCCGTGAGGAGTTCAACCGCGACAAGCTGACTGCCAGCATCCTCAAAGCGTGCGTCAAGCGCCCTCTGCCCACCGGCACCATCGACAAGCTGGTGGACGACATCGAAGCCGAGCTTCAGAGGCTTGGAAAGGCAGAGGTCCCCAGCTCCATAGTCGGCGAAATGGTTATGGAACGCCTTCGTGCCCTGGACAGAGTAGCCTACATACGATTCGCCAGCGTCTACCGGGACTTCGCCGACATCGAGAGCTTCAAACAGGAGGTGGAGGCCTTGCAGGACGCCCTTCAGAGAGAGGTGCCCGGCCCTCAGCTTCCGCTGATGCCAGAGGAGCCAGCGGCACCCCGCCGGCGCGGCCGCAGGCCCCGCATCGCGCCCGCATTGCCCATGAATCTGGGCGGAGGGTAGCCAAGTATGAAGAGAGCACCATTAAAGGCGTGCGTTAACCCTGCGGCATGTCGCAGGGTTAAAGGCTTCATACTGTGATCATCACCGTTGCCAAGGGAACAGGAGCCAACCATGACCATCACGCGTAACACCAACGGACACAAGACCGGCAGGAGCAGGAAGACCCTGGTGAAAGACATCCTGACTGCCCTGGAAGCCGCCGGCGTCAAAGACCCCACCGTGGCCCAGCAGGTGGTCGAAAACCTGACCAGGGCCAACGGCAACGGCCACGCCAGAAAGCCACAACGGGCTGTAGCTGTGCCCCAGGGGGCCGCGTCCCCTGAACTGGAGATCTCGGACAACGCCCAGGTGGTTCTGGAGAAGCGCTACTTCCTCAAAGACTCCCAGGGCAATCCCGTCGAGCACTCCTGGGACAACGTGTGCCGCCGTGTCGCCCGGGCCGTCGCCGCCGCGGAAACCCTCTACGACTCCCAGGCAGACGTGGCCCGCCAGGAAGAAGAGTTCTATGAAGTGATGGCCGGCATGGCCTTTGTCCCCAACTCCCCCACCCTCATGAATGCAGGCACTGGGGCAGGGACCCTCTCTGCCTGCTTCGTCATAGGGCTGGAGGACAGCATGGAGGGCATTATGGAAACGGCCAAAGAGGCCGCCCTCGTCCAGAAGTTCGGTGGTGGAACTGGCTTTGCCCTCTCCGACATACGGCCCAAGGGCGCTTCCATCTCTACCACCCACGGCAAGGCCTGCGGCCCCGTCGCCGTCCTTCGCCACCTCTCCTCAGTCTCCACTCTGGTCACCCAGGGAGGCAAGCGCGACGGCGCTAACATGGCCGTCATGGATGTACACCATCCTGACATCCTGGAGTTCATCACCTGCAAGAACCAGGAAGGGCAGATCCACAACTTCAACATCTCCGTGGGAGCCAGCGAGGAGTTCATGCAGGCCGTTGAAAAGGGTGAGGAGTACGACCTGCGCGACCCCCGCACAGGCCAGGTTGTGGGCAGGCTCAATGCAGCGGAGGTCTTCGACCGTATCATAGATGGGGCATGGCTCAACGGAGAGCCAGGCACCATCTTCCTGGACCGGGTCAACCAGGACAACCCTACTCCCAACCTGGGCCGCATGACGGCCACCAACCCCTGCGGCGAGCAGCCCCTGCTCCCCTACGAGTCCTGCAACCTGGGATCCATCAACCTCGCCAAGTTTGTGGTGGAGATCGACGGCCAGCACACCCTGGACTGGGACCGCCTGGGCCAGGTGGTGCGCACCGCAACCCGCTTCCTAGACAACGTCATCGACGTCAACGGCTACTCGGTCCCCGAGATAGAGCGAACGACCAAGCTGACCCGCAAGACCGGCCTGGGAGTCATGGGTTTCGCCGACATGCTGGTAATGCTGGACATTCCCTACAACTCCCAGGAGGGCCTGGAGCTAGGGCGTGAGGTGATGAGGTTCATACGCCAGGAAGCCGACAACACCTCCGAGCAGATGGCCCGAGAGCGAGGTGTCTTCCCCGCCTACGCTGGAAGCTCCTATCAGAAGCAGAGGCGTCTCATGCGCAATGCTTGCCGCCTCACCGTCGCCCCCACCGGCACCACGTCCATGATCGCCGGCTGCTCCAGCGGCATCGAGCCCCTCTTCTCCCTCTGCTACCACAAGCACAACATCCTGGAAGGCCAGAGCATGCTCTTCATAGACGCCAACTTCGAGCGCGTCGCCCTGGAGAACAACTTCTACAGCGACGACCTCATGGAGTACCTGGCCGACGGAGGCTCCATCCAGGACAGGGACGACGTCCCTCAGAGAGTCAAAGAGGTCTTCGTCACCGCCGCAGACATATCCCCCCAGGACCACGTGCGGATGCAGGCCGCCTTCCAGGAGAGCGTGGACGCCGCCATATCCAAGACTATCAACTTCCCCAACTCCGCCACCCGGGAGGACGTTCGCACCGCCTACCTCCTGGCCTGGAAGCTGGGATGCAAGGGCATCACCGTCTACCGCACCGGTAGCCGGGAGGCAGAAGTCCTCACCTCCGGCGTCGGCAGTGCGGCAGCAGGGGCGGCGCATGAACTGCCCCTGCAAGGAATTGTATCGCCCTTGCCAAAAGAGAGGCCATCCCTGGTCCACGGCGTGACCGACAGGGTGCGCACCGGCCACGGCAACATGTACATTACCATCAACTTCCAGAATGGACGCCCCTTTGAGGTCTTTTCCAACCTGGGCAAGGCCGGCGGCTGCGACATGGCCCAGCTGGAGGCCATATCCCGTCTCTGCTCCCTGGCCCTGCGCTCAGGCATCGCCCCGGAGCAGATAGTGGAGCAGCTCAGCGGCATCACCTGCTGTCCCCAGTGGAGCGACGGCGTCCTGGTGCGCTCCGCCCCCGATGCCGTAGCCCTGGTGCTCAGCCGCCACACCACCGATCCAGACAGCGTCGCCCCAGGGACGGGCTTGGAACCCGCCTCCACTGAAGACGCGCCCTTCGCCGTCCAGCAAGGCCTCTTTCTCAAGACCGAGGCCAACGGCAATGGTGCGGTGAAGAAAAGCATCTGCCCCGACTGCCACGGGTTCCTGGTGCACCAGGAGGGGTGCGAGAAGTGCCTGAACCCAGAGTGCGGCTACAACCGGTGTGGATAGAATCCAATGTCACGTAAGGCTAGCAGGTCAACAACTGAGGGTGCAAGGGGCAACGCCCCTGCCAGGGGTCTGGGGGTGTCCCCATATCTAGCCCCGGAGGCTTAACGAATGCAGATGGAAAGACAGTCGTCGCCGGACGTCATATGGGTCAAGCCTCACCTCAATCGCAGGGGGAACATGGTCAAGGGGCACTGGCGCACCCGTCCCAGGGTCATAAGCGTCAAGGGCCACTTCCGGGACTTGAACTTCATAAAGCCCCATAAGCGGCGCAGGCCCGTTCCTGCCAGCCGGGTGCCTGTGCTCCTGGCCGGGCAGCCCGACTCCTTTGAGCATACCCTGATTAACGTCCTCCGGGACGTGGAGCCCCTCATGGGCTACTGACCCTGTCTAATACACGCCACCCTGGCATTGTGAAAGAGCAGGAGTGGCGTGCAATGAGAGTCCGCTCAACAGAGCGGACACCGATCCCCCCGATCGGCGCTCTCTTCGAGAGAGCGTGCATTCTAGCGGCCCCGACCCCCGGGGCCGCTCTTATTGTACCACAGGCCCAATTGCCCATATAATGCCTGCAAACCACGTGAAAGGGACGCCCATGAACAACAGACCCATCATAGCCCTCACCCTGGGAGACCCCTGCGGCATCGGCCCGGAGGTAATGGCCAAGGCCTTGGCCCATCCCGATGTCCTTGCCTCCTGCCATCCACTGGTAATCGGCAACGCTCCTCTGCTGGAAAAGACCGCCAGTGACCTGGGCCTGGCCTTGCGAATGACTCGGGTATCTTCCCCTGCCGAAGCTATCCAGCATCCCATATGCATCCTCGACCCTGGCAATCTGAACGCCGAAGACATTGTACTTGGGCAGGTCTCAGCCGTCGCCGGAAAAGCTGCCGTGGAGTGGATACTCCAGGCTGGCGAGATGGCCCTGGCGGGACAGGTGCAGGCTATCGCCACAGCCCCCATCAATAAAGAGGCAGCCCAGGCCGCGGGCTACCAGGACATAGGCCACACGGAGCTTTATCAGACCCTCAGCGGGGCCAAAGAGGTGGCCACCATGCTCACCGCCGGCAGGCTAAGGGTAGTGCACCTGACCACCCACAGGTCCCTGGCCCGGGCCGTCGAGTATGTCAAAAAGGCCAACATCCTGTCCAAGCTGAAGCTGACCCACCGATACTTCCAGGAGTGGGGCTTCTCCAACCCTCGCATCGCCGTGGCAGCCCTGAACCCCCACGGCGGCGACGGAGGCCTCATGGGACGGGAAGAGATCGAAGAGATAGCTCCGGCCGTGGAGGAGGCACTCAAACTGGGCATGAACGTAAGGGGGCCCATACCTGCCGACTCCGTCTTTCCCCTGGCCCTCAACGGCCGCTACGACGTGGTCCTCGTCCTCTACCACGACCAGGGGCACATCCCCATCAAGGTCAAGGACTTCGAAGGAAGCGTCAGCATTAACCTGGGGTTCCCTTTCCTCCGCACCTCGGCAGACCACGGCACCGCCTTCGACATCGCTGGCAAGGGCATAGCCAACGAAATGGGAATGAAGAATGCTATTCTGACCGCCGCATTCATAGCCACCACCGGCCGCCTGCCGGATTAGTATTGTTATGAACCCCGCTCATGTGGTTCGACAAGCTCACCATGAGCGGGGTTCGCAACAATTCCTCAATGACAACCAGAGCCTCTTATTTTAACTCTTATGAATGCTATAATGACGGCATCTAGAAAGGAAACCTGTGCCAACTAAAGACCTAACCATAGCCTTCGTTGGCGGCGGCACCATGGCCGAGGCCATCCTTGCGGGCGTCCTGGGCAAGCAGTTAGCAGCTCCCAGCGCCATCGCCGTCGGCGAACCTTTGGCCCACAGACGAGAGCACCTCACCAGCCGGTACGGGGTGAAGACCACTTCGGCTAACCTGAAGGCCATCGAAGGAGCGCAGATGGTTATCCTGGCTGTAAAACCCCAGCAGCTAGGAGACGTCATGGCCGAACTGCACGGTCACCTTGCCCCTTCCCAGGTCGTCATCTCCATCGTCGCAGGGGCCACCGTTGACACTCTGTCTCGCGATATGCATCATCCCGCCGTCATACGGGTCATGCCCAACACTCCAGCCCAGGTAGGGCAGGGTATGAGCGTGTGGACTGCTACTCCCCAGGTCTCCGCCAGCCACCGGGAGGCAACACGGGAGATACTCAAGACCCTGGGCCAGGAGGTATACGTCGCCGAAGAGAAGTACCTAGACATGGCCACAGCCCTCAGTGCAAGCGGCCCCGCCTACGTTTTCCTGTTCCTGGAGGCCCTCATAGATGCTGGCGTATACCTGGGCCTGCCCAGGGACATGGCCCAGACACTGGCCCTTCAGACCATCCTGGGAAGCGCGACCCTGGCCATGGAGTCTGGTAAGCACCCCGCGGAGCTGCGCAACATGGTCACATCCCCTGGCGGCACCACCGCTGAAGCCCTCTTGGCCCTGGAAGAGGAAGGCTTCAGGGGCATCATAATCAACGCGGTCATCGCCGCCTATGAAAAAGCTGTTATATTGGGCGAGGAGGAGTGATGGCAAGTCTTGTTAGCTACCTGATAACCTTTCTTATCTTCGCCATATTCGCTCGGGTCATCCTGGACTGGCTCATCGTCGGCGGGATAATGCGGACCAACAATCTCCTTCGGGATGTGGCAATCCGCATAACGGAGCCTATTCTGTCCCCCCTGCGCCGCTATACCCGCATAGGCACGATCGACCTCAGCCCCATGGTCGCCATCATAATCCTGACCGTGATCCAAAAGGTCATAGCTGGCTAATCCCTACACCCCAAGGCGGCTCATCGACTCCTCCTGGGTCAGGCCATACACCACCACTATCTTGTTCCGACTCGTGTGCCCTTGCACCACCTCCACCGCCGAGGGCGGCACCCCAAGGGCTTGGGCCAATGCCTCCAACACCGCGGCATTGGCTCTGCCCCTCTCGGGAGCCGCGCTCACCCTCACAGCAACAGTCCCATCCTCCGACACCGTCACACCTGGGCGGCGAGCCTTGGGTTGCACGCGCACGGCAATACGGGCCTCTGGCAATGCTTCTTCCTCCTTCTGCTCGCATTGAAGTGCCTCTGGGGTTATTGTACAATACCCATAGCTGAAAACAGGGGTTTACACAAGCTATGCCACCAATCCGGCGACTGCCCGGAATGAGAGACGAGACTCCTCAAGAGCTCCAACGCAGGACCAACGTCCAGGACTCTCTAAGGAGACATCTACTGTCTCATGGCTATCAGACCATAGATACGCCCCTTCTTGAACCCACCGAGCTCTTCCTTAGGAAGTCCGGAGGAGAGCTGGCCACTCGCATGTACACCTTCACCGACCCGGGGGGGAACAAGGTCAGCCTCCGTCCCGAGTTCACTGCTTCGGCGATACGCTACTACCTGGAAAGGGACGACACGGGACCTCTCCCCATGCGCCTACAGTACTGCGGCCCCATCTTCCGCCACGACGAAGCCCAGGGATACCGGCAGTTCCACCAGACGGGGGCCGAGGTCATAGGCGCTCCTGCCCCCGACTCCGATGGTGAGGTCCTGGCCCTGGCGTGGGAGGGTCTTTCCCTCATGCACGCGCCTTCCCCCACCTGTGTGGTCGGTCATGTAGGCGTTTTGCACCTCATGCTAGAGGAAATAGGTCTCTCTCACAGGGCACAGGCCTTCCTGATAGCCAGCCTCACCCGTCTCAAGCAAGACCCAGAAGAGGGGCGAAGAGTCCTGGAACAAGCCAACTCCCTGGGGCTGATGAAGTCCGCCGAAAACGTCGGAGGCTCGCGGCTGCTGGTGGACGACATGGAGGAGAAAGAGGCCCTCGACCTGCTTCAAGACCTCTTCCACGACCCCCTTAGCGGCCTCCTGGGCAGTCGCTCCATGGACGAGATTCTTACCCGCTTCATACAGAAGATTCGCGGGGGCGACAACCCCCAAAGGGTAGAGCGGGGTATCTCTCTTTTCTCCCGTCTCGCCTCGATGAGCGGAGAGGAAGAGCAATCCCTGCCCCAGCTCCGCTCCCTCCTTCAGGAGTACAGGATTAGCCCTGCGGTCCTGGGTCCCCTGGAGAAAGTGCTGGCCAGCTTCCACCGACGGTGTCCTTCAGCGTCCATCACCGTGGACATAGGGCTGGTGCGGGGAATCGCGTACTACACCGGCATGGTCTTCGAGATACTGGCCCCTGGCCCACAGGGCCCTCTTACCCTGTGCGGCGGGGGCCGCTACGACGGCTTGGTCAAAGCCCTGGGAGGAGAGAAGGACGTGCCCACCCTGGGCTTCGCCTATACCCTAGAAACCCTCCTGGACCTGCTCCCAGAGAAACTGGAGGAGAGACATCTTACGTCTAGCAATCCCCAGCGACGGTGAGCTCTACGAGTCCACCCTGGCCTTCCTGCGCAGCAGCGGATTGCCCGTGGAGCGCTCCAGCCCCCGCCGCTACACCGCTGCAATCCCCGCCATACCCAATACCACCGTCCTCTTCCAGAGGGCATCGGACATACCCTTCAAGGTAGAGGAGGGCAGCGCCGACCTGGGCATTGCTGGCCTGGACCGCTTTCTGGAGGTGCGAGCGGAGGGAGGCGACTCCCTCCTCGTCATGGAAGACCTGGAGTTCGGCCGCTGTGAGCTGGTCATGGGCGTCCCGGACTCTTGGGTAGACGTGGCCTCCATGGGCGACCTGGCCGACCTCTCTCTTGAGATGAGGGAGCGAGGCAAAGAACTCAGGATTGCCACCAAGTATCCCAGACTGGTGCAGCGCCACCTCTTCCGCCATGGAGTCAACTACTTCTCCCTGGTGCAGTCCAGCGGCACCCTGGAGGCTGCCCCCGCCATGGGCTTCGCCGACGTCATCGCCGACATAACCTCCAGTGGCACTACCATGAGGGAGAACCGCCTCAAGACCCTGGTGGATGGCACCATTCTGGCCTCCCAGGCCTGCCTCATCGGAAACAAACGCCTGCTGGCTCAGGAGCAGTCCGCTCGTCAAGAGACCAAGGGCCTCCTGGAGCACATGGAAGCCTATCTCCGAGCCAGGGACTTCTTTAGCATTACCGCCAACATCCGTGGCGGCTCCCCCGAGGAGGTGGCTGCACATGTGACCCGTCGCCCCGAGCTGTCCGGCCTCAAAGGCCCTACCATAGCCAGGGTATACAGCGGCGATGCAGGAACCTGGTACGCTGTAACTGTGGTCGTCCCCCGGGACAGCCTCCTGATGGCCGTCGACCACCTGCGCCAGATTGGCGGAGAGAGCGTCACCGTATTTCAAGCCTACTACGTCTTCCAGGAGCAGTGCAAACCGTACCAGGACTTGCTCCAGGCGCTGGGCAATTAGCCCACTTCAGGTAACCGATGCCCAACTTCAGCGCCCATCTAGGAATAGCCAGGGATGCTGCCTCCCGCCTCCATCACCCAACCATAGACCGATGCCTGGGAGCCTTTCTCTTGGGCTCTGTGTCCCCCGACATCCGCATCATAACCAGGGGAAAACGTGACGACACCCACTTCACCCGCCTGGACTTCCAGAGGAAAGGCGAAAGCCTGGAATGCCTCTTTCGGCACCATCCCCAACTGGCCCAGGCTAACGGCCTCACCGAGCCTACCCGGGCCTTCATGGTCGGCTATGCCTCCCACCTCCTGGCCGACGAGCTGTGGATACTGGAGCTGTACCGTCCCTTCTTCGGCAACCGAGATGTCTTCCATGACCACCTCAGAGGCGACCTGATGGACCGCGCCCTTCAGCTGGAGCTGGACCGCGAAGAGCAGTTGGCGCTGGGAGGCCTGGGAACTCTCCATCCTCTGCTGGTGGAGGCGGAAGAGAATGTGGAGGTATGCTTCATCCCTTCCACCACCATGTGCCAGTGGCGTCTGTGGGTGGAAGGAGAGCTGGACAGGAGCTTCACTTGGGACAGGCTGCGATTCATGGCCCGGCGGATTATCTCACGCGACCCGAACCAGGCAGAGACCCGGCTAAAAGAGATGGTGGAGCAGTTCCTTGGCTCTGTTCCCCAGGGCCTAGAGACCATCTACCAGGCGATTCCCAGGGCACAGGTTGAAGCCTTTAGGGAGAAGAGCATAGAGGAGATGCTGAAGTTCGCCAGGGAGTACCTGAGATGAAGATAGTTCGTGGCATTGAGGAGGGTCGCAAGGCCCTCACCAGGGACTCCTTCCTGGAGAGCCAGACCACCTCTCCGGAGCTCATGGATGGGATCAAGCGCATCTTCGGCCTCCCCCTCACTCCAGAGGAAGCCGTCGCCCAGATAATCTCCCGGGTCTCCAGGCAGGGCGATGAGGCCGTAAAAGAGTACACCAGGCTCATCGATGGTGTAGCCCTTACCACCCTGGAGCTGGGTCGCGACGACATCGCTCGGGCCGCCGCGAAGGTGTCCAAAGAGGTAATGGAAGCTCTGCGGCGTGCCTCCAGCCGTGTTCGGGAGTTCCACTCGGCCACTCTTCCCCGCCCCTGGATGGACATGGAACGCGGCTTCGGCGAAATCATCACGCCCATAGAGCGGGTGGGCATCTACATCCCCGGGGGTCGGGCCTCTTATCCCTCTACAGTCCTTATGACCGCCATTCCCGCCAGGGTGGCAGGGGTAAAGGAGATAGTGCTCGCAACCCCTCCCCACAGGGAAGGAGGCCCAAACCCTGCCATTATGGCCGCGGCGCGTCTTACCGGGGTGAACAGGGTATTCCAGGTTGGTGGTGCCCAGGCGATAGCCGCTATGGCCTATGGCACTGAGAGCATCCCCAGGGTAGATATGATCTGCGGCCCCGGCAACATCTTTGTGACCCTGGCCAAGAGGATGGTCTATGGGCAGGTGAATATAGACGGGCTGGAAGGCCCCACTGAGACCCTGGTCATCGCAGACGACAGCGCCAATCCCGCTCTCTGTGCCGCCGACCTCCTGGGCCAGGCGGAGCACGACCTTCTGGCCACCCCCGTCCTTATTACCACCTCGAAGGACATGATACCCCCCATTCAGCTTGAGATTGAGAAGCAGTTGAACGGACTGACGCGCAAGGACACCGCCTCAATGTCCATGGAACGCCGAGGCGTGTTCGTCATCGTGGATACCCTGGACGAGGCTCTGGACCTGGCCAACCACTATGCCCCGGAGCACCTCTGCCTCATGATCAAAGACCCCTGGGCCGCCGTGGGCAAGGTGCGCAACGCCGGCGGTATCTTCCTGGGAGACCACTCGCCCGAGGTCATGGGCGACTACGTTGCCGGCCCCAGCCACGTCATGCCCACGGGAGGCACCGCCCGTTTCAACTCCTACCTGGGCGTACACCACTTCCTCAAGAGGACCCCCGTGGTGGCCCTGGATCCCGACACCACACGCCGCCTCTCCAGCACCGCCGCCATCCTGGCCAGGGCCGAGGGATTCGACGCCCACGCCAGGGCCGCTGAGATAAGAGTCGAGCTTCAAGACCACCCTTCCAACTAAGGAGCGCTTTTGGACATCACCAGGCTCTTTCGTCGAGACCTGACAGAGCTGCTGCCCTACGAGGCCGTAGCCTCGCCGGAGGCTATGGCCGAGGTCGCCGGCATACCACCCAATAAGATTATTAGGCTCAACGCCAACGAAAACCCCTACGGCCCATCGCCGAGACTCCAGGAAGCCCTGGGGCAGTACCGCAGCTACCACGTCTACCCCGATGCTCAGCAAAAGGCCTTGAGAAAGGCCCTGGAGCAGTACACGGGCATCTCCTCGGACTACATCCTGCTCGGTGCCGGTTGCGATGAGCTTATAGACCTGGTGCTCAGGGCCACCCTGGAGCCTCGGGACAGGGTCATCAACTGCCCGCCCACCTTCGGCATGTACCCCTTCAGCACCCAGGTAAACGGAGGGACTCTGGTCTCCATCCCCAGGGACACGGATTTCCAGGTAGACCTCCCAGCGGTGAAGAAGGCCATAGATGACAGAACCAAAGTCATCTTTCTGACCTCCCCCAACAACCCCACGGGAAACCTTGCTCCCGATGACGTGGTCCTGAGCCTGCTGGAGCATGACATCCTGGTGGTGGTGGACGAGACCTACTTCGAGTTCTGCGGTCACACGGTAGCACCCCTGGTCTCCCAGCATCCCAACCTGGTAGTGCTGCGCACCCTCAGCAAGTGGGCTGGCCTGGCGGGCCTGCGCGTGGGCTATGGCATCATGGCGCCTCGCCTCCTGCGGCTCCTCATGGACATCAAGCAGCCCTACAACATCAACGCCGCGGCGGAGGTGGCCCTCCTGGTCTCTCTTAAAGATGTGGCCTATCTCATGCACAATGTCAAAGCCCTGGTCCAGGAGCGAGAGCGTCTCTTCGCCAGGCTGTCTCTCATCCCGGGCATCGTCCCCCGGCCATCCCAGGGTAACTTTCTCCTGTGCCACGTATCCGGTGGAAGGGCTATCCCCATATTCCAGGGACTGGCGCGCCGGGGCATCTTTGTGCGATACTTCGACACGTCCCGCCTCAGGGACACCTTGCGCATAACTGTGGGAAAGCCGGAGCACACCGACGCCCTGCTGGCGGCCCTGGAGGAGATATTCAAGGAGCTGTAGGTAACTGCCCCTTAAGAGATGTGCGTTAAGCTGATAATATCGCTCTGATGTCATTCTGAGCGAAGCGAAGAATCTAAAACGTTCGACTGAGCAAAGCGTTGTGCCCTAGATTCTTCGGTCGTCCCGATGGGTCGGGACTCCCTCAGAATGACATGGATGAATGTACGTGTTCCAACAGGATGATTGGGTGACAAAAATAGGGGAGATCTTCAGTGACCAATCGTAAAGCCACCCTTAGACGAGACACCAGAGAGACCCAGGTGGAGGTGACCCTAGACCTGGACGGCACCGGCAAAGCCGCCATCGACACCCCCAACGGGATGCTGAATCACCTGCTGGAGCAGCTTGCCCGCCACGGCCTCATGGACATCGCCGTGACCGCTCGCGGCGACACATCACCGGGCTGGCATCACCTGGTGGAGGACGTGGCCATCGTCCTGGGGCAAACCCTCCACAGGGCAGTGGGGGAGGGGAGGGGTATCTTCCGCATGGGTCATGTCATGGCCCCCCTGGACGAGACCCTGGCCCTGGTTGCCCTGGACCTGAGCGGCAGGCCCTATGCCGTAGTCGAGGCCCCCTTTGACGATCCTCTTATAGGCGACCTGCCATCAGACCTGGTACGCCACTTCCTGGAGACCCTGGCGTTGGAGGCCAGGATGAACCTCCATGCCCAGATACTCACCGGCGCCAACGACCACCACAAGGCCGAGGCCCTTTTCAAGGCCCTGGCCAGGGCGCTCCGCCAGGCCCTTGCCATTGACCCGCGGGTAGAGGCGGACGTGCCCAGCACCAAGGGCACCATAAGTGGGTAGCAATCAAACACCCAGTCCCCCAACCTTCGCAGTAAACCCCACATTCGGCTCACACTAATGAGTACCCGCCTTACTCTCAGGCTGGTACGCCTTGATGGGACGACCTACGTGGCCTTGAGGTGCGTGATACCTTCTCCTCCAGAGGGATCGACCGACGCGTGAGCCTCCGAGCGCGATGACACAGAGTAAACAAAACGTCTCATAATCGGCTGGTTGTTGGCACGGCGGGCAACCTCAACGAAGCCAGCTTTCTGGAAAACGGAGACTATGCCCGTGTAGGCACTGCTCTGAGAGACTGGCGCTGCGGCAGGGTCCTTGGGATAAGCCTCCACAATGCGGGCACCGTGCTGTGCACTGTAGTCGATAGCGACGCGCAGCATTTCGGTCATGACTCCGTGGCCTCGCTGCGCCTTGTCTACTACGAAGCAAACAATAGACCATACTGGCAGGTTGTCTACTCTGGCCAGCCTCCTGGAGCGCTCCAGAGCTCCATACCGCTCCCTGGGCGCAACCGAGCACCAGCCTATAGGTTGGGCATCCGCGTAGGCCAAGAGTCCCGGCACTTCACCCGAATCTACAATGGCCTTCAAGGCCTGTCGGTTCCCCGCCGTTCGGTTCCTCTCGAACTCCTGACGTGAAATACGCCACCACATGCACCAACAGCGAGCACAATCCCCGTTGCCCCGAACGAACAGCCATTCCAGATCTGGCCAACGATCAGGAGTGAGGGGATGAAAGACGAGTCGCCGCGTTGTTTCCATTGGGAAAGCCCGAAGAGGACAGGCCACTATTTGCGAGAGGGCACTACCCCGCTACCTCCTCCACCTCGTACCGGTAGCTCTCTATCACCGGGTTGGCCAGCAGCTTGCGGCACATCTCCTCCACCACCGCCTCCACCCTGGCTCGCTCTCCACCGGCCAGCTTGACCTCCAGGTACTTCCCCGCGCGGACCTCCGTCGCCGCGTCAAAGCCCAGGCTCTTCAGCCCACCAAGGATCGTCCGCCCCTGGGGGTCGTTCACCGTAGGCTTCAGGGTGACATAGACCCTGGCTAGAAACATCTTCATCCCCTACTGGAATCTCTCCGGGCCCTGGTCGATGTGCGCCCGGATGAACCCATCGATTTTGGGGTCGTCAAAACTCTCGAGGTTTAACTTCCACCCCCAGGCCGTCACGGCTATGGTGGTATCCATGTTCGGGTTCGGAACCATGACCACTCCCAACGGATAGCGATTGACCACCCTCTCCAGTTGCTGTTGCACCTCGGGGCAGCCATCGGGGCAGTTGTACTGCACCATGATTCCGCCGCGCTCCAGGTATGCCACCTGCGCCTCGTTCTCCACTGGCTCCTGCCGGACTCCCCACGTCATCTCTTCCAGGGGAATATCGTACCGCCACCCAGATGTGGGAGGATTGGTGCTGTAGTCGGGATGACTCTCTCCCGCCTCGATCACCTCGTTTGCCTGGATTGCTACTGGGACTCCCTGCTCGGAGGTAGTGGAAGCCCTCCCGCCAGGCCCGATATTACTCAGCGTGTTTGGCATCACCATGGACAGCACTACCATGAGGCCCCCAAAGCCCACGATCCCTCCAACGAGGTAACGCCTAATCCTGCGCCGCAGATGCGTCCTGGAACGGCGCACCTCGCGCGCCTCTGCTCGAAGTCTGGCCTTCTTTCTCTGCTCTCGCTGCCTGGCAGCCATCAGCCCTCCTGCCCCGGACTCGTCCACTTCTGACCGGTAATGCGCCCGTACGCCTCTATGTACCGTGTTCGGGTCTTCCTCACCACTTCTGCCGGTAACTTCGGCGCGGGAGGCTCCTTGTTCCATCCGCTGGCTGTGAGCCAGTCTCGCACGTACTGCTTATCGAAGTTGGGCAGGGACTTGCCCGGCTCGTATAGAGAGGCATCCCAGAAACGGCTGGAGTCCGGCGTCAGAAGTTCGTCTATCAGGATAAGCTCCGAGCCTATCAGCCCGAACTCCATCTTGGTGTCGGCAATGATTATCCCTTTGGCCCTGGCCTGCTCATGGGCGAACTCATACACCTGCCGGGTGACCTCTTCCAGCCTGGATGCCATCTCATGTCCCACCATGCTCCTCACGTCTTGAGGACTCATGGGCAGGTCATGGCCGGTCTCTGCTTTCGTGGTAGGCGTGAAGAGTGGCTTGGGAAAGCGGTCGCCTTCCTTCAGCCTCGCGAGCATGGCCTGACCCCCCACCGTGCCACTGGCCTGGTACTCTGCCCAAGCGGAGCCTGTTATGTACCCGCGGACTACGCACTCCATATTGATGCGCTGGGCCTTCCGCACCACCATTGCCCTGGCGGCGACCTCCGGCGAAAGACCAGCCGGCAGTGGCGGCACTTTCACGGCCGAGAGCTTCTTACGGTCGTCTGCCATGGTCACCAGGTGGTTAGGCACAATGTGGCCCGTCCTGTCGAACCAGTAGGCCGAAAGGCGGGATAGCACCAGCCCCTTCTCTGGTATGGCCGTGGGCAGCACCACGTCGAAGGCGGAGATACGATCCGTGGCTATCATCAGCAGGTAGCCATCACCCAGGTTGTAGGTGTCCCGCACCTTCCCCCGGTGGAGAAGATTGGGCAGGTTGGTCTCAGCAACCGGTTTCAAAGACTTGTTCCTCGATACCATCCTAGACCTCCAGTCCTAGCCGCATAAAGGAGTCTTCCACGTACCGCAGGTAGTAGTTGTAGTCGAAGATGGACTCCAGCGCCTCCCCAGGCAGCCGCTCGGCGACCTCCGGCTCCTCTCGCAAGAGATGGCGGAAATCCGCGGCCTCCTCCCACGACCTCATAGCGCACTGCTGGACAATCGCGTACGACCTCTCCCGGCTCAGCCCGCTCTCCAGCAGCGCTATCAGGACCCGCTGTGAGAACACCAACCCCTGGGTCAGTTCAATGTTGTGCCACATCCTCTTGGGATAGACCCTCATGCCATTTACCACGCCGGTGAACAGGTCAAGGATGTAGTCCAGGGCCATACACGAGTCGGGGAGAATGAGACGCTCCGCGGAGGAGTGGCTGATGTCCCGCTCGTGCCACAGGGCCACGTTCTCCAGGGCCGTCACCGCATGTCCCCGGATGAGGCGGGCCAGCCCGCACACCCTCTCGGAGAGCTCCGGGTTCTTCTTGTGCGGCATGGCTGAGGAGCCGGTCTGGCCTTCACCAAAAGGCTCCTCCACCTCCCTGACCTCGGTGCGCTGGAGACCCCTTATCTCCGTGGCGAACTTCTCCAGAGATGCCGCTATCAGCGCCAGGGTAGTCACAAACTGAGCGTGACGGTCTCGCTGCACCACCTGGTTGGACACCGGGGCAGGGGCCAGCCCGAAGCTCGCGCACACCCGCTCCTCAATCTGGGGCGGTATCGTGGCATAAGTGCCCACCACGCCCGACACCTTCCCCACCGCTATCACGCTCCGGGCCTCCTCCAGGCGATGGCGATTGCGGCGCATCTCGTCCCACCAGAGGGCCAGCTTCAGCCCAAAGGTGGTAGGCTCGGCGTGCACCCCGTGGGTGCGCCCCATGATAGGCGTATACTTGTGCTCCAGGGCACGCCTTTTGATTGCCTCCAGAAGACAGTCCACGTCCTCCAGGAGAATATCGGCGGCCTCCACCATTTGCAGGCCCTGAGCCGTGTCCTGGACATCGTTGGAGGTCATGCCCATGTGCAGCCAGCGGCCCTCCGCTCCCAGTCCAGCCGTCACCGACTGTAGGAACGCCGTCATGTCGTGGCGGGTGCGCTGGAAGACCTCCTTCATTCGAACAGGGTCGTATCGGGCCTGCCGAAGCTTGGCCATGTCTTCCTGGGGAATGACTCCCTCTTCGGCCCAGGCCTCGCACACAGCCAACTCCACCCGTAGCCACTTGTCGTTCTTGCTGTCTTCCGACCACACCTGCTTCATGGCTGGCCGTGCGTATCTATCTATCATCCTTCACCTCTGGACGCCACTTGGTAGACCCAAGAAGATAATACCCTGTCTCTCTTCACCGAACAAGGGATTAACCAGGAGACACCCCGAAGAGCGCCCTGCCTGTCTAGCTCGATGCCAACTGCTTTCGGTACTCCTCATATGCCTGCCTTATGTCGTCGTGTTTCAGCGACAGGATGGCCGCGGCCAGGTAAGCCGCGTTCCTGACTCCCCACAACCCTATGGCCACGCAGGCCACCGGCACTCCAGGAGGCATCTGGACGATGGCGTGAAGGGCATCCTCTCCTTTCAGCTCACTGGACGGCAGGGGCACACCTATGACGGGCAGGATAGTCCACGACGCCATTACCCCTGGCAGGGCCGCCGAGCCTCCCGCCGCGGCGATAATCACCTCCAACCCCCGTGCCGAAGCGGTCCTCGCGTACTCTCGAGCCTTCTCGGGAGTGCGATGCGCCGAGATAACAGAAAGCTCACAGGACACCCCCAGCTCATGCAGCACTCTCAGCGTGTCCTGGATTACCGACTCATCTGACCTGCTGCCTATGACCACACCTACCAGTGGCATACTCTTCCTCCTGACTAATATCTCCCCGCTCACCCTGAGAGCGTGTGAGTAGATTGTCATTGCGAGTCCCGATTCCATCGGGACGTGGCAATCCGGGGTGGGGTTCCCTCCTATGCCGAGTTCGGGATTATTTCACAAGCTCTGAGCTCGTCGAACCATATGAGCGAGGGTCTAGCACTCCTCTATACCAGCGGCGATGTCCTGTCGGTAGAAGCCGCCCTCAAAGTGGACCCGGGCGACACCTTCATAGGCCTCGGCCCTGGCTTCATCCATCCTTGGCCCCCTCCCCACTACCGTCACTACCCGGCCGCCGTCGGTCACAATCGCCGGCCTCTCTCCCTCTCTTTGTCTTGTGCCGCCGTGGAACACCAGCGCCCGAGCCTCGGCATCGTCAAGCCCCAATATGGGTACACCCGTCGCATAGCTGCCCGGGTAGCCACCCGAGGCCATTACCACACCAACGCAGGCCTCTGCATCCCACTCTATTGACGTTTTGCTCAGCGTACCGTCAGCTACTGCCAGCAGTATCTCCACCAGGTCCGTCCTCAGCCGAGGCAGTATGACCTGAGTCTCCGGGTCTCCCAGCCGGCAGTTGAACTCAATCACCTTGGGGCCCTTCTCCGTCAGCATCAGCCCCCCGTAAAGCACGCCCCTGAACGGGCAACCCTCCTGGGCCATCGCCCGCACCGTTGGCCTCATAATCGTCTCCTCGACCTCCCGTTCTAGCTTCGCATTCCAGAACGGCGGTGGGCTGTAGCTGCCCATGCCTCCCGTATTTGGTCCCTCATCGCCGTCGTAGGCCCGCTTGTAGTCGCACGCCGCCACCAGCGGCGACATCGCCTCCCCGTCGGTGAACGCGAACACGCTCACTTCTCTTCCCGCAAGCCACTCCTCCACCAGCACCCGGTCGCCCGCGGCGCCAAAGACCCGCTCCACCAGGCACTCTCGCAGGGCCTTCACCGCCTCTTCCTCCGTCCGAGCCACCGTCACACCCTTACCCGCGGCAAGGCCGTCGGCCTTCACCACCAGGGGAAAGCGCTGTGACTTGACATAACTGCACGCCTCGCCATAGGAGTCGAACACCTCGGCTCTTCCCGTGGGGATGCCATGCTTCGCCATCAGCTCCTTGGCGAAGACCTTGCTGCTCTCGATGCGGGCAGCGTCCTTACTGGGGCCGAAGACCGCCAGCCCCTGCTCCTGGAAGCAGTCCACAATGCCCGCGGCCAGGGGAGCCTCCGGCCCCACCACCGTCAGCTCCACCCCGTGCTGACGCGCCGCCTGAACCTGTCCCTCGATGTTAGTCGCCGGTATCGGCAGATTGGTCGCTATGGCCGCCGTCCCCGCGTTCCCAGGCGCAACGTACAGCCCGTCAACCCGTGGGCTCTGCCTCAACTTCCAGGCGATGGCGTGCTCCCGCGCACCGTTCCCCACAATCAGGACCTTCAACGATGCCTCCTGGAACCCCGTTGCTTCACAGCCGGACTACCGAACCACATCCTAGCACACCACGACTGGAGATGGAACGTCCCTGCATCCTGCCCGTAGGGAAGGGTATCATACCCTCCCTTACCCTCTCCGCAGCCGGCCCACCATGTCCCCCGCCTGGTCACGATGGAACCGCCAGAAGGCGTATCCCGCCACAACCACCAGCACCACTCCCACCCACCAGAACACCCGCTCCGGGACGTCCGCTCCTGTAAGCTCCCGTATCAGCATTCGCTGCACCGAGACCGTCCTGTCCCACTCCGGCTCCACCCTGTGCCGCAGCCACCTCTCCATGTCCGTCAGGGCGCAGGAGGGCAAGGGCTGTGATATAGCCGTGACGAGCAGCGTTACCCAGAAGACCAGCGCCAGCCGCGGGTAGCGATGCAGGATGCCCAGGGCCGCGACCACAACCCCAATGCTCACCCCGGCCAGCACCGCCATGTGGAGCCCCAGCACCACATTCGCCGCCAGCCAGTACCCATTCATGCTAACCCACCCCGCTCATTCTGGGCTTGTCGAACCTTCGTCGTTGCGAGCGAGTCCCCGAGCGTGGCAACCTGGTGGGGCAGGGCACCGTACCGCTGTTTCCCGCTCATGGTGAGCTTGTCGAACCATCATCCTGAGCCGACTCCCCACCGTCATCCCGACCGCCCTTCTGTCATTCTGAACCCTTCGGCTGTGCTCAGGGTAAACTCCGTGAAGAATCCAGGGCGTCACACCCACCAACACGGCCAGACACCTAGCCCCCTTCCCCCAGCCGCCGCTCCGCCTTTGTGAGGCCGTACAAGTTGTAAAACTGGACGGGCATCAGTCACAAGTCCTGTGGCCGGAGTCCTGTGTGTCTAGCAATGCGGGCCAACATGCGTGGCCCGATCTCTTCGTTGTCATGAAAAGCGAAAACAAATTCGTGGTGGCCTTCCTTCGCAAGAACGCGATGCGACCCTGACTGCCGTTTGACCGTCCACCCTGCCCTAAGGAGAGCTGCCAAAACCTGTCACGCTCTGATGCTGGCCAGGTAGTCACGCTGCTTCGAAGGACACGCTTACAAGATCAGACGCGGCTTCTCCATGCTCCAGGCGGTCGGCCAGTACACGCAGTGCCAGCGCCTTGGCCTTAGCCGTGGCTGCTTCAGGAGTCGGCCCATAGGCTATGACCCCAGGCAAGCCAGTAACCTCGGCAATCCACCGCCCATCTGCTTCTTGTTCCGTCTCTATCCGTAAGTGCATGAAGTCCCTCTTATGTCGTAACGACATTGTATCATGGTTCAGTTATCCCCCTCCACCAGCCGCCGCTCCTCCTCCGTCAAGCCCTGCCAGCAAGTACCCGCTTATGGCCTCTAATTGGCTAGGCCCTTAGCCCTTGGGCAGTCAATATGACGACACACTGAATGTGGGACTTCTCCTCTTTATAGGCACGACGGGCCTAGTTGCCAATGCCTAGAATGAGCACTGGGATGTCGATGTCTGCAACTCCCCGTTGCTCGAGATCCCACACAAACTGTTCGAAATATGAGACGCCTGTAGACATGTGGTCAGCAAAGCCCTTGACGGGGACGATCTCCACGCCCGTGTCGATGAATCCAAGGTTGTGAAAGATCGTCATCTTGGCGCAGACGTTATAGACCATGAAGGCGTACTTCCCGAATTGAACCTCGACTCCTAGCCGTTCCTTGACGAAGTCCATCTCACGAAATGCTCCCCGACCTAGCGCAGGTGGTTCGTATCCTTCCACGTAGTAAGCGGTTGAATAGACTGACGGGACTCTCTTCTTCTCCCAACCCCGTTCGAGCATATATGTGGCGAAGGCCGCATTGAGTGAAGTTGGACTATAGAGAATACGCCCTGGCATGGTCTTCTCTTCACTAGACTTCGTGAGATGGGCCTCGGCGTCCACTACGTCGACCGCGCCGACGATTTCTGAGAGGAGATGGGGGTATTTCTTGTCAACAGCTTCCCGACCACCATTAAAAGAGAACTCCGCGATGATTCTCATTGATTGGCAGCCTTCCAATCGATAGGAATCTGCGATACCTTCTCCCGTCCAGTAGGTGTATAGACTGGTGTGCCCATCTTGCGTACCTTCAACAGCCCCGAGAAGAAGTCATTGAGACGCTGATGCGCTATGTCAACGTACTCGGCTTCCTTATCACACCCCAAGACGCGTCGGTTGTGTATCAGCCCCGCGATAAGTGTAGAGCCAACCCCCAGGTATGGGTCTAGCACCCAGTCGCTCTCATTGGTGAGTGCCAGAACACACCGTTCGACTAGTTCTACTGGGAACTGGCAGGGATGAATGGTCTTCTCAGGGTGGTTCGCTTTAACGTTCGGAATCTCCCATATCTCGTTCTCCCATTCTTGGGCTAGGAAGGTCCAGATATCCGATGGATTAGCCCCAAGAGGGTTGCCGGATGGCTTGCCCTTGTTGGGTCCCTTATAAAACGTCTTGCCAGGATACTTGGCCGGAACACGCACGCTATCTAGGTTAAAGACGTACTTGTTTGACTTGGTAAACCAAAGGATGGTCTCATAACGCCCAGAAAAACGGCGTGATGCGTGCAGTCCGTGACCGAAGTGCCAAATTATCCGATTGCGTAACTTCAAGCCGTGCTTCTTGAAGATGGGGTAAAAGATGGTATCAAGGGGATAGACCTCGCCAGCATTAACGTAGTTTCCAACCTGCCAGCAGAGACTCCCATCATCGGCGAGGCAGCGGACGAGTTCTTCAATAACACTCTCTTGCTCCGCCAGGTACTCGCTGAGTACCTTTGGCTCCTCATACTGTTTGCCGAGGTTGTATGGTGGGGAGGTGATGATGAGGCGGCAGAGCCGAGAGGGAAGGGTTCCTAGGAAATCCAGAGTATCTCCTAGGCGGACAACAATGGATGATTCAGATGAGTAACTGGCATCTATCTGAGGCCGAATGGCCAAGGGAAACATGATTTACTCCTCTTGACGCCCGAAGAATAACAGGTGTACCGCCTTGTATCAAGCGTTACCTAGACTTCCGCTACCACATATCCATCAAGATTTCCTGTATAATAGCACATCAATTCTACTTGTGTCCCTGCCCATAGCTACCCAGCCTGTGAATTGCTGCATTCAATGCGCTATACTGTCTCCAGAGGAGAGGAGTCCAGCCATGAGTAACTGCCCCCTTTGCGGCGGCAAGCTAGAGCACAGGAGCATCAAACACCCCCAGGAGTATAAAGGGGAAATCGTCATCCTTGAGAACGTGCCCGCCGAGGTGTGTCTCCAGTGTGGCGAGGTGCTGCTGCGCCCCGATGTCCTGGAAAGAATGCAAGAGGTGGTGTGGTCGGGCGCAGAGCCCAAGCGCACCGCTTCCGTGCCTGTCTATGACCTGGCAGAGGCGAGCTAGTATCTAGGAATGTCTCGCTCGTGGTGATCTCGTCGAACCACCGTCATTGCGAGTGAGTCCCCGAGCGTGGCAATCTGGTGTGGTGGCATCTCCCCCTCATCTTCCCCCAAACAAGTCCTCCGCGTCTCGTTCCATCTGGTGCCGCAGCTCCGCCTCCTCCTGAAACCCCAGCTCCCTGTACGACTCCGCCGTCCCAAAGTCCCTCACCCTCACCACAATCGGCATCGGCACCGCGTGACCAAATATCAGCGACTGCTGCTTGCTTTCCAGCCTGCTCAGCACCCCTCGCAGCTCCCTGGCCCCGGACACCCCCGCCATCACCGCATCCACGTCCCGCTCGTTGTCCAGCAGGCACGCCAGCTTCGTCCCCATCTGGCTCATCACCTCGTCGTCAATCCCGCTGGGCCTCTGGTCCACCACCAGCAGCGTCACATTGTACTTCCGCATCTCCCTGGCAATCGTCCCAAAGATGGTCTGCGATGCGATGCCCGGGCTGAGGAACCTGTGCGCCTCCTCTATCGTTATCACCAGCGGTCGAGGCTCCCTCGCCTCGTCGCCCATCGCCTCCTCCTTGCGACTCACGTACCGACTGTGAATACGACGCGTCAGCAGGTTGGCCACCAGCATGTAGGCCGCCAGCTCGTTCTGATACCGCCCGAACTCCAGCACCACGTGGATGCCCCGGTCCAGGTAGCGCACTATCTCCTCCACCGACTGCTCCGACTCCCTCTCCGTGACGAAGTGGAACCGGCTCAGCCTGCCCAGCCTGTTGTGCAGGGTCGATAGCGCCCTCTCGTTGACACCGAGGCTTCGGGCCAGCTCTTGCAACTCCTGGCCATCCGTGTCCAGGAACGACTTCAGCCACCGCTCCTGCCCGAAGTGCCCCCTCACCGAGTAAGCGGCGTCCGCGGCCACCTCCGACAGGCCCAGCGTCTCCCGCAGCATCTCGATGTCCTCCGGCTCTATCTGGTTGTAGCCCACCTTCACCAGGTAGTCGGGCGATATGCCCCGCCTGCGACAATGCTCCTCGTCCAGGGAGAACACCGCCACCTTCGATGGGAACAGCTGCTTCAGCCCCTTGACCATCCCAGGGCCTTCCCACGTCCCCATCCAGCCGTACTCGCTCTGCATGTCGAACACCAGGTTCACCGCCGCGCTCTTCTGAAGGATGCCCACCAGCAGCAGCCGGGTGAGGAAGGTCTTGCCCGTGCCGCTCTTGCCGAACACCCCGTTGGAGCGCTTCACGAACTCCTCCAGGTCCAGGCACACCCTGGTCTCCATGTCCAGGGGAGTGCCTACCCAGAAGTGACGCTGGTCCTCCGCGCCAAACACCATCTGAACGTCCTCCTCCGAGGCCAGGTGCACCGGAGAGAAGTGCTGTGGCACCGTCTTGGCCGGCTTGGGGCCTTCCACCAGGCCTGCCCTGAGCAAAGCCGAAGGGGCCATTGCTCCCTCCAGCGTCAGCATGGGCAACACCTGAAGCGTGGCGTACACCGCGGTGCTGGATACCACCCTGGCGATGAGGGGGTTGGACAGGTCTGGTGGATTGGCCTTGATGGAGTCGTCCGAGGACTCCAGTGTAATGTCGGTGATGATGCCGAAGAAGCGGCGACTCTGCCCCTGGATGACCACGTGCTGCCCCAGGGCCATCTCCTCCACCGGCGCGCCGGGGTCGAGGCGTACCTCCACCCCGTGGCTCAGAGAGCCTCCCACTACGATCCCAAGATACTTGCCCTGGGGATGAAGCTCTGTCATGAGCTCGTCCCAGAATCTGACCCCAAGGGAGTCCAGAGGGGGCAAAGCCCCTTCTGGTGGGGGTCTGGGGGTATCCCCCAGATACTTTTCTCCCCCCTCTCTCTTGGAAAGGGAGAGGGGGATACAGGGGGTGAGGGTTCTTGGAATAGCTTCATGGCGATGCCCTCTGCAAGATGGCCTCCACGCGTCGGAAGTCGCCCGGGAAGAAGCCCGCAAGCTGCTTGCCGGCTCCGGCCAGGAACCTCGTCGGGTCTTCGTGAGCCGAGGCTGCATACCGGAGGCACGCGGCCACCACCTCCTCCAGCGCAGCGATGCTCGATGTCGCCAGGGGACGGAGAAACGCCGGGTTGGAGGTGAACAGCCGCACCTCTTCCACTCCGCAGGTATGTACGAAGGCGTAGATGGGCGGAGGCACCGGCGGTAGGTAGTAACGCACCTCTCCCCCCGCGCCATGCCCCACGATTACAGCCTGAAAGTCCGTCCGCAGCAGATGAGCAAGCTGAGGATTGCTGCGGTAGACGTCCTCCTCGTTGGTTTCATCCTGGCCCCGAGCCACCGGCCTGCGGCTTGGGTCGATACCCTGGGTGGATACCTGGCTCACCACGCCGTAGGCAGAGTAGAGCCTGTCCTGAGCCTGGCGAAGGAGGCCTCCCGCCTTCACCAGCGCCCCCAGGGGAGGCGCACCGTAAAGCTGGTAGCACTGGGCCACAAAGCCGGTGGTGGAGGTCTCCACCACCTCACCCAGGCGGGTTGTGTTATCTTGCATAAGGGGTTCCATGATCAGTCCTCAGTGTAGGGTAGGGAGGTCTTTGATTGAATGTGAAAAAATCACGAGTTTTGTGCCTGAAAAGGTACACTTGTTTGATTGTTTGCAAATGCGACGATTCTGGTGCTGGGATAGAGCGGCATGACGTACACAGGATAGCATAAGCAAGGTTGAGGGGTAAGAAGTGGCTGTCAAAGCGATGGACGGACAGACTCAGCGATACCTGAATGAGGAAGTAAGCAGACAATAAAGATGTCCTGTCATTCTTAAGACAATATGGTATACTCTGTTTGAGGTGACACATGGCTGATGTGAAGACAACAATGGGGGATGGTGGCAGGATTGTCATCCCTGCCGAGTATCGGAAGGTGCTGGGCCTGAAACCAGGTGACGAAGTGGTCTTGAGTTTGCGGGAGGGAGAGGTGTGGCTCCTGACGCCAAAGCGAGCAATTCAGCGTGCTCAGACTCTGGTCCGCCTCTACGTACCCAAGAGCAGAAGCTTGGTTGAAGAGTTGCTCCAGGAGCGTCGTGACGAGGCAGCTCGTGGTTAAGGCCGTCCTGGACGCCTCGGCACTGCTGGCTCTCCTCAATGGGGAGCCCGGCGCGGACATTGTGGCAGAGGCACTTTCCGAAGCGGCGGTCAGTGCCATCAACGTCTCCGAGGTTGTGGCAAAGCTGGCGGAGGCGGGCATGCCCGAAGGGGCCATTCGAGAAGCTCTTGAAGGCCTCCTGCTGGACATTGTGCCCTTCGACCTGGCGCAAGCGTACGTGGCAGGACTGCTGCGCCCTTCTACCAGGAGCGTAGGTCTATCACTGGGCGACCGGGGCTGCCTCAGCCTGGCTCAGATGCTTGACCTGCCTGCGCTGACCGCCGACCGAACGTGGGAACACCTTTCGACCGATATCAAGGTGAGAGTAATCCGCTAGGAATTGGTAGGGTGGATGTAGCGCAGAAACCCACCATCCCAACGCATCAGATTGATTGAATGGTGGGTTCCACCCACCCTTTTTTACTGGTAGCACTGGGCCACAAAGCCCGTGGTGGACGTCTCCACCACCTCACTCAGGCGGGCTGTTAGTCGTAAATTCCATGTACATTCTTATGGTGGGAAGTAGCGTTATCACCTAAGAGTGAGGCCATTACCTATGCTCTTGTTAGCATCGTTGGCAAAGTGGCCTAGCGTAGGTGACGGCTTTTGGCCGTCCGCATCGGTGACAAAAATTCTCAGGGTATGAGTCGTTGCGATAAGTCGCCCAAACCTGGTGGTCTTCTTCACAGAGCGGGCGACTTTGGTCAAACGCAATCCGTTGTCCACATCGGATGCAGAATCCGGCTCCTACCTGAGTATCTTCACTTCTAGTGATCGCGTTGGCATCGCTTGCTTCAATGAGGCTTGCCGAAACTAGCAGACTATCAGTGACGTACCTTTGTATCTGTCTAGCGGCTTGTTTATCTTCCACCACCAATGCGATCTCATGGGAATTGTCTGTGGAGTATTGAGTCAAATTCATTGAACTAACTAAGGCAATTTGTTCACTCATGTATATCTTGGCGTGGAGGTTCTCGCTGACCGCTACCGTTACGGAATTCTGTGTAAGCCACCGCACATCCTCACTTGAAAGAAGTCTCTCATCGGCTCGGACTATGACAATAACTCTCACACCCTTGTTGACAGCTAGACGGATTGTGTCCTTCAAATGTCCCCACAGGGCCAGGTAAGGCGAGACAAGCCATACCCAATCCCGTGCCTCCCGAATTAGGGCAAGCAATTTCGGCTCAATCTGTTCGTCTGTAAGCAGTGTGGTATCCATAAAGCCCCTTTACACCCACCGCATTCTATTTGACCGCGCCTTCTCCGAAGTGTACACATCAAGCCTCTGCTTTGCCAGTGCCCCCTCCATTATCAGTCTCCCTCATCCCGTAGGGGCGGGTTTCAAACCCGCCCCTACATGTCAAGGACACGAGCGGGAGGCTTACAGCCACTTCATCCTCTTGGACTGGTTCTTCTGAGACGTGTACACCGGCAGGCGGTGCTCCTGGAGAGCGCCCTCCACCATCAACCGGAACTCCTCCCGGTCGGACGTCGTGACCACCGCCTGCTCGTGGGCCTCGGATATGGCGACCGGGTAGCCATGCCCCTTGCGGCACTGGTCTACCAGCAAGGCATGTGTCATCTCCAACAGCCCGCTGTCCTCGGCAACCCACTTCGGCACCTCCACCCGCGCCATCTCCGACCCCACGTTCAGATAGAAGAAGTGGACCGCGTGCTCCCCGTAGTACCGCTCCACGATGGAGGATGTGCTGACAAATGCGTCCGAGCGCTCCCCCCCATCCAGCAGGGAGCCGAACACGTCCCTGTCCATCACCCCCGATACCCCGTCGCACGGGCGTTGCCCAGGACGCAGTGCCCCACAGTGCAGGTCGCAGTTGGCCGCCTCATATGGACAGTGGCAGCCATCCAGGCGCAGGGCGTTCACCACATCGGCGCTGCGGGGCAGGCTTATGTACGACGCCAGGGCCAGCGGCCTCCTCTGGGCCATCTCCCGCAGCTCCTCCAGGGCCGACAGGAACATATCATTCAGCAGCACCCTTCGCACGAAGTCGGGATATGCCTGGCCCACCAGTCCCCACAGTATCAAGGAGCCATCTATCAGGGCCAGGGTGGGTATCTCCGGATCGGACTCCTTCGCCAGGGCCACCAGCGCCCGCATCTCCTCGACCGCGCGCAATGCTCCCAGGAGTGGCCCCTCCAGGCTCTGGGCCCTGCTGCCCGACGGCTCCAGGATGTGCAGGCTATCCTCTCCGGTGTAAAGACGCGGCTCGCTCCCCAGCCATGCGCCCGGCCTATCGCCGTACTGAATCCGCACCCTGCCAATGTTTATCAGAAAACACTCGACGGCCAGGTGTCTGTCCACGTCTATGTGGGAGCCGTCCACGGCCAGGACAGCGTAGTTGGAGGGCAGGGCAGGGGAGGGGTACCGCCCCGCGAGCGAGCCCCTGAGGCCGGCGATAAGAAAGGTGGCACGGCTCAGTACCCGCTTCTCCTCCAGGGCCGACGGTTGCGCCGTGGCCAGGGTACTCAACGCCCGCTCCAACCGGGAGGCCCGGTCGGCTTGCTGGGTATTGAGGCTGGAAGCTACCTCCTCTATCTGGCTGGCGACTTTATGCAGGTCCAGGGACATGAAGCTCTCCGTTAGACCTAATAGTTCGTTCCATCGACCCGCTCCACAAGGCCAGACTCCAATCCGCTCATGTCCTTCGACAGGCTCAGGATGAGCGGGCGGGCTATCATGCCATATTTTACTACCGTGCTCTACCTCAGCACCCGGTCGTCGCCAACGCGGCGCGTGATACGCCGCTGGTCAAGGTGCTCCAGCAGGGACAGCGCGTACTTGCGACTGGTCTGGAACCGGTCGCGCACCTGGCCCACGTTTATCTTGCCCTGCTCTTTGATAGTGGCGACTATAGCGTCCACCATCGCCTGATAGGCCCCCGCATCGAAAATCACCGATTCGCTTACCTTGACCACCCGGCCCTCGTCCTCCAGCATGGCAAGCAAGTCGTCGTCCATCTCCTCATCCGTTGGGGGCGAGTAGGGATTGGAGCGCAGGCGGGCCACGTACTGCTCCACAAGGCGGCTCTGTCCATCGCTGAGGGCCACACGATGCCGGGGCAGCCGCACCAGGTTGCTCTCCTCGACCACGACATCCTCCTCCACCATACGTGTGAGCGCCAGTGGGAACTCCTGGGCCGACAGGCTCAGCCTGCTGCGTAGCTCCTCCTTCTGGATGCCCCGGCGCAGGGGATGCTCCCTGTGGTAGGACTCCAGGGCATCCCGTGCCTTGCCCACTACGGAAGCCCAGCCCGCCGCCGAGTAGGCCAGAGACCGCGATGTGATGGCATTAGGCCCCAGCACTACAACGCTCTTATTCGAGACCAGTTGCTCCACCAGATTCCCTGTATCCTCCGGGGAAAGGCCAGCCCGGTCGGCCAGGACCTGAAGGCTGCACGGCTCCGAGGACTGTAGCGTCTGAACCAGCATCTCGTCCTGACTCCCCCGCTCCATGACCTCCAGTCGCTCCAGGGTAGGGGAGTAGCGACGACGATGGCGCTGGGCATACGGGTCCATCACAGTGCCGCCGCCCAGCGTTTCGTCCGAAGAGCGTATGACGAAGTAGTCCCCCTTTACCAGGGCCAGGGGGCTCTCCAGGCGCACCTGCGCCCATGTCTCCTCTCCGGGACTCACCTCGTCCTTCTCCAGCAGCCTCACCCTGGCGACGGTCTCCGTTGCCCCAGTATGGAAGGTGACGGGGCTGTTGTGTTTCAGCCCCCTGGGTGCATCGGCCAGCAGCCTGAGGCGCACGTCCACGGCGATGGTGGGCCTGAGCCAGCCGGGGATGGTGAGCACCTCGCCTCGCTGAATCTCGTCGTGGGACACACCCGACAGGTTCACCGCCAGCCGACGCCCCGGCGATGCCGTCTCTATCTTCTGGCGATGGCTCTGGAGACCTCGAATGCGGGACACCTTGCCCGAGGGCAGTATCTCCACCTCCATCCCCACGGACAGCGACCCGTCTATAAGAGTGCCGGTGACCACCGTGCCGAAGCCCGGCATGGTGAAGGAGCGGTCGATGGAGAGGCGCGGCCTTCCCGAGTCCTTGCGCGTCTCCGTCGTCTCCAGGAGCCGGTCCAGGGTCTCCAGCAGTTCCGGAATCCCCTCGCCCGTGACCGCGGACACGGCCACCATCGGCGCGCCCTCCAGGGTAGTGCCCTTGAGCACGTCCTCCACCTCGGCCACCACCAGCTCCAGCAGCTCCTCGTCCACCAGGTCTCTCTTGGCGATGACCGCCACGCCCTTCTTCACCCGCAGCAGGTCAAGGATGGCCAGGTGCTCCCTGGTCTGGGGCATCACCGACTCGTTGGCGGCGATGACCAGCATGGCCAGGTCTATGCCGCCGACGCCGGCCAGCATGTTCTTGATGAACCGCTCGTGGCCGGGCACGTCTACAATGCTCACCTCCTGGCCGCTGGGCAGGGTGAGCCATGCAAACCCCAGCTCGATGGTCATGCCCCGTTCCTTCTCCTCCCGGAGGCGGTCGGGGTCGATGCCGGTCAGGGCCATGACCAGGGTGGACTTTCCGTGGTCAACGTGTCCTGCGGTGCCTATAACGTACATAGAAGAGACTCGTGGACGGGTACTTGGCATCAGGATAGCACAAAAGGGGAGGGGAGGGACAGTTGAGCGATTAGCTACGACACTAGCGCTTCATTATAAGCGACCAGGTATGCATTGCGGTGGAATATTAGGTCAGTGTAGTAGGGTTCAGCTATAGTACATGTGCCTGTCAGGCTTCCACAGTATTTAAGGCGTCTTTGTTCGTACGCGGCTTTTGCAGAGTTGACCTTCTCTCTTAGAGCTTGATTCTCAGGGTGGGTGTTCTTCTGCAGTCCAATTATGTATCCGTTTACATTGGTCTGGGGTATCCAGCACCCGTCATCCTGCGAGTTGGCGTCGCCTTTAGTCCAGTAGTAGTAGGTTCCAGACTCCATCTTAATGCCTGTCACTCTATGCGCCACAGGGCCGGAACCGCTCAGGTTGCACACAGTCGTTGGGGTGAAGCTAATCACAGCTCCAACAACCACATCCTGGGGTCTGAAGTTTGACAGCCAGGTCGCGGTATCCAGGCAGGTGATCTTGGGCTCCATACTACCAGTGCACTTGAATCCCCTCGTGTATGATTCCACTATCAGGGGCGTCCTTTGAGCCTTTAGGGAAGCTATCTCGCTCTGGAGGGAAGTTACCTGACTCTGAAAGGTTGCTACTTTTGCCCTTACCTCCTCTAACTGTCCTACTGTGTTGACCAAGGTATTGTAATCGGCAGTTTTGCTAGTCAGCTGTGCCGTGGTAGTTTCCAGGTTGGCGGCCAGGGTTTTGTTTTCGGCTACCCTGGTATCTAGCTGTGCCGTGGTGGTCTCAAGGTTGGCGGTCAGGGTTTTGTTTTCAGCCACCCTGGTGTCTAGCTGTGCCGTGGTGGTCTCAAGGCTGGCGGTCAGCGTCTTGTTTTCCGCCACCCTGGTGTCTAGCTGTGCCGTGGTAGTTTCCAGGCTGGCGGTCAGGGTCTTGTTTTCCGCTACCCTGGTGTCTAGCTGTGCCGCGGTACTTTGCAGGTTGGCGGCCAGGGTCTTGTTTGCTGCTACCTTGCTGGTCAGCTGTGCCGTGGTGGTTTCCAGGTTGGCAGTCAGGGTCTTGTTTTCCGCCACCCTGGTGGCTAGCTGTGCCGTGGTGGTTGCGAGGTCGCGGGAAAGCTGTTCACTTTCTCTTAGAACGGCTCCTAGCTCGGTCTTGGTCGTCTTTAATGCTGAGCGGGTTTCTGCTAGCTGTAGTACCACAGCACCGAAAGCCACAAGAAGAACCACCGAAAAGGCGAAGATGAAGAGCTTGATACGCATTGTCTCCTCTCCCTTCTTATCAGCCTTGGCCTATTATAAGGCTCTCGCGATTTCTGTGCCACCTCGCTCATTCCCCCAAAGAACCGCGCACGCAATTTCGCCCCACATATCGCCCTGAGTCCGTCCATGACCGGAGGGCCTGGGGCGGGGCGGCGTATTTGCCCCACCCTAGATGCTTCGCTCCGCTCAGCATGACATAATATTGCCCTTAGCCTCAGAATCCTACGTCTCCAGAACACCCCCCCATGCATCGCGTCCCACCCATAAGTCGCCTTGAGTCCCGACCTGTCGGGACGAAGGGCCGTGTTCTTAAATGTCATTCTGAGAAGCGAAGCGACGAAGAATCTGGGGTGGGGCCTAGTTCTGCATATTAGCCTCCACCCCAGACCCTTCACTTCGTTCAGAGTGACACGAACATCAGCACTTTTGGAGCAAAGCCCGGCCGAAGGGCCTGGGATGGGGCCTCTCACGTCAACTGGTCTGCCAGGTCAACCCAATAAGGATTGCTCGCCTCTATCAGGGCCGCCTTCTTCGCCCGAGTCCATCCCTTGAGCTGCTTCTCTCTTGTAATAGCCGACAGAACGTCTTCCGTCGTCTCATAATACACAAGGCGGCTGATTGTATACCGCTTGGTAAAATCACCACCAACCCCGTGACGGTGTTCCTCCAACCGTCTGACCAGGTTGCTCGTCATGCCCACGTAGAGGGTACCTCTGTAGCTGCTCAAAATGTAAACGTAGTACTGGTTCATAGGAATACCCCACCCCAGATGCTTCGCTCCGCTCAGCATGACATGGGGAGGACGGTCAAATTCTGAACGCGTTTACCCCTAAGATGCCTCACTGCAATCGCACCTCCGCTCGCCTACTCCCCAAAGAACCGCGCAAACACCTCGTTGCCCAGCAGTCGCCCACGCCCGGTGAGGCGCAGCACGCCGTCCCTCTGCTCCAGCAGCCCCACCGAGGTCAGCTCCTGAATCTCCTCCCCGTACACCGAAAGGAGCGACCGGCCGAAGCGGGCGGCAAAGCCCTCCAGGCGCACCCCCTCCTCCAACCTCAGCCCCAGCATCATGGTCTCGGCCATCTCCATACGCTGCTCTATGACCTCCACGCCCTCTACCGTGGGCACTCGGTCTAGAGCCTCCGCAGATAGCGCATCCAGGGAAGCCACCGGTGTAGCGGCGTCACCGAGGCGGCGTACGTACTCCTGCGGCAAGTCGACGTTGTGGAACCGCCATCGTCCCAGGTAGGAGTGCGCTCCCGCGCCCACCCCAAGATAAGGCTGGTTGCGCCAGTAGGTCAGGTTGTGACGGCTCTCCTTGCCTTGCCTGGCCCAGTTGGAGATCTCGTAGTGGCGGTATCCTGCCTGCCCCAGGATCTCCTCCGCCAGCAGGTACATGTCCGCGGCCAGGTCCGGGTCGGGCTGGGGCAGCTCACCCAGACGCACCTGCTGCTCCATGTGCGTGCCCTCCTCCAGGGTGAGGCAGTACAGCGACAGGTGCTCCGGCGACAGGGACAGCGCCTCGCTCAGCGTGTCCCGCCACTGCTCCATGCTCTGATGGGGGATGCCGTACATCAGGTCCAGGCTGATGTTGGTGAATTTGTCCCCAGTACCCTCACCCCCGTTATCCCCCTCACCCTTGCCAAGGGTGAGGGGCGAGGAAAAGTATCTGGGGGACACCCCCAGACCCCCGTCAGGAGGGGCTTCGCCCCCTCTGAACTCCCCAGGAATCGCATTTTGGGATGATTTCACGAACCCCGCCCGTCGAGCCAAGTGGTACGCCTCCATCGCCTCCCGTGACGAGTGCCTTCTCCCCAGCACCTTCAGCAGCGAGTCATCGAAACTTTGGACCCCAATGCTCAGGCGGTTGATGCCCAGTTGGAGAAGAGATGCCACACTGTCAGCCGACAGGTCGCCGGGGTTGGCTTCCAGGGTGACCTCTGCGCCAGGTGCAACCCGAAAGGCGCTGCGCGTTGCCTCCAGGATTGATCCAACAGCCTGGCCGGGTACATAAGACGGCGTCCCGCCACCGAAGAAAATGGTGTTTACCCTTGGAGTGCCCAGAAGAGCGCCCCAGCAGCGTATCTCCGTAGCCAGGGCGTCGGTGTAGCCGGGGATTAGGGTCTCTATGCCTGCGTAGGTGTTGAAGTCGCAGTAGGGACACCTGGTCTTGCAAAAAGGTACGTGGATGTAGAGGGCTATCTGGGAGGGCAGGGCAGACCCTTCATTGTTGGGCTGAGAGTCCATCTAGTACCTACTTGCAGAAAAGAGCGTTATCATCAACCGCTCGTGGTGAGCTCCGACTCCGTGTGTTGCATCCCGAAGAAATCGGGGCGGAGTCCGATGAAGTCGGACCTAGTTTACCCCTTCGTTAAACTCAGGGCAGGCTCTGAGCAAAGCCGAAGGGAACCATAAGCGGTTCACCCTTCGACAAGCTCAGGGTGAGCGGTATTGAGGCCGGCCTTGTTACGCGGAACTTATGAAACTTGATACTAGCTACCCGCCTGTTACCAGGCGATTGGATTCGCCCGCCGACCATCAAACGTTGAAGAGGAAGTTGATGACATCGCCGTTCTGGACCCTGTACGTCTTCCCCTCAAGGCGGAGCTGTCCTCTCTTCCTCCCCTCGGCAAGGCTGCCGCACTGGGTCAGGTGGTCGTAGGAGATGACCTCGGCGCGAATGAACCCTCTTTCGATGTCGGAGTGGATTTTCCCGGCAGCCTTCACCGCCGGAGTGTCCCTCTCAATGGTCCAGGCTTTCACCTCGTCCGGGCCGACGGTGAAGAAGGACACAAGGCCCAGCAGCCCGTAGGACGAGCGGATTACACGGTGGAGTCCTGACTCTTGAAGGCTCATCGCGCCGCGAAACTCCTCAGCCTCTACCTCATCTATCTCAGCCAGCTCCATCTCCAGCTTGCCGCACAGGGTAACCACATCTACTTCGGGCCTGGCATACTGAACCTTGAGCTTCTCCTCCAGCTCCGCCGCCTGCGCCACGTCCTCCTCTCCGATGTTCCAGACAATGAGCATTGGCTTGGCTGTAAGGAACCGGAAGTTCTCCATGAGCCTGGCTTCCTCCGCAGACACCTGCTGCTCCCGTATGGGCACCTCCCGCTCCAGCTCACTCTTGAGCCTGTCCAGGAGGGCGTGCTCTCTCAGCTTGGCATCCCTTTCAGCGGCCCTGGCACCCTTGAGTTCACTCTCAAGGCGTTCCGCTCTTCGCTCAAGAATGGACAGGTCGGAGAAGGCCAGCTCCAGGTTCATGGCAGCCAGGTCGCGATGAGGATCGACGCTCCCTTCAATATGGGGCACAGAGGGGTCCTGGAAGGCTCTGACCACGTGAAGTAGGGCATCTGCTCTCTGAAGCAGGTTGAGGAACTCGCCGGCGATGCCCTGGGAGCGGGTCAGTCCCTCGGGTGCCTTTGGGAAGTCGATGTATCTGACCTCCGCTGGCACCGTTCTTTGGGGGTGGAACATCTCCTCCAGGGGAAACAGCCTGGGGTCCTGTACCTTGGCCACTCCAAGGTTGGGCTTGGTGGCCGAGACGGACGAGGGGCTTATGTCAGCGTAGCCCTTGCTCAGGGCATTGAAAACGGTGGTCTTGCCACATTTGGGAAGGCCGACAATCCCGATTTCCACTTTGCGGGGTCACTCCACGGCGTAGAGGGTACCGTCTTTAGAGGCCAGGTACAGGGTGCCATCGGCCAACACAGGAGTGGAAAGGATGCCTCCCGCGATTTGCAGCACCCACTGCTCTTTGCCACTGTCAATGTCCACAGCGTGGAGCCGACCTCTATTATCGCCTACCAGGGCAACGTTTTCCACTAGCGTGGGAGTAGAGAAGTCGAAGGCCCCCGACTTGAAGGTCCAGAGGCGCTTCCCAGTTAATCTATCCACGGCATAGAGCTTGCCATCCTGGGTAGGGATGTAGAGCTTCTCCTCATCAGCCGCAGGTGTGTTGACCACAGAACCACCTATCCGGAGGTGCCAATTTACACCCTTGGGAAGTCCGGGGTCGTCGGTAAACCCCCAAACGTATAGCTGGAGCTTGAGGGTGTAAAACCTTTGGGCAAAAAGTGCTTCCTCTTCATTGAGGTTCAGGGACATCAGAATTCCATTGCGATATATCGCGTAGATTGTGTCCTCAGCAATAATGGGAGAGGCCACAATCTCCTGCTGCACGCGCCGGGATGAGAACCGCCTTTTGCCGGTGTCCGTGTCGTAAATGGTCACAATGCCATCCAGAGAGGCCACCACCAGCTTGTCACCAGCCAGGGCCGCGGTGTTGATAATCCAGTCTCTGGTAGGGTGGGCCCAGCGTTTCTCTCCGGTCAGGGCATCCAAAGCGTAGATATTGCCGTCACCTGAGCCGACGTAAACCACCCCGTCCTTGACCAAGGGCGAGCCTATGGTGGGATTGCCTTCTGTGACAAACGTCCATCGCTCTTCGCCGGTGTCTGCGTCAAGAGCCACCACCCGTCTATCTCGAGCGCCATAGAAGACCATGCCGCCCGCCACAGTTGGCGACGAATCTACTGGTGCCACTGTCTTGTGCTCCCAGATAGGTGCTCCTGTGGCCGCATCCAGGGCAACCACACGTGTATCCAGGGTGGTTAGATATACCCTTCCCTCTTTTACAGCGGGGGTGGAGACTATCGGTTCGGAGGTCTTGAAAGTCCACTTCACCTGGCCGTCAATGGCTGCGCTCTCTCCGAGGACAGGAGCGGGGCCACCGAAGTTCCTGCCAATCATTGCCCACTCGCCAGGACCCGAATCAGCGGTGAGGGTAGAAGAGGGGGTGGGCAGGGGAGGGGTGATGTCCAGCAGTTGGAACGCCGTGTAGACAACCAGGACTGCCAATGCCGCGCTTACGAGAGCCCACCGTATCCTGGAGGCCTTTTTTCTTCTCTGGGCTCTTTCTTCTGGCGAGTATACCCTTTGCCCTGCTGTTGCCGCCACACGGCTCAGTACGCCCCAGCATTCGATGCACCATACGGAACCCGCGGGGTTGCTGTGGCCACATACCGTGCAGATAATCGGCCGACTATCATCGACTCGCGGCGTCGCTTCAGGAGCTTCCAGGCCAGGAAACGCAGGTTGTGGCTCCACCTTTTCTACTCTTTTGAACGGCATGACACCCGCTTCAGGTACAGGCGCTGCCGCGACCAAGGCTTCAACAAACTCCCTGGGAGTTTTGTAGCGTCGCTCTGGATGAGGAGCCAGAGCCTTGAGGATAATGGCATCTAGCTGGGTAGGGACATCGGGATTCACCAGGCTAGGTAGGGGAGGAGAAGAGGTAAGCTGTCTCGCACGGACGGAGGCGCGGTCCAGGCCGCTGAAGGGAACCATGCCCGTCAGCATATCGTAGACCAGCACTCCAAGAGAGTAAACATCGGAGATAGAGGTGGGATAGGAGCCCTGGCCCAGCTCCGGCGCAGCATAGGTAGGCAGGGGGATGTTGAGGGCTGTTCTTATGCCAAGGGGCGCTCCTTCGCCCAGCAGAGCTACACCGAAATCGCTCAAGACCACCTGGCCTGTCTCGAGGTCCAGGAAGATGTTGCCTGGTTTGATGTCCCCATGACCTATCCCCTGGAGGTGAGCCGCTTCGACCGCCTCTGCCACCTGTCGCAGGATTACCATAGCCTGGGCTGCGGGAATAGGCTGCTGGAGCCATTGCCGCAGGGTAGGCCAGGATACATACTGCATCGCCACCCAGTGAGCATCATCCTCTCTCTCCACCCCGTAAACGGGTACGATGTTGGGGTGGTCTAGCTTAACTATCCGTTCCATCTCGCGAGAGAACCGTTCCATTAGGGCTTCGTCGGCACATACGTAGGGACGCAGAACCTTCAAGGCCACCTCTCGGTGTTGAGCGGGATCCTGGGCTCGGTACACCGTGGCCAGGCCAGTACAACCTACCTGCTCAAGAAGCACATATCGGCTGATTGTCCTTTGCATTCCAACACCTCACGAGTGCCAACGATATCCCTGGAGAAGTAGCCTACCTTGACGTGACTGGACAGAGGCCCCACTATTTTGGGGGTTTCTCACTATCATCTACTATCTTGTAGCTGCTGTCTATGATTTTCTTGCCCGCCCTGGCTGTTTCACCCACTTCGCCCATTCTGTTTCCACTCATTCTGGACACCAGCAATAGAAAGCCGCCGAAGGCCATGACGAGCACGAGCAGAAGCAGAAAACGGAAGAAGATGGCAGCCGGCAGCAGGGCCAGCAGGAGAGGAATCGCCAGGCGATACAGCATCGAAGATCTCATTTTCTACAGTCCCCGTGGCATAGAGCCACTTTTCACCACCGTACTCTTAATGTAACATTATACTGCGTAAAAGCGCAATTGGACATGCACCCCTTTCTGGACAATCCATGCTTCACATCCTCTATGGCGCCGATGACTTCTCTATTCAGGAAGCCCTACAGCGTCTGAAGGCCCTGATAGAGCCACAGGAACTCCTGGACGCCAACGTCACTCGCGTCCATGTCTCTTCTTGCTCGCTTCAACAGCTCCTGGCGCTGTGCAACACCGTACCCTTCCTGGCTTCCGGGAGAATGGTCATTGTGGAAGGGCTGCTGACCCTGTTCGAGAGCCAGAGGGCTTCCCGAAGGGGCCGAGGTGGCCAGGACTCTTCGTCATCGTGGCTGTCTATCGTCGAGCACATTGCAACCATGCCTCCTTCCACGGACCTGGTAGTGCTGGATGGTGAGATAAAAAGAGGCAACGCACTGCTAAGACAGCTGTCTCCCCTGGGCCAGGTCAAGGAGTTTCCTGCCCTTAACAGAGCTGGGTTGAACCGATGGATCCAGGAGAGAGCCGCTGAAAGGAGCTGCACTATATCCAGGGAAGGAGTACGACTGCTGGCAGCGCTGGTGGGGAGCAACCTGTGGGTCATGAGCAGCGAGATAGAGAAGCTATCGCTGTATTGCCAGGGTCGCACTGTGGACAGAGAAGACGTCCAGCTCCTGGTGTCCTTCGCCAGAGACATTAGCATCTTCAATGCCGTGGATGCCATACTTGAAGGGGACTACCATGAAGCGCTGCGAATCATCAGACGCCTCCTCATGGAGAGAGGCTCCACAGGCACTAGCGTAGTGGCGATGGTGGGGCGCCAGGTAAGGCTTCTGCTGCTGGCAAAAGACATGGAGAGGAGAGGAGTCTCTCAAGGGCAGATAGGGGCGCGCCTGGGAGTGCAGTCAGACTGGGTGCTGAACAAGGTGAGAGAGCAGGGGAGACGTCACTCCGCGGCGACGCTGGAGTCCCTGCTCAAGGGTCTGCTGGAGACGGACCGGGCTATCAAAACGGGCCGCATTGCAGAAAACGAGGTAGGGGAGTTCCTGGTGGAGGTATTCGCCGGGGTTTCTTCAACTCAGAGGGCGGGTAGAAGGTAGACAATGGGTAGTTGCCAGAATGGAACCATAAACCTCTGCGTCACGCTGAAACCGAAATGTGGGCACTTTGGTTCGAATCCCCTTTGGTGGGCCATCGCATACAGAAACCAGAACTTTTGAGACCGTCCTCAGGCTGGCCGCCTAGCAGGTTAGAGTCGCACCTGGTGGGCCAAACGGGACTCGAACTCGCGGGCCATCATCTACCCCTGGTCGCTGTGCTCGATGGGGTTGTAGCAGGCCACCTGGTGTCCGGGGTCTATCTCCTTCAGCGGAGGCTTGGGATTGAGCCGGCACTGGTTGGAGGCTTTAGGGCAACGGGGCATATAGGGGCACTGGTCAGGGAGGTCGATGGGGTCGGGGGATGAGCCGCGTATGGGCTGGAGAGCGCGCTCCGGCTCATCCAGCCGTGGAATGGACTGGAGGAGTGCCCAGGTGTAGGGATGGTAAGGGTACTGGAACAGGCTCCGGGTATCCGTATACTCCACCACGGTCCCGGCGTACATGACGGCAACCTCCTGCGCCATGTGAGCGATGACCCCCATGTTATGGGTGATGAGAACAATGGCGGAGTGCCTTTCCGCTCGTAGCCGCTGGAGCCTGGCCAGCACGTCCGCCTGAACGGTCATATCCAGGTTAGAGGTAGGCTCATCTGCAATGAGGATTTTCGGCTGCCAGGCGGTGGCCATGGCAATCATCGCTCGCTGGGCCATGCCACCACTAAGCTGGAACGGGTACTGCTTGAAGACCGGCTCCGGCAGGTCCATCTCCGCCAGCAGTCTTATTGTCCGTTGAACAGCCTCCCTGACAGACATGGGGCTATGAGCCAGAAGAATCTCCGAGATCTGGTTGCCGATGGTCTCAATAGGGTTCAGGGAGCCTCTCGCATCCTGGAAGATCATAGCTATATCCTTGCCTCGTACACTGAGCAGTTGCTCCGTGTCTATCTCCAGGAGGTTCATCCCAGCGAAGTACACGCTGCCCTCAGTGATCTTCCCTGGATAGGGCACCAGGCGCAACACGGAAAGGGCCGTCACCGACTTTCCCGAGCCGCTTTCGCCTACGATGCCCAGAATACTGTCGTCCTTCACCGAGAGATTGACCCCGTTAACTGCCTTTACGACGCCCTCTCTGGTGTAAAAGTACGTGTGAAGGTTCTCTATGCGGAGAACCTCCTTCTTCCTCGTACTTTCGGTGTTACCGCGTGCCTTTGATTCCATCACTACCCTGAACGTTCAATCTGGCTCCTGCAGCTCCTCTCAGAATCGCCACACAAACCCCAGCGGGAAAGCGACACAATAAGCCCTTACAATTTGAGTGTTGCACCCCTGCACCTCAAAGTCAAGGTGCAGCGGACAGCACACCCTTCTCCAGAACAGGGCATCCCCACCCCATACGACGGTCTGACGGTGGGGACTGGGAGACGAAACATTATGTCAACCTAGATAGAAGCCCGGAGAGGAAGCACTCGACATAACCAATATAGGGCGAACATGCATCACCTGCCCCCTATCCCTAAGAGACAGCCACATACCCCCTCCCCTCCCTTCGCTCCTCCAGCTCTCCCAAGCACACCAACTCTCCCACGGATATGACCTTGCTTGCCCCTCCCTCACCATCGAAAACCATCCAGGGCTCCAGGGAGCCAAGACCCAGCATCTTCTTCCCATTACCCGCGTCCACAACGACAAACCCCTTGGGAGTACAACTGAAAAACGGCCTAACGGGTAAGCCGTCTGCCTCCAGGGTCATCTAAAGTTTCCATTGGGTCATGTGTTGGGTCGCCCAGAACCCTGGCCCGTCGTGGGTTTCGCCTCGCTGGCCAGCCAGCATCTCCCCAATAGCCTTCAGCAGATGGTCTAGGCCCCATCCCTTGGCCGCCGATACACTCACAACCCGCTCCTGATTCAAGGCAATCCCCAGACGTCTGGTAGCCTCCTCTTCCTTGTCCCGGTCAGTCAGAAGGTCTATCTTGTTCAGGGCCAGGATTCGGTCTTTGCTCTCCAGGCGAAGCTCTGCCAGCAGACCGTTCACCACCTGCACCTGCTCCGGTGCATTTTGATGAGTTATGTCAATAACATGGACGATTCCATCGGCCTCCTCCAACTCCTCCAGGGTCGCCCTGAAGGCGGCCACCACCATAGGTGGCAGCTTCTGGATGAAACCTACGGTATCCGTAAGCAGAAAGGACTGAGTCTCCGACAGTCGTATCTTCCTCGTGACAGGGTCCAGGGTGGAGAACAGCTTGTCCTCTGCCACGACCCCCGCGTCGCTGAGGGCATTGAGAAGGGTGCTCTTCCCGGCGTTGGTGTATCCCACCAGGGACACCACTGGCATGCCCTGGCGCTGCCGGCGCTGCCGGTAGAGGGAACGCTGCTGGCGCACCTGTTCCAACTCTCGCTTCAGCCTTTGAATCTTGTTGCGTATCAGGCGACGGTCTGTTTCCAGCTGTGTCTCGCCGGGACCTCGGGTGCCTATGCCACCACCAAGACGCTCCAGGTGGGCCCACTGGCCTGCCAGGCGGGGCAGCAGGTACTGGTGCTGGGCCAGCTCCACCTGCAATCGCCCCTCGTGAGTCTGGGCCCGCCGGGCAAACACATCCAGGATAAGAGCGGTGCGATCGATGACCTTTATCTCCAGGGCCTCTTCCAGGTTCCTCTGCTGGGTAGGTGTCAGCTCGTCGTCGCAAATCACCACGTCGGCCTGCAACTCATCGCTCAGCGCCCGGATCTCTTCCAGCTTCCCCTTACCCACATAGGAGTGAGTGGACCTGGCCAGACGCTGGGTGATAGTGCCCACCACCTCGGCCCTCGCGGTGCTGGCCAGCAGCCCAAGCTCCTCCAGCGAGTCTTCCACACTCAACAGGTGCGGAGTACCCCTGCTCTCCACCCCCACCAGGATGGCCCTTTCTGGGCGGACCTTCGTGGATATGATGGTCTTGGGCGTAGCGGATTACCTCCTTGGACTCCCGCCAGAGGGTGGAGGCGGTATCTGCCAAGACGCCAGGCGTTTCAGGCCTTTCTCTAGCTGGTCATCGGCGATGGTCAGGGACAGACGAATGTACCCCTCGCCATATCGGCCGTAGCCGGCGCCAGGGGTCACCACGATGTCTCTCTCTTCGAGAAGCAGAGCGGAAAAGACCCCCGACTTCCATCCAGGGGGAAGCTTGGCCCAGATGTAGAGACTGGCCTTGGGCACAGCTGCCTCCAGCCCTATCCGTCTCAGTGTCGCCACCACTTTGTCCCGGCGCCTCTGGTATATCCGGTTGTGCTCCTCGATACACTCCTGGGGGCCTAGCAGGGCCTCTATGGCGGCGTACTGGATTGCCTGGGGTATCCCCGAGTCCAGGTTGGACTTCACTCGCATCAGGGCGTTTATCATTTCGGCATTGCCCACAGCCATCCCTATGCGCCATCCCGTCATGTTGTAGCTCTTGGACAGGGAGTGAAACTCCATGCCCACCTCCTTGGCTCCCGGCACCTGGAGAAAGCTCATGGGCTTATGCCCGTCGTAGGCTACCTCCGTGTACGGGGCATCGTGGAGCACAGGAACGTCGTAGCGCCTGGCGAAGGCCACCACCTCCTCGAAAAACCCCTCACTGGCAATCGCCCCCGTTGGGTTGTTGGGATAGTTGAGCCACATCGCCTTGGCCCTGTCTGCCACGTCCCCCGGGATGGCCTTCAGGTCGGGAAGCCACTGGTTCTCCTCTAACAGGGGCATCCAATAGCACTCACCTCCGGCGAAGAGGGTGCCCACAGAGTAGACAGGATAGCCGGGGTCTGGGACAAGCGCCACGTCTCCGGGATCGATGAAGCACAGGGCTGCATGGCCGATGCCCTCCTTCGCGCCAATGAGGGGCAGCACCTCCTTGTCCGGGTCCAGGACAACCCCGAAGCGTCCCTCGTACCAGCGGGCAATGGCCCGGCGCAGCTCTGGAAGGCCCTCCGACTCCGGATACCGGTGATTGGGAGGGTCATTGCTCGCCTCTTGCAGGCGGTTCAGAATGTGGGCAGGAGTCGGAATATCAGGGTCACCGATGGCGAAGGTCACCACGTCGACCCCCTCGGCCCGCTTCCGAGCTATCTTGCGGCTGATCTCCACAAACAGGTACGGCGGCAGCTGGTCTATGCGATTGGCAAACTTCATGGGGTGGCTCTACTTGTTAAAGTTGAAACAGCCTTTATCTTAGGCAAAGGTTTCTTGAGCTGCAGCGTTAACCACTGCGGCCATAGCTTCACCGCTCTCAAGCTTAAATAGCACCGTATTCTTCCGATTTGAAGAACTGAATCTCATGCCGTCACTGAACACTTCAAGATTAATCAGTTTCGTATAAGGTATCTCCACTGTACGACGTTGACCCGTAAAGACAACTCTCTGTGATGTCGCTGTAATAACCCCCAAATCTTCAGGTCGTATTTCCGTGCCTACTACAACGCTTTTTCCCCTAAATCCCCCAGTATGAAATCGTACTCCTTTAGCAATCCTGAAACTAACTCCAGCGTAGCCTCCGTGGTACTCGGTTTTTACCACCTCTTTCATTAGACTGGCCTGCATGGAAATATGAGCAATCTCACCTTTTTTCAAGAGTATCTTAGAATCTGGCAGTGTTGGTAGCCGTCCATCATTCGCTCGCGCGACTACTAGCCTGAACAGGAGATCACGGAAATCGGTTTCCAATCGTTCTTGCTCTATGCCCAACAAACTCGCCATATCCAGCAAACGCTTTTCCTCGTCTGCTGACAATATGTCGTCATCTAAGACATCGTTGCTGAATGTTCGGAACGCTCGCGAAATCAGTGAGCGTTTGTCTTGCTCATCAAGTTGCCCCCCTCTTGAGAGCGCATTCAGGGCATTTCTCCCTTCTTCGATGGGTACGCCTTCACTCCAAAGGCGTTTCAATAGTTTTGGATACTCTGCCAATGCAGTTTCCCGCCCGCGTCTTGCTTCGGTTTCGGCAGCCTCACGCTCCCGTCTTACTTCAACTTTACAAGAGGAGCAGATGTCATCAGAAAACCGCTGCAGTAATCCGAGTTTCCTACCGCACCTAACACAATTTGACGCCATCTTTCCACCTCCTAAGAACCTAGGTCTTCACGTTTTTCCGCCAATCTCGGGTGTCAAGAGAATCTCCCGCATGACCTGCAACACCCTCTCTCTAATCTGTCCTTCGAAGAGCGTTGCAAGCAAGGGCAGGTTGGCCTCCATCTCCACGTTTTTCTCCCCCACCAACAACCTGCCTGCAATGGCGACTCCCCGTGTTCTGAAGGAGAAGTTCAACCCGTTCTCCAGCCACTTCTGCTGAACATCGCTTACCTCTGAGCCAAAACGGGCCATAAGCTCAGGGCCGTGAGCCTTTAACGTGTCCAGTGCTTGAGCCCTGGTGGTCCCGTGCGGGAAAACGACCTTCATGAGCACCTCATCTGTATGTGTTTTTCATCCGTCCACTCGCCCTCAAAGACCTCGGCTATTGGCCCTTCGAGCCACACCTGGCCTTTTGGATCTAGGGCAACCCCAAGGGTACCTCCGGGCAATGTTATGTCAACTTCGTTGCCGGTGAACCCGTGGAGGCGGGACGCCACGGCGATGGCGCAGGCCCCGGTCCCGCAGGCCAGGGTCTCCCCCGCGCCCCGCTCCCAGACTCGCGCCGTGAGGCCGCCCCCATCGCCCACGTTGACAATGGAGAAGTTCACGCGCTTGGGGAACATGGCATGGCGCTCCACCTTTGGCCCGATGCGATGCAGAGGGAACTTCTCCACGGGCGTTTGGATGAAGGCGATGGCGTGAGGATTGCCCATGGAGACGAAGGTAAGCTTCAGGTCCACACGTTCCATCTTCAGGGGATAGTCTATCACTGGCCCCTCGACGACTTCTCTCGAAAGAGCGACTGGAATCTCCCGAGGACGCAGCTCCGCCTCACCCATGCCCACACGGGCACGGCTCACCTTGCCTTCCTTCCAAATTGGCTCCAGTGCTCGTATCCCTGCCAGGGTTTCTATGTTGAGGCGGTTCCTCCCTGCAACGATGCCTCGCTCCAGGACGTACTTGGCCAGACAGCGGATGCCGTTGCCGCACATCTCCGCCTCAGAGCCGTCGGGGTTGAACATCCGCATTCGCACGTCCGCCGAGCTGGAAGGCAAGACCAGCAGAAGGCCGTCGGCTCCCACTCCCAGGTGGCGGTCGCACATGGCCCTGGCCGCTTCGGGCCAGTCGGTGTTGAGGGCGCGGGCGTCTACGACCACGTAGTCGTTGCCCGCGCCGTGCATCTTGGTGAACCTCACTCGCTCAGCCTCCCAAGGAATCGTAGCATGACACAGCCTCCTCCAGGGTTGTAATTTTACCATAGTCCGCTTCTGCCCGCTCACGTGGTTCGACAAGCTCACCATGAGGAGCTACATCCCGTTCGTCCTTCGACATGCTCAGGACGAACGGAGAGCCAGAAACCCATCCACCATCTCTTTCGCGAGGCTGGCTACCCCTTCGACATCGGCGTCCAGCCAGTGGATACGGGAGTCCTTGAGCCGGAACCAGGCGTACTGGTGGCGGGCAAAGCGATGGGTGGCCGTCTTGATACGAGCCACGGCCTCCTCAAGGAGTAACTTGCCCCTCACATACGCCGCCATATCACGATACCCCAGGCTGGACATGGACGGCAGCTCGGAAGAGTACCCCTTTTCCAGGAGACGCGCCACCTCCTGGGGCCAGCCTCCTGCCACCATCGCCTCTACCCGACGGTCGATGCGCTCGTACAGCCGTGGCCTCTCCAGCGTCAGCCCGATGACCAGGCTGCGGTACGGCGGCTCCTCCCTCCCCTGGGCCTGGGAGAAGGGTATCCCCGTTTCGTGATACACCTCCAGGGCGCGTACAACCCGCCGGACGTTGCGAGGGTCTATGCGAGATGCCGCAGCAGAGTCCACCGCCTGAAGCCGCCGCCACAAGGCATCGTGGCCTTCCTCTTTGGCCTCGGCCTCCAGCCGCGCTCTCAGCGATGGGTTGGGAGGGACCTGGGGCGCGTGAAACCCCTCCAGCAGGCCCCAGACGTACTGCCCCGTGCCTCCTACGAGTATCGGCAGCCTGCCCCGTCCCTGGATGTCCTGGATGGCCTGGCGGGCCTGGGCCAGGTAGAGGGCCAGGCTGTAAGGCTCATCGGGGTCTGCAATATCCACCAGGTGATGGGGGACGATGGCTCGCTCTTGTGGCGATGGCTTGGCCGTGCCGATGTCCATGTGACGGTACACCTGGCGGCTGTCGCCGTTGACAATCTCGCCGTCGAAGCGTTGTGCCAGCTCCAGGGCCAGCCCGCTCTTCCCCGCCGCCGTCGGGCCGACGATGGCTATGAGGGGGGGCATAAGTTTCTAGTGGTATGTGCCGCCAAAGTGGATAATCCTCAACTTACATCAAACACCCTAAATTGCTTATTTCCGTCTCTCCCGCGACCACACGAAATCAAGTAACACAGGATTCTCAGGGTATAAACTTCTGAAGAGGTCTTGCCATGCATAGTAATGTTCCCTGCTCAGGATCATAGCTAACTTAAGGAATAATCGGTCCCCAAGTCTAATCGGTGTACCCTTCAGTCTCTCGAACTCCCTTAGGTTACGGTTAATGACTGGAGGAACAAACTCTTTGTATTGGGTACGAAAATTATCCCTGAAGTACTTCATCATCACACTGTCCAGAGGCACGTGCAGAAAAGGCCTCAGTCTAGTTGCCAATGCGATGTCAGGCAGATTCGCATGCCCCACGTAAACCTTAAGGAAAACGTTTATCGGCTTTTGAGCCTCACCGTAGGAGACTTTTTCGCCCTTGTTGGTGGTGATTGTTTCCAACACCTCATTCACAAACTGATCGTGAAACTCGTCAAACTCATCTAGCGATTTAACATGGACGAGTTTTTGAACTTCCCCCCAGGCCAATTCCTCAAACCTGCGCACTGTCCCTTTTCCCAGTACACGCCCTATAGAGGGGTTGAACGTCATCATGGCAATCCCCTTCGCCACAAGCTCTGGTTGCCTTTTCTTCAGATCTGCAATTAACCTGATTAGTTCATCACTTGCCATACTCACCTCCTTCCCGCATGGTCAGGCAACACTCCCCTACCCCTCCCCCACCCGGCGCGCGATCTCCACAAAGCTCGCCGCGTTAAGGCTGGCTCCCCCCACCAGCGCGCCGTTGACGTTGGGCTGGCCCGCAAACTCGGCGACGTTGCCAGGAGTCACGCTCCCTCCGTACAGCAGCGGCACCTCCCGGGCCGCGGCCTCGCCGTACAGCTCGCCCAAGGTGCGGCGTATGGCCCCCATAACCTCCTCGGCTATCTCCCCGGTGGCGGCCTTTCCAGTCCCAATGGCCCACACCGGCTCGTAGGCCACAACTAGAGCATCTGCCGATGGTACGCCCTCCAGCGCCCCCCGCAGCTGCCCCGTTACCACTGCCTCCGCCCTGCCCGTCTCCCGCTCCTCCAGTCGCTCCCCAACGCACACGATGGGACGCAGCCCCACGCCCAGTGCGGCCTTCACCTTCCTGTTCACCAGCTCGTCCGTCTCCCCAAAGTACTGCCGTCGCTCCGAGTGGCCCAGAATGACGTACCGGCACAGCTCCGCCAGCATCCCTGGCGAGACCTCGCCCGTGTAAGCACCCTTCTGCTCGTAGTGCATATTCTGGGCACCCACCCTGGTGGATGTGCCATCCAGGATGCTCTTCACGGCCGCGAGCGAGATAAAGGGTGGGCACACCACCTTTTCCACTCCACGGATGGCCTCCAGGGCGTCGCGCAGCTCAGTGGCCAGAGCGACGGCCTCGGCTAGGGTGGTGTTCATCTTCCAGTTTCCGGCGACGATGGGCATGGGCATGTGAGCCTCCTAAAATCTATTTCAGGGTGCTACTACTATGTATTGCCTGCCGGGGGATTCCATCCTTGCAGGTAATTATCCACCAACGTCATCTACACCAGGTGATAATATATGTCCCTCATGTCATTCTGAGCGAAGCGAAGAATCTAAAGCCTTCGCCTCAATTCAGCATTTCGCCCTAGATTCTTCGGTCGTCCCGACAGGTCGGGACTCCCTCAGAATGACATAAGCAAAGGTGCGTGTTCGGTAGGATAATCGCGTTCTGCGATGTATTCTACGGTCCGAACTTGGCGAGCTTGCCGGCGTGGGCCAGGGCCAAGAGCATGACCTGGGTGGCCGGTATGCGTCCCAGGGAGCCAGTGGCGAAGGCCCTCTCATGGAAGGCTCCCACTCCCTCCCCCAGGGTGAACCTGGAGTGCAGGAGCAGGGGCACGGGATGCCAGCTATGGTTCGCCAGCAGCGAGGGCGTGGCGTGATCGCCCGCAACGATGAAGACATCCGGCTTCAACGTCAGAAGGCTGGGAATGTACCCGTCCAGCGCCTCCAGGGTCCTCACCTTGGCATCGAAGTCGCCATCTTCGCCCGCGGCGTCCGCGGGCTTGTAGTGAAGGTAGAAGAAATCGTGTTCCTGGAAGTGTTGTCCAAGGGTGTCCACCTCCTCCTGGAAGGTGGACCCGGTGGGAATAACCTTCATGCCCACTACCCTGGTGAGGCCGCGATACATGGGGTAGGCAGCGATGGCGGCGGGATTGAGCCTGTACGTCTGGCCGAAGCTCGGCAGCGCGGGTAGCTGAGAAAAGCCGCGCAAAAGCACCATGTTGGCCTTCTCCCTGTCCCCCAGCACCTCCCTGGCCCCTTCGATGAAGGCATTGGCCGCGGCGGCGGTCTTTTCAGCCCCCTTGTCCAGGGACTCCACCTGCCTGGGAGGAACGCCCACTATCTGGGGATCGGTCTCGGTCACCTTTTCACTCAAGCCCTGGCCTCGGAAGAGGGCCACAAAGCGATAGTCCTGCACAGGGAAAACGCGCACCTCCAGGCCCGGCACCTCTATCTGGTCAAGCTGCTGGCAGAGGGGGATGCTCTCCTTTGAGCTGATGCGCCCCGCACGGCGGTCCACGAGCCTGCCCTGTCCATCCACGGTGCAGAAGTTGCCACGGGCGGCCACGTCGCCCTCGTGCATCTCCACTTCGACGCCCAGGGCCTCCAGCACACCACGGCCGATGAAGTACTTGAGGGGGTCATATCCAAAGAGCGATAGATGCCCTGGCCCGCTGCCGGGGGTGATGCCCGGCAGGACCGGCGTAGTGAGGCCGCAGGCGCTGCGGGATGCCAGCCTGTCCAGGTTGGGTGTTCGAGCGGCCTCCAACTCCGATTCGCCCCTTTCAGGATGCGGCGTGCCTCCCAGGCCATCCACCACCAGCATGAGGATTCGGGAAGGGGTGGACTGGCATATCTCCGCAATGTAAGGGAAGTCTATCATTGGCCTTACTCCTCCTTGTCCATCAAGGCGGCCACTCCAGGCAGGGTCTTTCCTTCCAGGAACTCTAGTGAAGCGCCGCCCCCTGTTGATACGTGAGTTACCCGGTCCGCCAGGCCAAGGGAGTCCGCCACCTCCGCGGTGGAGCCACCGCCCAGGACGGTGGTGGCCCCGTTCAGGCTCCCCATAGCGGCCGCCAGCTCTCGAGTCCCCCTGCTGAAGGCCGGGAACTCAAAGACACCCATAGGCCCGTTCCAGAGGATTGTCTTGCCCCTGGCTACCTCGGCCCTGAAGATGTCCAGAGTTCGATACCCGATGTCCATGATGTACCACCCATCCGGCACGTCTTTCACATCCACGGTGCGGCTTTTGGCCTTTGGCCCAAACGCATCGGCGACGACCACGTCCACGGGGATCAGGAGAGAGATGCCCTTCTCCCTGGCCCGCTTCATCACGCCCCGGGCTAGCTCCAGCCGATCGTCTTCCACCTGGGAGCTGCCCACGGGGTTCCCCAAGGCCTTGAGGAAAGTGGCGGCCATGCCTCCACCTACCAGGAGGGTATCCACCTTGTCCAGGAAGTTCTCCATGACCCCTATCTTGTCGCTGACTTTGGCTCCTCCCAGGGCCACCACCAGGGGCCGCCGAGGAGAATAGAGCACCGAGCCGAGAACGCTCAGCTCTCTTTCCATCAAGAAGCCCGCCACCGCCGGCAGATAGTGGCTCACGCCTTCTGTGGAGGCGTGAGCGCGGTGGGCCACGGCGAACCCGTCGTTGACAAAGACATCCGCCAGGGACGCCAGGGAACGGGCGAACTCGGCATTGTTCTTCTCCTCCTCTGGATGGAAACGCACGTTCTCCAGGAGAAGCATCTTCCCAGGCTTCAGCTTCTTCACCGCGGCCTCAACCCTGGGGCCAATGCATTCGTCTATGCAGGCTACGTCTTCTTGCAGCAGCTCCGAGAGGCGCTGGCACACCGGAGCCAGCCTCATCCCCTCCACCACCTTGCCCCCTGGCCTGTCAAGGTGGGAGCATATGATTATTTTCGCCCCATGCTCTTGCAGGTATCGCAGCGTGGGAATGACGGCGCGAAGGCGGCCATCGTCGCTGATTCGGCCTTCCTCCAGCGTCACGTTGAAGTCCACCCTCACCAGGACCCGCTTGCCATCGATCTCTATGTCCCGTACGGTTCGTTTACTCATAGAACCTCACATAGCGTTAAGTATCCCTGGTCACCAGGAAGCCGGCCAAGTCCCTCAGCTCCTCTTGCCCCTGGGAAGATAGTGCGGCTTCATCCAGGGCTTGAAGAGCCTCCTGGCACAGAGTATCGGCCTTCTCCTGGGAGAAGTCCCTGGCACCCAGTCTGTCCAGGACATCGGTAATCCTACCCCAATCTTCGGGCTCCGTCACCCGCTTGTAGTACACGTCGCCCAGGTAGCGTTTATCAGCGCCGCCGGCGTGTTGCATGGCGTACACTACAGGCAACGACGTCCTCTTGTTGAGGACATCGCCTGCCAGGGGTTCTTCTCTTGCTCCTGACCCCCACAGGTCGAGGATGTCTTCCCTGATCTGAGAGGCCAGACCCAGCTTCTGGCCATATCGCGCCATCGCCTGCACCGCTCCTTCATCTGCGGAGGCCGTCACCGCCCCTAGCTCCGCGGCGCAGCCCATAAGAGCAGCAGCCTTCCCTTCCACCATCTGAAAGTAGGCGTCCAGCGAGATATCTACCCGCTCCTGGTAGGCCAGCTCCAGGTACTGCCCCTCGCAGAGACGCAGGCAGGCCGTGTCCAAGATGGCCACCGCCCTCAGGGCCTGTTCCGGCGCCGTCCCCTTCTCCGTTTGCCGTAGCAAGCTCAGGCGGGCCAGGGCATGCATTGCATCGCCGGCATTGATGCCCTGGGCAGGCCCCCAAATCCACCACACCGTAGGCCTGTGGTGATGCTCCGGTGCGCCGTCCTGAATATCGCTGTGGATTAGTGAGAAGTTGTGGGCCAACTCCAGGGCCGCGGCGGCGGGCAGCGCTTCCTTTGAATTGCCACCCAGGGCATCGCAGGTGAGAAGACAGAGAGTAGAGCGAATACGCTGGCCAAGCTCCACTTTGACCGTCCCCCCCTGCTCATCCACCCAGCCCATTTGATAAGCCATCAGCCGGTACAAGGGGAGACTATGCCCCAGAATCAGGGACTTGAGCTCCGTCTCAATACCTTCCCCGTAGCGACCGAATACGGAGGGCAGGCTCATGACTCTCACTGGGCGCGTCCGGTGCTCTTTTGTTCTTCCAGGTGCCGGCCCTCCAGGGCCCTGATTTTCTCCACCCTGCGGGCGTGACGCCCTCCCTCGAACTGGGTCTCCAGGTAGACCTTCACAATCTCCCTGGCGGCATCCTGCCCCGTGGTCTGGCTTCCCAGGCAAAGGACGTTGGCATCGTTATGCTCTCGGGCACGGCGGGCAGTGAAAGCATCGTAACAAAGGGCGGCCCTGACTCCGGGGACCTTGTTCGCACTAATGCTCATGCCAATGCCGGTCCCGCAAATGAGCACTCCCCTATCGACTTGGCTTTTACCCACCGCCTGAGCCACTTTCTGCGCCACATCGGGGTAGTCCACAGCGTTGGTATCATAACACCCCAAGTCCTGACAATCATAGCCCAACTCCTGGAGCAGGCTCATCAGATGGAGCTTCAGCTCCACACCATTGTGGTCGCATCCCAGGGCTATTTTCAACGAGAGACTCCTTCTTTTCCCCTCTCGCCTGTTGGAACGGCCTTTCCAACCCCGGGGCACACCTGCTCAAGAAGAGAGGCAGGGATAGCCCCTTCTCTCACAATCCTTGGAGTGTCCAGGGTCAGGTCTACTATAGTGGACGCCGCCTCCAGGGGACAAGCCCCGCCATCCAGTATCAGGTCTAACTCCTCGCCTAGCTGTTGGCGCACGTCTTCGGCAGTAACCGGGTCGCCCTGTCCGGACTTGTTGGCGCTGGTGCCCGTCAGCGGAGTGCCCACAGCCTCAATGAGCTTCAAGGCCAGGGGGTGATTGGGAACGCGAACTGCCACCGTATCCTTGCCTGCCGTAACAAGAGCGGATACGGAAGGCCCTTTGTGCAAGACCAAGGTGAGCGCTCCGGGCCAGAACTGCTCCGCCAGGTCCCAGGCCATTTGGGGAATGTGGAGTGCGACCTTCTCCATGTCCCTCGCGTCCGCCAGCAGCAGTGGCAACGCCATGTCCAGGGGACGCTGTTTCACCCGGTACACTCGGCGTACCGCTGTCTCTATGAACGCATGCGCTCCCAGGGCATACAAGGTATCCGTGGGAAAGGCTACTACCCCCCCCTGCAAAAGAATAGATACCGCCGTTTCCATCCGGTGTCCAGCAGTCTGAATTCCGCGAGGGCCACGCATGTTTTTCCTTGACTGAGTATAGCACAGATGCTAATCTGGGGACGCCGGTTTCGCAAGCAAAACGGAAATTATGACCTTCCAAAGTAAAGGCCCCGCCACGCGCAGAATAGCCACCAGCGACGATGTAGAGGTCTCTACCTACCTGGAGATCGCCGAGGGAAAAGGAGAGCCGCGCCCTGCTACGGAAGGAACCCCCGTGGGTAAGGGCGAAGCCGTAGTAATCATAGACTTTGGCTCCCAGTACAGCCGCCTCATAGCACGGCGTGTCCGAGAGTGCAGGGTGTACTGCGAGATAGTGCCCCACGATGCTCCCTGGGAGCAGGTCGCTCCCCTCAATCCACGGGGGGTAATCCTGTCTGGCGGCCCTGCCAGTGTCTATGAGCCAAACGCCCCTATGGCCCCGTCCTGGCTGTATGAGCGACGGCTCCCCGTCCTGGGGATATGCTACGGGCTACAGGTCCTGGCCCATCAGTTAGGCGGGAGGGTTGTGCCAGGGGCCAGGCGTGAGTACGGCCATGCCGTTCTCCATCAGAACGCCGGGGAAAGCCCCCTCTTCGCCGACCTGCCCTCCTCCATCACCGTGTGGATGAGCCACGGAGACCAGGTTCAGGTGTTGCCTCCGGGCTTCCGCTCCCTGGCGCATACTGACAACTCACCTATCGCCGTCCTGGGCAACGACCAGGGAGTGCTGGGGCTTCAGTTTCATCCGGAGGTGGTGCACACCCCCCAGGGCAAGAAGATTATCGAAAACTTCCTCTACCGCATCTGCCACTGCCAGGGGACGTGGACTCCCAGGAACTTCGTGGACGAGAGCATAGCCCGGATCCAGGGGCAGGTGGGAGATGGCAAGGTCATCTGCGCCCTTTCTGGGGGCGTGGACTCCTCGGTCGCTGCCACGCTGATTCATCGGGCCATCGGCGAGCAGCTTACCTGCATCTTTGTCAACAACGGTCTCCTGCGCCAGGGCGAGGCCCAGCAGGTCATCGAGACCTTTGAGCGCAACCTGAAGATGAACCTGGTCTACGTGGACGCCACCGAGGACTTTCTCACACGGCTGGCAACGGTCGTAGACCCCGAGCAGAAGCGCCACACCATTGGTGAGGAGTTCATACGGGTGTTTGAGAAGCAGGCTGCACAGCTTGGCCAGGTGGACTTCCTGGCCCAGGGCACCCTCTACCCCGACGTCATTGAGAGCAAGTCCTTTGAGAGCAACGCCTCTGCCACCATAAAGACCCACCACAACGTGGGCGGCCTTCCCAAGAACATGACCCTCTCTCTGGTGGAGCCTCTGCGCTACCTCTTCAAGGACGAGGTGCGAGAGGTGGGGCTGGCCCTGGGCCTGCCTGAGGAGATGGTGTACCGCCAGCCCTTCCCCGGCCCTGGCCTGGCCATCCGCATCATCGGCGAGGTGACCTGGGACAAGCTGGAGGTGCTGCGAGCCTGCGACTGGATAGTCATGGAGGAGATTCAAGCTGCCAACCTGTACCGCGAGCTGTGGCAGAGCTTCGCCGTCCTCACCGACACCCGCACCGTGGGCGTCATGGGCGACTTCCGCACCTACGGCTACATGGTGGCTGTGCGTGCCGTCACCAGCGAGGACGCCATGACCGCCGACTGGGCACGCCTCCCCTACGACGTCCTGGCCAGAATCTCCAACCGTATCGTCAACGAGGTGCCAAAGGTGAACCGGGTAGTCTACGACGTCACCTCCAAGCCGCCCGGAACGATTGAGTGGGAGTAACGTGCATGCCAATACCAAAGTACTTGAACTGCTCTGGAATTCCCAAAGCCCTTGCGAAGATAGAAGAAGAAGAAGAAGGTCTACCACCTCGGCGTGAGGCTACGAAGTTTTGTTTGGTGCACCGGGGAAAGCATTACAGCCCCAAGGTCGTTGTGAGTTATGCCCACCTGTTTCAAGTTGGTGAAGAACTTGACCGTAGCATGTTCTATGGCGGCAGAGAAACCAACATGTGGCTGGGAAAGTGCGGATATCAAATCCTCCTCTGTCCTAATAGGTGTGGTGGACATGGAACTAGACCAAATCGGTGATAGATGACGCGGTGCCATGTGAAAATGCTCGCCTTTGGTTATCAGGTAGCCAATCCCTTCCTCCGTCTGCGGGGGAAGGGATAACCATTTCCCCTTTGAGGGAGAGAGTCAAAGAGGGAGCACACATGAACATCACACACTACATGGAAACGCACGGCCACGAGCAGCTATCCGTCTACACCGACCCCGGCGTCGGCCTCCGAGCCTTCATCGCCATTCACGACACCACCCTGGGCCCTGCCCTGGGAGGCGTGCGCATATGGCCCCACAAGACCGAGGACGAAGCGCTCATGGACGTCCTTCGCCTTGCCCGCGGCATGACCTACAAGGCAGCAGCGGCGGGGCTGCACGTGGGAGGAGGCAAAGCCCTCATCATGGCATCCGCCCAGGACAAGACCGAGGCCATGATGAGGGCTTTCGGGCGCTTCGTCGACTCCCTGGGAGGCCGCTACATCACCACCGAGGACGTGGGCGCTACCACCCAGGACATGGAGTGGATTGCCCAGGAGACAACTCACGTCACCGGACTGCCGGTGAACCAGGGAGGCAGCGGCGACCCCTCCGAGATGACTGGCTACGGCGTCTACCAGGGAATGAAGGCCTGCGCCCTGGACGTCTGGGGCACCGACTCCCTGGAGGGCCGTCGCATCGCCATCCAGGGCTTCGGCAAGGTGGCCTCCTACCTGGTCGGCCATCTCCTGGAAGAAGGAGCACGGCTCATCGTCACCGACATCAACCAACCAGCCCTGGACAGGGCACGAGGGCAGGGCCTGGAGGTGCTGGACGACCCCGCGGCCATCTACAACGTGGAATGCGACATCTTCTCCCCCTGTGCCCTGGGGGGCGTCCTCAACGACGACACTATACCCCGTCTCAGGTGCAAGGTGGTGGCAGGCGCCGCCAACAACCAGCTCCTGGAAGACCGCCACGCCGAGACCCTCCAGCGAAGGGGCATCCTCTACGCCCCCGACTACATCATCAACGCCGGCGGCGTCATAAACATCTCCCTGGAGATGGGTCAGCCCTACGATGAGGAAGCAGCTTTGGAGAAGACGGCCCGCATCTACGACACCGTGGAGAGGGTCATCTACCTGGCCAGGACCGAGGGCATCACCACCGCTCGTGCCGCAGACCGCCTGGCCGAAGAGCGCATCGCTGCCATGCGCCGGGTGAGGGGGATATACCTGTAAGTTCCCCCGCCTGCCCAACCACATGCATCCAATACCTGTGGAGCATCCCCAGCTCCCTACAAACTTCCTCACCCATCGAGGGGGAAGAGACTTGGTGAGCTCCGATTCCGCTCTGTTCCATACGGAGTCCGATGAAATCGGACCTAGGTTTACCCCTTCGTTAAACTCAGAGCAGGCTCTGAGCAAAGCCGAAGGGAACCATGCGCAGGTGGGGGTAGATTCTTCGCTACGCTCAGAGTGACAATCAAGTGTCATTGCGACGAAGCAATCCGGAGGGGGTCACCCCCCCAGATTGCCACGCTCGGGGATTCGCTCGTAATCAGTCATGCTGGCCTCCAGCACCAGGAGGAATGAAAATGCCCTGGGCAGCAGATCCCTTCCCCCACCGAGGGGGAAGGTTAGGATGGGGATGAGGCCCCCATCCTTCGGTAGACTCAGGACAGGCTCTCAATCCTCCCCCCGCTTGCGGGGGAGGAGGCACACAGCCTCATTTTCATAGGAATGGCGGGGGATTAACGGGTCCGCGGGAAATGGTGGAATCCCTACGGCTCTTTGGGGAAGTAGGCGATGGCCCTGTGGAAGAGGAAGTCCACGTCCGTCTTCCGATAGACGAAGTAGTCCAGGCCCTCCCGCCATTTGTCACGGTTGATGAGGTTGCCGAACACGTCCCGAAGGCGGAGGCACGGCTCCACCGGTGTTTTGCCGCAGGGCTTGTACCCTTCGGCGGGCCACCATATGTAGAGGAAGTTCTGCCCGGGGGCATATTTGTCCACGTAGGGAGCGAGCCGCTCCCTGTTGCCGTCGCTGATGAGCAGCACTGAGCCTTTGGGAGGTTCCGTCACGTTGCTCAGGTCGGCATAGTCCACGTTTTTGAAGCGCCGTATGTACCAGAGCAGGCCCCAGTATATGTCCTTGTCCACCGTCAGACGGAGGTCTTCTCCCTGGCCGGTTTTTCGAGCCACCTCCATGACCTCATCCATGATTATGGGCACATCGCTGGAGTCCTGGGCATACACAATCATCTCTACAGGCACATCGCCATTGTTGTAGCTGGCCTGCCAAGCGGCTCTGAAGCCGAAGATGAAAAGCACCAGGGCAAAGAAGAGGGCCACCACGCGAAGGCCATCGGCAACCCCCGATCGCATGAGCAGGTGAATCCCCAGGCCCGCCAGGGTGAGAGCAAGGACGAGCAAGGCCCAGAACTCCAGGAAGTTCATAAAGCTCCCCCTTTCCACGCGGTACAGGAGAAGCCTTACCAGCAGGTAAAGAAGGAGGAACGTCATGGGCACCAGGTACAGGCCACCGGCGCGCCAGACGCGTCGCCAGGGCACGGCCACCAGGATGTCACCCATGAGCTTTCCCGAAAGCACAATCATGGGCAGGGCGACATTTACCAGGAGCCAGGGCATCTTCTCCCCCGCGATGGAGTAGAGGATGAAGGTCAGGACAGCCCAGTACGCCAGGAACCGGGTAAAGCTGTTGCCTTTGATGGCGTAGTAGACGACCGCCACGATGGAGAAGAGGAGGGGCAGCATCTCGTATACGGGAGCAACGATGAAGTAGTAGTACCAGGGCTGAGCACCCCGGTTCACGTCTTGCTGCACCAGCCAGTACCCCATGGACTGCCACATCCCGCTGCCTATCCCCACCATGTTGGTCAGGAAGGTGGTGTAGAGAAGGAGCCACGCACCATAGAAGATGGCGGCATATCGCAGCCACACGCGCCGGTCCCAGGTAGTGCCCACCATGGCCGAGAACCACAGGGCTGCGATAACCACCAAGAAAGCGATGGCCATCCCCTTGGTCACGTCTATGTTCTGCAAGGTGAAGAGCACGTCGCCGGAAGGCGCGCCTTCCGGGGCAGTCCTGCTGGCGAGAACTATCCCAGCGTCTTTCAGCTTGCCCTGGAAGAAGCTGACCAGGGGCGAGGCCTGAGGCGTGGTGAGGGTGGCGACGAGGACCAGGAATGCTCCTGCGCGAGAGAACTCCGATAGCCTGTGGGGTGCGCGTGGTCGGGGGGGGACGGAGTCGGAGACGGAGACATCCTGCCTACCAGGGCGGGGCCGCCGCAGGAACCAGGGAATCCAGTCGAGGGCTGCCACTATCACCAGGTAGCTTCCCAGGACAGCCACCACGAGGAAGGTCGTCTCCTTGGTGGCAAAGGCCAGGGCGAGAATCAGAGCACCCAGGTAGAGATAGCGGGGCTTTCCTTCGTCCAGGAAGCGCCAGAGCAGCACCACCAGGGCCAGTGCCCACACCGCCATGATTATGTCGTTGCGGGCATAGCGGCTGTAGAACAGCATTATGGGGGAGAAGGCCAGCATCACTGCCGTGAACAATGCCCCTGCTGTGCCGAGGCGGTGGTGCAGGAAGTAGGGGACGCCCACCAGGGCAGTGCCGAAGAGGGCAACCAGCAGGCGCGCCGTATATTCGCTGTCTCCGAAAAGAAAGAAAAAGGCGGCGATGCCGTGGAACTGGAAGGTGCCGTGCATCATGGGATTGTGCTGGTAGCCGAAGCCTTCGGCCAGGCGGTAGCTGTAGTACATGTGGAGGCTCTCGTCGTAGCCTATGGCCCTGGAGCCCAGGTCCCAGAGCCTCATCAGCAGGGCTACCAGGATGAGTAGCCCGTAAGCAGCCACCTCCCAATGAGAGGCCAGAGTGGCGACCAGGCTACCACCGCACCTGGTCTCTAGAGGTGGTGGCTCTTCCTTCGCGCTCGGTTCGCCGGAAGGAGCAGGCTCAACGATGGCTGATGGTGAAACGGCAGGCCCTGGCCCTGACAACAGTGGCCGCTCCTCCGAGCTCAGCCCGCTGGGGGGAGCAGGCTCAACGATGTCTGAAGGCGGGGCAGTCGGCTCGGGTCGAGACACCGTAGAAACAGGGACCTGTCCCCTACCCAGGCAGGTGGGGCATGTAGCATCCTGGCCAGATTCAGGGGTGGAGGAACTTTGGACTATTTTGCCTGCGCCGTTACAGGCAGGACACTGGATCAGCTCCTCTTTGCCCTCTTCGGGGTGCTCATGACTTTCCATGGATTGCTCTCACTCCAGGCGGGTCACCTTCGCACACGGTATATGGTCACGCTCTCTCCAGGGAAGATTGCATCGCCCATCTGGGCGAACTTGACCATGCCTAGATTACCATAAGTTGCCCTCTCACGGGGGCCCACTACCACGTATTGGATATCGTATTTGTCCAGGAGGCGCATTGCCTCTGAGGCATCCAGGGTGGCATATATGGTCTTCACATCCCCTTCCCTGCCCTCGAAAGGCCTGGGGGAGCCGCGCCACTGGTGCTCGTGCCAGGGCCAGCCCAGGACCGTGGAAAGGCCCGTGCTGCTGGAGTACCGGCTGTAGGCGCTCCAGCTGGTTCCCACCGCCTCCAGCACACCCTCGCCCTCCTTCCCGTTAGCCTGAAGCCAGAGGATGGCCTCGTACTCTTCTGGGCTATCGCGAGCGACGTAGGCCAGGCCATCCAGGGTGGTGTCGCCCTTGAACTGCCCGCCTTTGGTGAAGGCAGCCTCCACAGGGTAGTACAAGCTAGCGATGAACAGGACGCCTATGAGCCCCCACCATCCCCTCATAGCCAGGCGAAGGAGGCCCCAGGAGGGCGGCTTCATCGAACCGAGGAAGTATAGGCCCAAGGCTGAGGCGATGGCAAGGAGGACCCAGGCCTGATAGTACAGCTTGAACATGGTGTTCATCCTGTTGTGAAAGAGGTCGTCCACCCGCAGGAACTCTGGCCCCAGGATCAGAAGCAAGGCCAGGGAGACCAGGGCAAGAACGAAGGCCATGGCGGAGGAGTCCCCAGATTCCACGTGCCTCACGAGGCTGTAGAGCGCCACGAAGAGAAGGAGAGCCAGGGGCAGGACGTTCAGGAAACGCTGGGCCACCACCGACAGGGGGTCGGTGGACCAGGTGAGGGTGCTCCAACCAAGCTGCCAGGCGACCCAGATGAAGAAGGGCAGGAAGATGACTCCCAGGAGTATTGCTGACCTGGGCCAGAACTCCCCACCGGAGGAGAGCGCACCCGGGAGCTGTCGCAGGACAAAGGGGAGGAGCACCGCCAGAAAGAGGCCCCAGATGATGAGGAGGTGGATGGGACGAGTGCCCACCTCGCCCACGGGGAGTATGCCGTTGGCCTGGCTCTCCACGCTGAGGTAGTAAGGAAGATACATGAGTAAAGCCAGGGCCAGGGTTGCCAGGATGGGGAGCCATATCCTCGGCAAGACACGCGACCATTCGGCTTCTCGCTGGTTGGTTTCCTGGCGGGCGGCCTTGAAAATCAGCAGCGCCGCCCACAGGACGGCGAAGGGTACGATATCCCAGGTGTTGATGAAGGCCAGCGCTCCCAGGAGCAACGCGACCATAAACACGGTGCCAGGATGCTCTCTCACCCACCGCGCTCCAACCAAGGTGGGCGATAGGAAGAAGTTGAGGCAAAAGGTGATGAAGAGAAGAATGAAGGGTATGGACATGACATGGGGGTGCAGGTCTCCCAAAAGGAAGCTGAAGTAGGGGAACTCCGTTATGGTGTAGTCCAGGCTGCCACCCGTGGGGTTGAAGCTGTCGATGACGCGGGTTCCCCGCCACCACCACATGTAGTCGGTGGGACGCCAAGAGGCGTTTGGCGCTGGGCCCAGGTCTTTGATGCCGAGCCAGTGCCAGAAAGAGGGGCTGCCCCAATCGCGAAGCCTCACGAACTCCAGGATACCCTCCAGGTTGCTCACCATCAGCAGCAGCACAGGGGCGAGAAGAGCAAAACCCACCGCCCGCAAGGCGGAACTCCCGTGGGCGCGTATGAGGTTGTAGACCAGGCCAAAGGCCGCGGTGGCGGCCAAGGCCGGTATGAGGGCCAGGGCTAGGTTGTAGGATATGCGCGAGGGGATGAAGGTCAGCTCCGTGAGATTGCCCATCATCAGGTATCCAAAGTAGTAGTAGGGCACGCTGTCTCCTCTAAGCCAGGGGTCCTCCGGTGGGAAGAAGCTGGCTCTCAGGGAGGCGTTGAGGAAGGCGAAGTCCATGGGTTGCTCCGTGGTGTCTATGGAGGGGTCGTAGGCGCGAAAGAGGAGCCATGCCAGGTACATGAGGAGAAAGACACCCTCTCCTATGAGAATGGCATGGCGCTCCCGGCGGAAGAAATCGATAATCTCCCCACGGTGGCGATGGGCGTACCATGCTGAGGCTACTGCGCAGAGGGCCAGTGCGCCCCAGAGGGTGTAGGGGTTGGTGGGAACCAGGTGGAGGGAGCCCAGGAGCCACAGAGGCCAGGAGAGGAGCACCAGTCCCAGGGGCTTGGCAACGGAGTACCCCCTATCGGTGAGGCGAGGCAGGAGGGCAAAGGCCAGGGGAAAGGCTATAAGGCCAATCAGCTCTATGACCAGAAGCCAGTAGAGGGCGCTTACCAATGGTTCTCGCCTTGAACTATCACTCTTCCTCCCCTGAAAGGGCCTCCCTTCCTTCTTTGAGAAGGAAGGGGATGAGCAAGAGGGCCGCCACGGGGTCTGTCCACCACCAGCCCTGAAGAGCGTTCAGACCAAGCCCCAGCAGCAGGGTCAGGTCTTGAAGGTCGCATATCAGGCTCTCGACGGCTTCCGCGCGCAGGGAGCGTGAGCCCAGCTTTTTTGCGATATTCGTTTTCAGGAAGTACAGCGCGGTCATGACCAAAGTGCTTGCGAGAACCAGGACGATGCCCACCATGCTTGGCCGGGGTTCGGCCAGCCAGCCTAGCAGAGTCGCTGACGATTGGAACAGGATAAAGGCTGCCAGGAGGAAGAAGGTCACTCCTGCAAACCGCAGGGCTTTTCTTTCAGCCGCTTCTTCCTCCTCCCCCTTCCACTCCTTGCTCAGCCGCCATATCAGCACAAGGCCGACGAACAGCTCTACAAGGCTGTCCAGGCTGTAGGCCAGGAGGGCTACGCTGCCAGCTCTCAGGCCTGACCAGAGGGCCACCCCAAACTCCAGGAAGTTCCATACCTCCCCTATCCATACAAGGATGATGGCGGTCTTGCGGAGTTGGATCATTGAAGTGGGTCTCAGGAAACGGGAGAGAATAGCTCCTCCACGAACTCCCGGGGCTCGAAGGGGGCCATGTCCTCCAGGGCCTCCCCTGTACCTATGAAGAGCACGGGCAGTCCTAGCTCCTGGACGATGGCGACGACTATGCCGCCCTTGGCCGTGCCGTCCAGCTTGGCCAGGAAGACGCCGGTGCATCCCACCGCCTGGGCGAAGGAGCGGGCTTGGGCCAGCCCGTTCTGGCCGGTGGTGGCATCCAGTACAAGGATGGTCTCGTGGGGCGCTTCGGGGTCGAGGCGGGAGAGGACCCGGACAATCTTTTTCATCTCCTCCATGAGGTTGAGCCTGGTGTGAAGCCTTCCCGCCGTGTCCACCAAGAGGACGTCGACACCCCTGGCCCTGGCGGCCTCCAGGGCGTCGTAGGCAATGGCCGCGGGATCGCCCCCGGGCTTGTGGGCGATTACATCCACGCCCAGCCGCTGTCCCCAGGCCTGGAGCTGCACGATCGCGGCGGCGCGGAAGGTGTCGGAGGCGGCCAGAAGGACGCGGCTTCCCTGCTCTTGGAAGTAGTGGGCCAGCTTGGCGATGCTGGTGGTCTTGCCCACTCCGTTGACTCCCATGGTGAGGATGACCAGGGGGCCGCCTGAGGCCGGAGGTTGACCCCGATGGATACTCACGTCTCCGGCGGACAGAAGGGATACCATCTCCTGTTTCAATAGCTCAATGGCTTCGGAGGGTTGTGTCAGGCGCTGGGCCGCCGCCTCTTTCCTGATCTTTTCGATTAGCTGTGAGGTGGTGGCGACTCCCACGTCCGCGGAGATGAGTAGCTCCTCCATCTCTTCCCAAAGGGCTTCGTCCAGGCGTGGGCGCTTCACAATCTGGGCCATGCGCGCGAGCCACGACTCGCGGCTCCGCTTCAGGCCTGCCTGGACCTTCTCATGCCTTCTCAAAAGCTTGAACATGGCGTCTCATATTAGCATGGCCCTTTCTGGGGTCGCAACCTAACGGGGTGCTAAAACACCATTTCGACCATCCCCCTGACCCCCTTCCTGGCCAGGAAGGGGGAAGAAATCATATCTGAGGGACACCCTCAGACTCCCGACAAAGGGGCTTCGCCCCTCTGCACATCCTGTATTTCCGCAGACTGCCAGGGCTCGTTCTCTTGAACTTTCGCCCGTGTCTGGTAGTATGGGCGGGGCAAACCACACTGCGACCGGAAGGTCAGGCCAGGAGGTCGAGATAGTATGAAGCTCTGGGAGAAGATAGGCGCTGTTCTGGAGCAACATTCCGGGTGGGTAATCCTGGGGGTGCTGGCGATAACCCTCCTTCTTGTTGTCCCCTTCCTGACCATGGCTCCTGAGGAGGATGCCTCGGGAGATCCCGGGGGCCGGGCCTTTGACTTGCAGAAGGACATCGATGAGCGATTCCCTCCCTCGGTCCACGGCATTGGCATAATCGTCGAGGCCCGGGACGGCGATGTTCTGACCCAGAAGTCCCTGTGGGAGCTGTACCAGAACACGGGGCGTCTACGCAGCGCCGACCAGGCGGGCGAGCTAGCCCCTCCTGGGCTGGACGCTCAGACGTACCTGTTCCCCTACTACAACGCGGAGATGGAGCGGCCCGTTGTGGGGATTTATTCGCTGGCCGACGCGGTGCAGGGTGTGCTGGCCCGGGACCCGCGGCTGAACACCACCCTGGAGAAGGCCAGCGACGACCAGGTGAAGCTGGCAGTGCACCAGCTTTTCTCAGCCCCCGGTGGAGGGGAGTTCAGGGATAGCCTGTCGGTAATGACCACCAGCGAGCCTGGCCAGGTGGCAGGACAGGAGATAGTAGTCTGGCGTTCGCCTGCCATGCTTACCTTTGTGGTGGCGGACAACGATAAGCTGGGTGGTGGTTCGCTCCAGATCGGCATGGGAGGGGGCGAGGTTACCAAGCAGAAGGAGCAGTTTAACAGGAAGGTCCAGGAGGTCATCAGGGGAGACCAGGAGAGCTACCGCCTCTGGGGCATTGCCATAGACGTGGGCCTGGAGGCCGAGGACGAGTCTGGGATCGCTGGTCCCTTCATAATGCTGACGGTCATCAGTGTGCTGATAGTGGTGGGGGTAAGCCTGCGTTCCTACTGGGCGGTGGCCCTGACCGGGGCCGGTCTGGCGCTGCTGATGATATGGCTTAAGGGAATCTCAAACCTGATTGGCCTCAAGTCTGGGCTGGTAATAGACTTTATCGTGCCTATTGCCATGATCTCCCTGGGAGTGGATTACGCCATCCATGCCATACATCGCTACCACGAGGAGAGGGGTAAGGGGTTTGAGCGACGGCTGGCCCTGAGGCTGGGGTTTGCAGGGGTGCTGAGCGCGCTGGTGTTGGCTATGCTGACGGACGCGGTGGCCTTTCTATCAAACGTCACATCCGGCATAGAGTCCATCGTCGGTTTTGGCATCGGTGCGGCGATAGCAGTCCTTTCTTCCCTGATCATTCTCGGGGTTGTTGCTCCGCTTGCTATGATGCGTATTGACCTCCTGAGAGGGGGTGTTGCGGAACAGCATGCGAATCCCCGCAGTGGATGGCTGGCTGCCTTGGGTCATGCCCTGGTCATGGGGTTGGCGGCTGTCTCCACCGGCGTTGGCATCATATTTCTGATTGTCATCAGCCCTGTAATTGGGATGGCGCTGATTGCCGGTTTCATCGTGCTGGGTATACTGGCACCTATTATGGTAAGAGCATGGCTGAATGGGCGGGGGCGAAGGGCCGGCGCCGCGGCTTCATCGGTGGTGTCGGGTGCAGCCCCAGGGCCGGATGCCGCAGCAGCAAGGGAGTCGAAGACGCAAACGGCACTGACTGCCATTGTCGTCAGTCTTGCGCAAAGGCGCGCCATGGTGCTACCCGTAGCCGCGGCCGTCACCGTTGCCGCCCTCTTTTTCGCCTTTAAGCTGGAGGCCACCTTTGATGCCAAGGACTTTTTCGATAGCAGCTCGGACTTCGTGGTGAGTCTGGACAAGCTGGACGAGCACGTGGGTGAGACGGCGGGGGAGCCAGCCCTGGTATATATCAAAGGGGACCTGTCGGATCCCCAGTCCCTGAAGGCTATAAGGCAGCTACTGGACGGGATGAAGGATAACCCTTACCTGGCACGGAATGCCGCGGGTGAGCTGAACCTGAGCCCCAATGTGTTCACTTTCCTGGGACGCATGACGAGGAACGAGTACGCCCGCTCACGGGTGGAGGAGGTCACGGGGGTGGCCATCGCCGATGAGGATGGGGATGGTGTACCGGATACCCAGGCCCAGGTCATGGCTGCCTACGACTACATGGTCCGGTATGGGGTCCCCCTGGATGAGAGCATCCTAGCGTACAATCCCTCACGGGTACGGGAGACCCTGTTCCACGACTCCAGTGGTGCTGAAGAGGATGTGACTATCCTGGAGGTGGGGATTCCCGGCTCCAGGGAGCAGTCGGTGGTGACAGCCGCCCGGGAGGCCATGGAGAAGGACCTGGAGACTCTCGCGAAGGCTCCCTCCATCTCCCTTTCCGGTCTGACTGGGTCGCCCTTCACCAGGGAGGCCGGCTTGAACGCCACCACTCGGACCCTGAACGTTTCCCTGCCCTCCTCGACGGCGCTCTGCTTTCTGGTCATCCTGCTGTTCATTGGCTCCCTGCGGTATGCCCTGGTCACCATTGTTCCCATTGGGCTGGTGGTGGCATGGCTGTACGCCTTCATGTACCTGGCGGGGTTTGCCCTGAACTACGTCACCGCCGTCATCGCCGCTGTGTCCATAGGCGTGGGTATAGACTACTCCGTCCATGTGACCCAGCGGTTCCGAGAGGAGTTGACGAAGGTGGGAGACAGGATGGAGGCGCTGAGGCAGGTGACCGAGGGGTCAGGGATAGCTCTGCTGGGCTCGGCGGCCACCAGCGTTGTAGGATTTGGAATCATGGGTTTTGCCCCTATGCCCATGTTCTCGGCCTACGGTTTCATCACCGCCACCATGATACTCATGGCGACCGCGGCTGCTCTGCTGGTGCTGCCGTCGCTGCTGTTGCTGGTGACGCCGGAGAGGGGGACGTCTTAGTAGCGTTTCCCCGAACTAGATATTGACATAATAGTACGGCTGTTCTATACTGGAATTTGTTAGCAGTGAATGATAAGTATATGATTACCGAGTGGAGGCATAGACATGTCGGATAGGACCGGCATTGAATGGACAGATGCAACGTGGAACCCGGTGACGGGTTGCACTAAAGTGAGTCCTGGTTGTGCTCACTGCTATGCGGAAACCATCACGCTGAGATTCAAGCGTGGTGGGTCTTTTTTGCCAAACAAGACTACGGTGCAATTGCACCCGAAGCGATTGGAGCAGCCCGAACAGTGGCAAACACCACGCATGATTTTTGTGAACAGTATGAGCGACCTTTTTCATGAAGAAGTGCCTTTTGAGTTCATATCGCGGGTGTTCGAGAAGATGGAGAAGTGCTCACAGCACACCTACCAAGTGCTCACGAAGCGTCCTGAGAGAATGCTGGAGTATGTGCAGTCATCGATTGGCGGGGGAAGATGGCCAAGCCATGTTTGGGCTGGAGTCTCCGTAGAGAACCAAGTCTGGGCAGACCGGAGGATTCCTATCCTACGCCAGGTTCCAGCGGCTGTGCGTTTTCTATCTTGCGAGCCGCTCCTGAAACCACTCAGGCTAAACCTTGATGGGATTCAGTGGGTCATTGTCGGTGGGGAAAGTGGGAACAGAGCACGGCCGATGGATGTTTCCTGGGCCAGAGATATTCGTGACCAGTGTCTGGCTGCAGGGGTGCCATTTTTCTTCAAGCAGTGGGGTGGACGAACGAGCAAGGCGGGAGGAAGGATGCTCGATGGGAAAGAGTTGAGCGGAATGCCTTCCAAGATTGATGATATAACAAAGCCAAAGCAATCTACCTCAGACAGACTAATTCTTACAGCAGCAAAATCCTGAAGATACTGTGCGAAGACGAAATGAGCAATCAATCAATGCTGTGGGACATTGAGCCCCACACCCAAGCTAAACACGACATTCTTACCCATTATCTCCAGGCGTGGTTCGCCATTCTGGCTCAGGCACGCATGCCGCGACGTTTGCTATATATTGACGGATTTGCTGGGCCAGGAGAGTACAGGGGAGGCGAGCCCGGTTCACCGATATTGGCACTGGATGCTGTTTTGCAGCATAGATTCTCCACCAGGATTACGCGACCCGGTATGGACTTGGTATTCGTTTTCATTGAGGAGCGCCAAGATAGGTTCGATAACCTTCAACGCAAATTGGCGGATATACGTCTCCCATCCAACGTCCGTGTGTATCCCATTTGCGCTACCTTTGAGCAGGTCGTCGGAGAACAATTGGCACGCCTGGAAGAACAAAACCAGCAGCTAGCGCCGTCGTTCGTGTTCATAGACCCATTCGGAGTATCAGGTTTTCCTATGTCACTCGTGGAGCGCTTTGCTCAGCATTCCCAATCAGAAGTGCTTATCAATTTTAGCTACCAGCCGCTGAACCAGTATTTTCTACAAATCCCCTCTCAACATGCCCGACTGGATGAACTCTTTGGAGATACTAGGTGGCGAACTGCTCTCGATATTATCGATTCATGGGAGAGAGAAGTTTTTCTGGTACGTGAATACCAGAGAGCTCTGGAGGAACGTGGTTGGCGCGGGTTGAGCTTCCGGATGATGAACAAGCACAATCAGACCCAATATCATCTTCTATTTGGAACGAAGTACTACCTCGGTATGTTGAAAATGAAGGAGGCTATGTGGAGCGTGGCCTCAGATGGAGTTTTCCAATACTCTGACTTTTCAGATAAGAATCAGTTGCGGTTGTTTTCCAAGAGCATGGATCAGACTTATGGGCAAGAGTTGGCAGATTTAATATGGCAAAACCGGCGTGGAACACGTGTGACCAAACAAGAACTAAGGGAGGAAGAAACAGCATACCACCCCACTTGCCGTGAACCACACTTGACTCGGGCACTCCAAATTCTGGAATACGAGACCCAGCCATCTCGCATCATTGATGTAAAAAAGCCAGATGGTACTCGTAGAAAAGCCAAGTCTTACCCTGATGGCTGTACTATTCAGTTCGCCACTTAGGGCGAGAGCCTACGTCCTTCTGACGGTGGCGGCGGCAAGGGCCAGGAGCGCCACGGCCAGGCCAGCCAAGACGGCTAGCTCCTGGGTCACATCGTCGAGGGTCTGCCCGCGCAGCATGATGTCCTGGAGTCCCTCCACGGCGTAGGTCAACGGCAACACCTTGGCTATGGCTTGCAGGTAGCCGGGCATGGCTTCTACGGGCAGGATGACTCCAGATAGGAAGGTCTGAGGGGCCAGCACCAGGGGAATGAACTGCACCACCTGGAACTCGTTGCGGGCGAAGGTGGATATGAAGATGCCGAGGTTGACGGCGACGACGGTGAGCACCATGAGTAGGACGAATATCTGCCACAAGGAGCCCTGGTACTCCACCTGCAAGGCCAGTATGGTGAAGAGGAGTATGACGCCGGACTGGATAGCGGCGAACAGCAGGAAGCCCAGCAGGTAGCCCACGAGGATGTCCCCTCGACCGACGGGGGTGGTCAGCAGCCGTTCCAGGGTTCCCTGGGAGCGCTCTCGAAGGAAACTCACGCCGGTGAGGATGAAGGTGAAAAAGAGGGCAAAGACGGCTATCAGCGCAGGGGCCACCCTGTCCAGGATGGCCCGCTGGTCGGTGAAGCTGAAGCCCACCAGTGACATGACGACGATGGGGACGACGAAGATGAGTGCCAGGGAGCGATGGTCTCTGAGCATCTGGCTGATAATCCGTGTGGCAATGGCAAGGGTTCGATTGGTGGACATGGAGCTACCTGCTTCTCACAAAATAGAGGAATGCGTCTTCCAAGGTGGCGTCGTCCCTGCCCGTGGCGGAGCGAAGCTCCGAAGGACTCCCTTCGGCGATGACACGGCCGTCCTGGATGAAGCTCAAACGGTCGCAATGAGCGGCGTCGTCCATGGTGTGGCTGGAGATGACCAGGGTCGTTCCGGCCGCGGCCATTTCGCGAAAGCGGTCCCAGAACGTGGCACGAAGCTCCGGGTCAAGTCCTACCGTCGGCTCGTCCAGGAGCAGGAGAGGGGGGCTGTGGACGAGGGCTATGGCCAGGCTTACCCGCTGTCGCATGCCGCCGCTGAGGCGCAGGATGGGGTCTTTGCACCTGTCCCAGAGCCCCACCAGGTTGATAATGGCCTCCACGGACTCACGTCGCTGCGCTGGACTGGAGAGGCCGTACATCCTGGCAAAGAAGTCCACGTTTTGCTGGATGGAGAGCTCCAGGTACAGGGCGTTCAACTGGGGCATGTAGCCGATGCGATGGGCGAGCCTGGGCGATGGCGGCTCTCCAAGGACAAGGATGCGCCCTGAGCGGGGTTTCAGCAGGCCGACCAGCAGGCGGATGAGGGTCGTTTTGCCGGAGCCGTTGGCGCCCAGGATGCCGAAGATGGAGCCAGCCTGGATTTGCAGCGAAAGGTCATCCAGGACTTTGCGATTTCCGTAGCTGAAGACCACTCGTTGTGCGTCGACTACCGGTGGCTCGCTGATGTCATTGTGCATTGAGGGATGTGTCCTTTGGGCGCTCCGAATCTATCATGTTAGCCTCCAGCACCAGGAGGGATGCGAATGGCGTGCCTCCTTGTGCCTTCCTCCACCTCAATCCTCCCCCGCAAGCGGGGGAGGAGGCTGGAAAGCCCCCATTTTCCCAGGAAAGATGGTGTTTTCAGCCTCGGATGGTCTCATAGTCCCTCCAGGGCTTCCAGGGCCTGCTGTGCGGCGGCGCGCTCGCCATCTACCTTGCGGTGTCCGGAGCCTTTGCCCATGACCTGGCCCGCTATGACCACCTCTATGGTGAAGACTTGAAGGTGGTCAGGGCCGGACTCGGCGACGGTGCGGTAGACCGGGGAGCCTTTTCCCATGCCCTGGGCCAGCTCTTGAAGCTTTGACTTGGGGTCTTTGACAACGCCTTCGCGTACCGCTCGGTCAAGCTCCGGCTTGAGAAGTTCTTGGGTAAGGGCGTAGGAGAGTTCCAACCCTTGATCCATGAGCATGGCCCCAACCACGGCCTCCAGGGTCGCTGCCAGGTTGGACTCGCGCTCGCGTCCACCGCTACCCTCCTCTCCCTGGCCCATGTGTATGAAGGAGCCTAAGGAGAGGCCGCGCGCCACCCTTGCCAGGGTCTCGCCGCGGACGATGGACGAGCGGAGCTCTGTAAGCTCACCTTCTGACATCTGGGGAAGGCGATGGTACAGCTCCTGGGCTACCACGAAATCTATAAAGGCATCCCCAAGGAACTCTAGCCTCTGGTTAGAGGATGAAAATGCCTGGGGGGCCTCGTTGACTGCGGAGGGATGGGTAAGGGCCTGGGATAGCAGAGTGCCATCGGCGAAGGATATGCCCAGGCGTTTCTCCAAAGTTTCTTCCCCTCTTAGCACAGGTGCCACCTCATTAGGATCGCGTCACCCAAATGAGGATACATCAAGCTCGTCCTCTCCAAGGGCATTATACCTCACCCCCTGGCCCCCTCTCCTTGCAGGAGAGGGGGGAATAGGTTACCTGGGGGACACCCCCAGACCTCCGCCAAAGGGGCTTCGCCCCTCTGTACTCCCTTTTCTTCATCACCCTATTGTGGCCGGGTCGCTTAACCGGTCAGCTCCAGGACGGACTTGATGCTGTCTGGGGCCTGATGCAGGATGGCTTGCCGGTACTGCTCCAGGGGATAGGTGTGGGTGACCACTTTGTTGATGGCGTCGCCGAAGAGCCGTTTGAAGAGCGCCAGGTACTCCACCGCGGCTCGAAAGTCGGAAGGGCCTGCGTTGACGCTCCCCAGGAGCGCCTGGTTGGACAAAACCATCCCTCGGATCAAGGCGGCTCCATCTACGACCAGCTCCCGAATGCCCGTAGGGACGCTTACCAGGGCCATTACGCCATTGGCTTTCAGGAGGGGGAGCAGGGCGAACGGAATCTGAGGGGAGCCGGTAGCTTCCAGCACCAGGTCCACGGGGCCCAGCCTGGCTCTCAGGTCCTGGAAGCTGGTCCCGGCCATGCTGATGTAGTGCGCCCCAATCTCCTCTACGAGCCTGCCCTTTACGCTGTCGGGGGGTTGGGTGGCGATGACATAGGTCTCTGCGCCCCTGGCCCGCAGGATGAAAGCCCCCAGGATGCCCATGGGGCCCGCTCCGGCCACCAACGCCCACTTGTGGATTCCCCAGTTGGGAGTGTCGTAGCCATGCTCTGGATGACCACAGGGAGGCAGGAGGCGGCGTTGAAAGGTAACTGCCATGTCCACGGCCTTCTCCACCGTGCCCAGGGCCTCGGTGAGCACGCCTACGTCCTCCAAGTGCTGGGGCACCGGTATCAGGTTGACCTCTTCCTCCACAATCCACCGGGTCATGAAACCGTCCTCTTGCTCAATGCCCTTTTCTCGGTAGAGGCCGGTGTAGCAGAGGTCGGCGCGCCCCTCACGGCAGCAAACGCACTGGCCACATCCGCGCCGGACAGTGGCCATCACCAGGTCACCCGGCTGGAAGGATGAGACATGGCGGCCCATTTGATGGACTCTGCCCAGCATCTCGTGGCCAATAATGAGATGGGATGCTCCAGGCGGAGCCTTGCCTTCCTCGCCCCGAGCAATAGCCCTGTCGGTGCTGCACACCCCTACCTGGAGAACCTCCACCAGCAGCTGGTTGGGAGAAGAGATTGCTGGGGTGGCAATCTCCATCAGCTCAAGGTTGGTGGTGCCCGGGACGATGGTTACTGCTTTCATGCCCTTCATCCTCTCAGCTAACGGGGTGCTGAAGAACCCATCTTTCCTGTCATCCAGGGTGGCAGCCAGGATACTGGAGGGATTGGATTGATTATAATGGTTCAAGGGGTGTAAGGCGAGTCGCGGTATAATGTGGTAAAGGCTACGATGAGGCGGTGTTTTTGCCCACTGTAACCATCGAGACCCACGGCTGCAAGCTGAACCTGGCCGACTCCCAGGCCTTGGCCCGGGGATTTGCCCGCGCGGGCTACCAGGTGGTAGGCTCCGACCAGCCCGCCGATATCTATGTGCTGGACACGTGCACCGTCACTCAGACGGCAGACCACAAGGCCCGCCATGCCCTGAGAGCGGCCCGCCGCCGGAACGCCAGCGCCTTTATTGTGGCCACGGGATGCTATGCCCAGAGGGCACCCGCGAAGCTGCAAGCTCTCCCTGGGGTAGACCTGGTACTGGGCAATGCCGATAAGGATGCGCTGGTACAGGAGATCGTTTCGCTCAGAGCCTGCGAAGAAATCATGGATTCGGCATACGGGGGGACCCCACCCCAGATTGCCACGGGCGGGGACGCCCTCGCAATGACAATTCCCTCACAAGCTCTCAGAAAGGACGTTCCGGGCCTCTGCGCTGCGGAAGAGGGGGTTGCCGGAAGAGGCGTCCGCCGGGTCAGGGCGACGGTGAAAATCCAGGAAGGATGCAACCAGGTGTGCGCCTACTGCATAGTGCCCAGGGTCAGGGGCAGGGAGCGCAGCGTCCCAGCCGATGACCTGGTGACCCAAATAGCGGCCTTAGAGCAGGAGGGATTCCAGGAGGTGGTCCTGACGGGCACCCAGGTTGGCTCCTACGGCTTCGATATCCCTGGAGCGAGCCTGCCTCGCCTCCTGGAGCTTGTCTTGTGTAAAACGACCATCCCACGGATAAGGGTATCATCCCTGCAAGCTCAGGTTGTGGGGGGGGAGCTGCTGGGACTGTGGCAGGACCCGCGGCTGTGTCCTCACTTTCATATGCCCCTTCAGAGCGGCTGCGACGCGGTGCTGCGCCACATGGGCCGGGACTACACCACCAGCTTCTTTGCAGACACCGTGGAGCTCATACGGAAGCAGGTCCCTGGAGCGTCCATCACTACCGACGTCATGACGGGATTTCCTGGGGAGAGCGAGGAGGAGTTCCAGGAGACGTATCGCTTCTGCCACAGCCTTCGCTTTGCTGAGATGCACGTGTTTCCTTACTCGGTGCGTCCCGGTACCTCGGCGGCCCACTTCCAAGACCAGGTTGACGTCCACACCAAAGAGCACAGAGGAGGGCTGCTTCTTCGGCTAGCCAAGGAACATGCCGCAGATTTTCGGGAAAGCCTGTTAGGCCAGGTGCGCCCTGTGCTATGGGAACGCAAAGGCATAGGCTCTGGCTGTGAGAGGTGGTCGGGGCTTACCGACAACTACATGCGGGTGTTCACCGAGAGCCCCAAGCCCCTGAGGAACACAATCACTCCCACCCGGCTGTTGGAGGAGCGAGGCGGTTCACTGTACGGCCAGGTGGTCTACTAGCCCCGGGGAGCGGGTATGTTCTTGGGACTCCCTTTGAGGTCCACAAGGGTCTCCAGGTGACCGGGGTCTATGAGCCGGTGTATGTCAGACCTGAGGGCAAGGGTGCGGGTCAAGTTGGCAGCGTGGTCGGCCTCCTGCTGGGTTCTCCACAATGAGACCCTGCCAAGCTGATCGGCGTCCTCGTGGCCACCGAAGCGGAATCCCATGATGTACCCCGGCAGGACGGACAGGTGCTCTTCCAGCTGATCCAGCAAGCGCTCCACCTGGGCCCTTTTGACTGTGGCGGTACCCGTCACATCGGAGGATACGTGCATTACGGATATTCTTGCTACTGTCATGCTTTCTTCCTTCCTGGTAAGTAGATTGTGGAACGCCGTTATTCCTCGGAGGCGGACCTTTCACACAGGCTTTTCGTTAGTGTAGCAGTATAGCATCTTGAAGCTGGCCTGACCATCCTTCCCTTGCAAGAAAAATAGTCTGGACCTGGCCCATTTTGCGGGACACTTCAGACCCCCGCCAGGTCGATGGCCGAAGCCTGCTCCGGATGATTGGCTCCTGGAGAGGCCCTCTACAGGTTCACGGGCCTGAGGGCCACAGACCCGTTTCTCTTTTCCAGGTATCCTGCCCGTTCCTCGTTGCCGTGCCCGAAGATCACCAGCCATCCTTCCTTTACTGCCTGGGCCATGAGCTCCTTTTTTCTTTTCAGGGTGTCTTCTGGGTACTGGTCCTGGGCGGCAATGCACGGGAGGGACAGATGATGGGGGGTGGGAATCACGTCGCCCAGGAAGACCACTTTCTCGCCGCCGCAGCTTATCTTCACCACCTGGTGGCCCAGACAGTGGCCTCCGGTGTTCTTGACCCAAACGCCCGGCAGTATCTCGGCGTCTCCATCGATCAAAGCAAGCTGGCCTGTTTCCTGGAGGCAGGCGAAGTCTTCCGAGTGGTGTGACTCCTTTTCCAGTTCATTGGGAGCCATGGCATTCTCCCAACATGACGCCTGTACCACGTAGGTAGCTTTAGGAAACACCGGAATGGGTTTCCCTGAGCGGTCGATTTTGGTGCACCCACCAGAGTGATCGAAATGAAGGTGGGTGAGGATTACCTTATCAATGTCTTTTGCCGAGAGGCCCACCTCTTTCAATGCCTTACCCAGTTTGCTGGAGGAGAGTCCGTACATCTCACGCATCTTGCCCGTTTCTTTGTTCCCGACACCCGTATCTACCAGCACGTTCCCGTGCTCTGTACAGACCAGGAGACAGTTAAGCCCCAGGCTTATGCGATTCCACCGATCAGGCTTTGCCTGCTGCTCCCACATTACCTTGGGAATCTGACCGAATAAGGAGCCACCATCGTACTTGATGACTCCGTCGCTGAGGAGATGGATGGATGGAGTCTTAGAACCCACTTCTGGTCACCCCCCTTTGGCGCAATAGCGTAGAAGCCCACCTAATGGGCAATAGCCGTAGACAACCAGTATCCTGGTCCAGAAGGCCCATTGCTACAAGCTTGAGGCCCTCAGCATGTCAGAGAGGGTATGCCAACACCGCGAGGACACCCGCAGGATGCTCGCCGCGCAGGCCCCGACTTCCTGATAATGATATTGCCTCTCCCCAATGGGCTGTCAAGAGCAGGCCATGCGTGACTTTTGGGAGTTTGGGGCATACTGTCGCAAAGTCACTGGCAAAACCCGAGACCGGGAGTTGTCTGGGGGCTGCTACGCCAGAGCTTCCGCCAGCACCTCTGCCAGGTGCCGTGGCCTGCGACCCGTGGCGTGCTGAATCTGCTGCCGGCAGGAGATACCTGTGACAACTATCTCGCCGTCCTGGTCACTGGAGGATACGGCGGGGAACAGGCGCTGGCCACCGATGACCATGGACAGGTCGTAGTGCTCCTTTTCGTACCCGAAGGCTCCGGCCATGCCACAGCACCCCGCGTCCACCTCCTGTACCTGGACGCCGGGGACCAGTCGCAAAGCTGCCAGGGCAGGGGTTGTGCCCACCATGGCCTTGGCGTGGCAATGGCCGTGGAAGAGGAGCTTTTTGGGCGTCTCTTTGAACGCCAGGGCCAGCCGCCCTTCCTGCTGGAGCATCTGGAGGAACTCCTCCAGCAGCAACGACCTCTCCGCGACTGCTTTGGCCTCGGGACTGCCCAGGAGGTCGGGATACTCGTCACGAAGGGTCAGGAGGCAGCTTGGCTCGCACCCGACGATGTATGCTCCCTGGGCCACATAGGGGTGCAGCAACTGGACGTTGTACCGGGCGTTTTCGCGAGCCATGTCCAGGAACCCCTTGGAAATCATGGGACGTCCGCAGCACTTGCGGTCTACCAGTATCACCTGAAAACCCGCCTTCTCCAATAGCTTTGTGGCAGCCATGCCGATGGAGGGGTAGTTGTAGTTCATAAAGGTGTCATTGAAGAGCACCACCTGGCCCCGGGCTTGCGCAATGGGAGTGGCTCTTCGGGAGCGGAACCACTTGGAGAAGGTAGGGCGGGCAAAGGGTGGCAAGGGCCTTCGCTTATCTATTTTGAGGAAGCGGTCCAACGCCCAACGGGTGAGGGGAAGCTGTGCGCCCCAGTTGGACAGGGGGGCCAGAGCACATCCCAGCTTGCTCAGGGTATCGATCTGGGCAAAGAGCTTGGCCCTGAGCGGATAGCCGTGCTTGCGGTGGTAGGCATCAAGAAGCTCAAACTTTAGCTTGGCCATGTCCACCTGGGAGGGGCACTCGGACTTACACGCCTTGCACGCCAGGCACAGATCCAACACCTGCTGCATGCGATGGCTGGTAAGCTCCTCCGGCGGCAGGAGGCCGGAGAGGGCTGCCCGTAGGGCGTTGGCCCGGCCGCGGGTGGAGTGCTCCTCCTCTCGGGTAGCCATGTATGATGGGCACATGGTCCCGCCCAGGGTATTGCGGCAGGCGCCCACGCCATTGCACATCTCCACGGCCTGGGCGAAACCGCCCTCCCTGGAGAAGTTCAGCCTGGTCTGGGGTGAGAGGGCTTTGTAGCCAGGGCCGTATCTGAGATTTTCCACAATGGTCTGGGAGTCGACAATCTTGCCGGGGTTCATGATACCTGCAGGGTCAAAGGCGCGTTTGACATCGCGGAAGGCGTTGTAGAGGCGTGTCCCAAAGCCCTTCTCGACCCACATGCTGTGGGACAGGCCATCGCCGTGCTCTCCACTCATGGTTCCTCCCATCCCCAGCACCAGGTCGGAGGCCGCCCTGGAGATGCTGTACATCCTGTCCACGCCGACCTGCTCCTTGAGGTTGATGAAGGGACGGACGTGGAGGCATCCGACGCTGGCGTGGCCGTAGTAGGCGGCCACGGTCCCGTTGTCGCGTATCATCTGGTCCACCCGCCGTATGTACTCTGGGAGCTTATTTGGTGAGACGGCGCAGTCCTCGATGAAGGGGATGGGCTTGAGGTCGCCTTTAGTCCCCATCATCAGGCCAATGCCGGCGCGGCGCACGTCCCACACGTTGGCCTGCGCCTCCATGCCCGTCACATGGACAAAGGCGTAGCCCATCCCGGCGCGGCGGAGACCCTTTTCGATATTATCCAGCTTTGCTGTCACCTCTTGCTCTGTGTCCCCCGATGTCTCCACCAGCAGGACACACTCCGGGTCTCCCTCTATGAAGGTGATTTTGCGAGCGTACCCCAGGGAGGTGCGCACCTGGTCAAGGATGAAGCGTCCAATGACCTCGACGGCCGAGGGGCCGTATTCCAGGGTGGCCACGGTAGCTTCCATGGCCTGGATCAGCTCCTGGAAGTGGACCACCATGAGCGCGGTGGCCCTGGGCCGGGGCACCAGGTTCAGCTTGGCCTCGGTTACGGTGGCGAGAGTTCCTTCGGAGCCGACGATGAGCTTGGCCAGGTTGAGGGGCGAGCCGTTGATGAGCAGGTCCAGGTTGTAGCCGCTGACCCGTCGCATAATCTTGGGGAAGCGGCGCTCTATCTCCTCAGCGTTGCTGTTGGCGATGTCTGGGACTTGCCTGTATATCTGGCCCTCCAGCCCATCGAGGCGTCGCCTGGCATCAAGCTGCGAAGGAGTCAGTGGGCCAAAGAAAGCCACGGTTCCATCGGAGAGCACGGTCTCCATCTCTTTGACCTGGTCGACGGTTTTTCCGTAGAGGATGGAGTGGGAGCCACAGGAGTTGTTGCCGATGGCCCCGCCTATGTTGGAGCGGCTGCTGGTAGCCGGGTCTGGGGTGAAGAAGAGGCCAGTCTCTCTGAGGCGATGGTTGAGCACGTCCAGAACGATGCCGGGCTGCACCCGCGCCCATTTCTCTTCGGTGTTCACCTCCAGGAGGTTGTTCATATACTTGGACATGTCCATGATGATGGCGCGGCCCACCGTCTGGCCGGCGAGGCTGGTGCCACCTCCCCGCGGCAGGATGGGAACGCCGTACCTGTGGGCCAGCTCCACGGTGGCAATGACGTCCTCTTTGCTGCGGGGGATTACGACTCCCAGGGGCTCAATCTGGTAGTTGGAGGCGTCGGTGCTGTAGAGGGCGCGAGAGTAGGGGTCGAAGCGTACCTCTCCCAACACAACCTTCCTAAGCTCTTGCTCCACCTGGGTTGTCGCTGTTGTGGTCATAGGAAGCCTCCCGTTGCGGTGTGGCTGGCCGTAGTTGAAGAAACGTCTGGTAGGGATTATACATTAGCGAGGTATGGGAAAAGTAGCCGTCGCCCCGCCTCGCAAGAATAGAATATGGGGCGAAGAGTGACCCCGCAAAGGGGGCCCCGTGCGCGGCGACACAGCGAACCAGGCGACCATGCTGTCCATCCTGACCCCAGACATTTGGTCCCTGCAGACCACCTGCTTGGCGTCATCAAGCCTATCGTAGAGAGGGCTGCGGTGGATGCTCCTGGAGCAGAGTCATCTTTCCTCGCAGGAGCACGTGCCCATCCTGGCACAAGTTGGCCACTCCAGGATGGTTGGTATCCGTGGTTCGGTAGACCTTCTGGGCCTCCTCCCTATCCCAGCGGTACTTGCCTCATCCCCGCCTCTTTGAGGATTGAAGATAGGGGGGCTTAGCCGGAATATCCTTTGGATGAGAGGCCCTATTCCCATCTTGGCGAAGTTGAACAATCGATCTGTGGCATGGTTTCACTAACTTTATGACCAGCCTCAGAATCCCTTTTCCAGGAATATCCTGTAGTATGGTCCTTGCAACCGCTCCATTGTATTCTCATCTTTCATTAACTCTGATAATTTACTATCGTACTTGATGACCTTTTCGTATGACAGTGAGTAGCCTCTGAATGGATTGATGATATCTCTGAATGCCGGAGGAGACATTGTGACAAGGGCTTTGACGTTAAAGTCAGACATGATTTCCAACATTTCCGACACGTTTCCTCCCAACCTCTTGATACTTCCTGGATGTATCTCCATGAATATCTTCAGCCTCTTGGCACTGCGAAGTGTCTTTTCGCCCCCCTTCACAATGAAATACTCATACCCTTCTGCATCACACTTTATAAGGTTCACATCACAACCTTTATCCTTGAGAAAGTCATCTAAGGTGACCATTGGTACATCAACTACAGCATTGTGATCCAGCTCTTCATCCTCTCCTGGTATTCGTGAGACATTAAAGGCAACACTCCTGAGGAATTTGGCCGTTCCTACTTTATCCCCGAATGCTATCGCGTGTAGCTCGACCCTGTCTGTGAGGTTGTTGAGGGTGACGTTCCTTTTGAGGAGTTCAACACACCTGGGATCAGGCTCCACCGCATAGATTATGCCCCCTTTGATGTTTCTGGCTGCTATTAACGTGTAATACCCGATATTCGCTCCGACATCCAATACAGTCATCCCATCTTCCAACTGACTTATGAGGAATCTCGTGCTCTCGGGCTCCCTAATCCTGTCGAAAAACAACTGCCGCGAAAGGCCTATGTCTGAGAAACTAACTACCATCTTTGACCCAAGAACCTCCACTATTGCACGCCTTCTCACCATCCCCAGAAGCCGGTAAACAATTTCATTCAGAATGGGGTAACCACGCAGGTATCTCTGAACAGCACGTAAGCCTTCAATTGGACTCCTCTTGATTATCTTTAGTAGTGCTCGCGTTCTTCTAAATGTCGGCATATGACCTTTTCACTTCCTTCGCAAACCCCAGCGTTTCGCCCGTTCTTACAGACTATGCAGAATACAGGCAGAGGCTTCAGGGCGCAACCTTTTGATAGACTCCCTCCAGGTCGCGAACAAGCCTCTCTACAGTGAACTCCGTCATCACCACTTCTCGCCCTGCAAGGCCCATCCGTCTAGCCAACTCCCTGTCTCTAAGCAGACGCAGGGTAGCCTGGGCTAATCTCTCGGTTTTCCCTGATACTCAAGTTTGGATTGATTGTCTGCCTGCCCATGCCGTAGTACTCCCAGCCCATGTCGGCCATGCGTTGAGGCTGGAAGAGGTTGCGGCCATCCACCAGGACGGGCCTGGACATAAGCCCCTTCAGCCGTTCCAGGTCCATGTTGCGGAACTCCTCCCACTCGGTGACCAGGGCCAGGGCATCTGAGCCTTCCGCAACCTGATATGGGCTGGCGCACAGGGTTATGGCGTCGCCCAAAAGGCCCCTGGCCGTGTCCAGGGCCGCCGGGTCACAGGCCTTCACTCTGGCTCCCCCCTTGAGCAGTAGGTCTATCACGTCTATAGAGGGAGCGTTCCGCATATCGTCGGTGTTGGGCTTGTAGGCCAGGCCGAGCACGCCGACCTGCTTTCCCTGCAACGTCCCCAAGGCCCGTCTTACCTTCTCCACCAGGCGCACTCTCTGGTTGTAGTTTATCTCCTGCACATCTCTGAGCATCTGGAAGTCGTACCCCAGGTCCTCTGCCATCTTGATGAAGGCGGAGACGTCCTTGTGGAAGCAGGCGCCGCCGTAGCCTACCCCGGCGGCCAGGAAGCGGTGTCCTATACGCGGGTCGGCCCCCATGCCCTCTGCGACCTTGGTGACATCGGCCCCCACCTGCTCACAAATGTTGGCTACGGCATTGATGTAAGAGATCTTCATCGTGAGGAAGGCGTTGGAGGCGTACTTTATCATCTCCGCGGTGGGGATGTCGGCCACCACCATGGGGGCATCCAGTGGCTTGAGGATCCCCTCCATAATCTCCCGGGCACGCGAAGACTTCACCCCCAGCACAATTCGGTCTGGATGGAGGAAGTCCTGTATTGCCGTTCCCTCTCTCATGAACTCCGGCATGGAGACCAGCTCTAGCTCTCCAGCGCCGTTGACGCTCTCCCTGAGCGTCCTCTCTATTCGCTCTCCCGTGCCCACGGGTACGGTGCTCTTCTGCACCACAACCTTGTAGCCGTTCAGGTTATGGGCTATCTGGTGGGTCACGTTCAAAAGGGCAGAGAGGTCGGCAGAGCCATCGGGCCGGGGAGGGGTGTCCACGGCTATGAAGATGACCTGGCTCCCTTGCACTGCCTCCTTGATGCTGGTGGTGAAGGCCAGGCGGTCTTGGGCGAGGTTCTGGCGGACCATATCCTCCAGCCCTGGCTCGAAGAAGGGGGGGACTCCGCGGCTCAGGCTGGCGATTTTGGCCTCGTCTTTGTCGGCGCAGAGCACCTGGTTGCCCATCTGGGCCAGGCAAGCGCCCGCCACCAGGCCCACGTGTCCTGTCCCCACTACTGACAGACGCATCTTTCCCTCCCTATTGTCCAAAGTATCTGACTAAAATCAGGCTCTTACTGTCGCTCCTGGTGGCCAAGCCGCACCCTATCCCACAGGTGTGCCAGGAGTGCCGCGCTCAGGCCCAGTATGAGCAGCATGGTGTTCAAGGGAGTCGCCTTGATCCCCAGGGTCAGGTTCAGCCAAAAGACGGCCAGGGGCACCAGCACTATGGATTACCTTCATTTTCTGTCTCCGCTCCGTTTTGACTCCCCAGTGTCTACGGGGGACTTCCATGCTGGCTGACCCGGCCGTAAACTTGTTCCACCTCATGAACGAGCCTCTCCATGGAGAAGTCACTCATCACTCTATCCCGCCCTGCAAGTCCCATCCTCTTGGCCAACTCCCTGTCTCCAAGCAGACGCAGGGCGGCCTGGGCTAATCCCTCAGAATCCCTGGGAGGCACTAGTATTCCCGTGACACCATCTCGCACAATTTCAGGAGTTCCACCACTATTAACGGCAATAACAGGCTTACCAAAGACCATTGCTTCAGCATTTGTATTGCCCGTGCCCTGTTCGCGAGGATTGGGGTTGACAAATACATCCATTGCGGAGTAGACCCTTTCCATATCACGGCGGGGTCCGAGGAAGACCATCTGCTGAGCAACACCCAACTGAGCTGCCTGTTGCCGCAACTCTTGTTCTTGGGGACCTCCGCCAGCAATAATAAACTTCACTCCTGAGATTTGCCCTGAAATCAGGGCCGCAGCCTCCACGAAGTATTGGACACCCCTGTCTGGGGCCAACCTTGATGCCGTACCGACAATGGATGTATCTGAGTCAATGCCGAGTTCGGTCAGGAGTTCCTCATTCTTGCTGGTATTCCTTGGAACAGTTATGTTAGGTGTGTTGTATATGGTGGTTACTTTGTGAGGTGAAAGACCGTGTTTTAATAATCTATCCCTCTCGGCATTGCAGTTGGCTATAACAAAGCTGATCAAATGATTGAAGAGATGCCCAGCGACAGGATAGCTCATGCCCTTGATACCACGGCAGGTCCATACTGTTTCTGCGCCATGTTCCCTAATGGTACGGACACAAAATAGGACCATGGTTATGGGAAGGGCGGATTGAAAGTGGATTACCTCTATCTTGTTTTCGGCAATACAACGGCGCATTCTAGAAGCGTCTCTGATCAGCGCTACAGGATTCCTCTGCATTCCTGCCAGAACTACTGCGATCCCCCGCTTGGTGAACTCATCCACCAGTGGGTGGGCATTACACATCACGTAGACCTCGTGCCCCGCCTCTTTTAGCCCCGTAGCCAGTGTTAGAGTAGAGAGCTCTGTGCCACCGAAGTTGGCCAAGGGCGTTACCAGAAGTACTTTAAATCTTGTCAACTCTAGCTACCTCATGGTAAATCTCATCCAACATTTTCCCAACAGCTTCGTAGCTGAATCTCTCTCTGGCATAATTGGCTATCTCCTCTGGGGAGTAGTTTGTATAGTTGTCAAGCATAGAATCAATGGCTTCGCTTAGGGCATTTGCATCCTTGGGAGGGACTAAAATCCCCACATTCTCATTCACTATCTCCTGAGGGCCACCACATGCGGTAGCAATCACCGGCTTTCCGGACGCCATTGCCTCAATCAGAACAACCCCAAAATTCTCACTCAAACTGGGCAGAACATAGAAGTCGCAATTTCGCATGAAGCTATAGATCTCAGGTTGTCTGCCGTGAAATGTGACATATTCTTGGAGCCCCAATTCCACCGTCAACCGCTCGTAATCTTCTCTATGGGGACCATCCCCCACTATGTCAAGTGTGAAATCGTCTCGTTTCTCCTTAACAAGCCTCAAAGCTTGCAGAAGGTAGGGTATTCCTTTTCTAGGCTGGAAGATAGCCACTAATAGCAAGCGCTTCTTCCCTTTCCTTTTGTCTTTAGCTTGAGTAGGCAAAAATAGGTCAGTATTGACGGTATTGGGAACAACGCGAAAATCGTTCCTTATGCCATAAGCTTCCAGATTCTGCCTCAGAATCTCGCTTACGGGAAGAACGGCCCTAGCCCTATTCAAGGCGAACCTGGCTGCCAGTCTGCGTTCCCAAGTTAGTTGACGCTCAATAAAGTTAGTCCAGTGCTCAGTGACAATCACCGGAACTCCGGAAAGTCTACCCACGATAACAGCTGGCACAGCAGCGGAGTAAACATGGGCATGAATGATATCGGGTTTAAACTCTGATTCCACAAAGCGTCGAAGGTAGGAGAACGTGCTCCAATGGCGAATCAGGCGAGAGAACGCGAAATCAGCTCGGGCGGAAAGAGAGCCATGTTTTACCCTGATGGTCCTGATGCCATCCTCCATAGCCTCAGAAACCTGGTAAAGCCCTGCTACCCGTGCATAGGGATCATGATAGGTGTATACCACGACGACGTCGTTATGCAGCGAAGCTGCCTTCGCATGCTCTCTAACAAAAACACCACTCACAGGGCTAACCTCTGACGGGTACCAGGCAGGGACAAAGAGAACCTTCAGGCGCTCTCGCTCCTGGGTTTCTGCCATTACCGTACCTCCATGAGGCTTACACGTCCCATTGCTAAGAGCCTGCTTTCCGCTGAATTCGGTGCAGGTTTATGACGCACAAGGCAGTAGCAAACAGCAACCAGACAAAGTACTCCCTGATGACACCAGAGGGGCCCATAGAAGCTACGGAAAATTCCGCTAAAGAAACGAGGGTAGCCAGTGCAACCATTCGCAGCGTTTGGTTAGCGGTACTACGGAAAACGCGAAATACATTCCATAGAAGACCAATGTAGAATGCCAGAAATAGGCCGAAAATCAATACTCCATAGTCTACCAGAATCTCCAGCCACCAGTTGTGTGGATTGATAGCCCCCTCGGTATCAAAGAACAGGAACGTTTGCTCCATGTAGTATTCGAAAGCTCCTGGTCCTATCCCCACAAAGTGGCTGTCTTGCAGAAACACTAGGCCGTTTTTTACCAAACTCGTTCTACTTGCGATAGACGAAGGTTCATTCCATAAAGAAGCAATCTCCCGAGGTACCTCCTGAACCCATCCAATGAGCGCGAAGCCCTGTGTCAGCCGTAACGCATAGACTGCAAGGATTATTACCCCCCCTGCTACCAGTATTACGGCCATGAATTTCAGCTTGTCTCTCCACGCCATAAGAAGGAACAATACAGACACACCTATTAAGACACTAACAATGCCGGCCCGCGCCCCATTCATAAATATGATGTAGAGACTGAAGAGAATCGCTATCAACCCCACGGCTTTAGCCAACATGCTACCAGAGAATGTCGATAACGTATACAAGAAAGGGAAAGAGAGAGCCAGGAAGGTAGAGAAAACATTAGGACCGAAGAATACCGCGGTAGCGAAATGTCCCTGAGCAGGGTCAACCCATCTCGCCTCTTGCACGAATCCTAAATGCGTTCCTGTTACCATTTCCCACGCGCCTATTCCGAGAAACAAGAGGGTAGAGATTATCCAGAGACGGTGGAGGCTCCTGATTCCCCCCTCAGAGCTCAAAAACGACAGGCTTACAACTATTACTACGGTGCCAAGTATGATGGCCTCAAGGTGTCTGCCCGTATTCACAGTGACGGGAGCCCAAAACAGAGAGATGACAATCCACGACACCCACAGAGCAAGAAAGAGCAGGTATCTCACCACTTTGAGTCTTACACTTATCCCGCCATGTTGGACAAGAAAGGTGAGTATAAGTAAATATAGGAACAGGGCCAGCGCTGCTCTGCCAGGTGTGACATAAAATGAGCCCAAGGGAATTGCGAAAAAGCCAAACCCAGACAGGAGCGCAAGAATGGTCGCTAACCATAGCCTCTTCAGCCAGCCAAGATCGCTTAATAAGGGCATCACTATTGCCATGCCTCCTATCCGTTACTTAAATCATAAACTTCCGCAGAAAAAGCTCGAACGTTGCAAGACGCATGATCTTTGCAGAGTTATCGCGCCTTCCAACTTCATGCTGGTGAATCAAGTGTTTGATGTATTCCTGATTTAGATACTCCCGTGACATTGCACTTTCATCTAGTAGTAATTCTTTGAAATACCTCCTCCAATTTTCGTCGGCTCGCAGCCATTCCTTGAGCTTTATCCAATCAAATCTACTAGGGATATAAATCCTACCTCCTGATAACATCCACGCTATTTCCCTGAGCCTCTCTTTGGCATGCCGGGATATCTTCCCGAGCTTCCAAAATATCAAAGGAGCACTAGCTGCAACCCGCATCTGATTGTAGGTTATATCACTTAATTCAGGCGAAAGTTGGAGAAGGAATTTACGATACATATAGTGGCCTAATCTTTTCTCGGGAGGTATTCGATATACGATATCGAGGAAGTTGTTGTCAAAGGTTGGACAGGCGATTTCCACCAGATCTCGTATGTACATATGTCCTATAGACCAATAGGCTACATGTGTCCGCCAGAAAAACTCATCAAATACGGTCCTTGGGTCACTCGTAGCAGATACGTCGAGCTCCGCTCTGAGGGACTCTCGAGGTACATCCTTGACCCTTTCGTAGTATTCTGGCGTTAACAATCTCTGCAGCTCCCCTTCCGAGAAACCCCTCCTCCTGTTGAAAACCTCGCCAAACAGCTCTGACTGACTGCTGTAATGGATGAGATTCTTCCTAAGGTAGCTCCCACCAAGAGTCACATCCTGCTCAAACCCATCAAAGGTCACATCAACATCGCCCCTGATCACCCTATGTACGGGGTGAATGTAACTTACTCCTATATTGTCCCTCCCGTCACTGAGCCAGACCTCTTGTTCAGCATTCTGTATGATGAGTTCGGGTGTTATTTCAATGGTTCGGTGCGCTGTCCCGCACCTCCTGGCAACTTCTCCAGCTACTTTCAACTCGTCACAGTCTAGCGGGCCGAAGCTATAGCTGATCATACCCTTTCTTTTTTCAGGCTCTACACCGGCAAGAACAGCCCTAGAGTCTAGCCCACCGCTTAGTTCGATCCCATACCGCAAGTCATCTTTCATACGTATACTTACGGCTTTTCTAAAAGCTTCAACCAGTTGCCCAACGATTCTCTCCTCAGAAAGGCTATAGTCAGGCTGGTAGCTGAAATTCCAGTACTGGTCTAGCGAGATCTGACCCTTGCTGTAGGTAAGGACGGAGGCCGGAGGTAGAGCGTTGATCCCTCTAAACAAAGTCTTACCCCCCCAGAACTCTCCAAAGGCAAAAGACTCTGCAAGGGCAACATCGTTGAGCTCTTTCTTGAAGGTGTCGTCGTGTAAGATGGCCTTGGCTTCCGGGGCAAACAAAAGCCTTCCATTGTTTATCGCGTAGTAGCTCGACCTTAGGCCATTCCTATCGTTAGCGATTATGACCCTATTCTCTCCGAAGTCGCAGATAAGCAATACAAAAGAGCCGTTCAGTTTCTTGAGGAAATCCCTTCCGTATTCCTCATAGAGATGCAGGCAAAACTCAGGATCGTCATTGGACTTAAAGCGGTATTTGCCTTCTAGCCTTGTCCTATCCTCATCGTAGCCATAGATCTTGCCGTCCATGAATATGCACAGGGTCCTGTTCTCATTGAAGATTGGCTGGGGTTCTGGATTGAATATCCCCAGGTGCACCCTTGCAATGTTGAAGGCACCGCCTGTGTACTTGTCTGTTCTATACCATGCTTCGTGTCGTACGGAATCAGCCATCCGATCGAGGAGGTGCCTATCAGCTACGTTGTCCGAGATAATTCCCACGAGTCCAGGCATGTATTTACCCCCGATGTACCAACGAATAGGCTCTCCTAGAGAACGCTTCATACTCCTCTGCCAGAAGTATCTTGATAATCAGAACTGCACTAATAAAGAGAACGGCTCCTGCTGCTAGATGGGGATTTATCAGCCTCGTAGCTGCAACGTACGAGGCCAAGGATGCGCATCCTATTCCCACAGCACGGGAATACCAGGCAATGTCAATCCTCACATTCAAGACCCTTGCTATGAATACCAGGGTAAGAGCGGCACCTGATATCAGAGACGTTGCAGTAGCTATTGCTGCTCCCAGAAGGCCCAGAGGGGGAATCAACAAGATGTTTAGCCCAATGCCTATTGTTGCAGAGACGGCGGTGATCTTTAGGCTCAAATCAGGTCGCCCAGCACCCGGAAGGGAAGCGCCGACGGGAACCAGGGTTCCTCCCCTCACTACCCTGGCGAAAAGTAGCACATATAATGGCAATATTGCAGGCATGAACTTCGCGCCAAATAGCGCCGTGATTACTTCCGCAGAAAAGAATCCGATTCCAGAGCCAAGTAACAACAAGATGCAAGCTGAGTATTGCATGCTCTTGCTAAGCAACCTATTTAGCTCTTGGTGCTTATTCTTGGACCAAGACTCTGCAGTTGCAGCATATGTTATTCGCTGGACTGAGATAGGGAACAATAGGAGAGACGCCGCCACAGTAGTTGCAGCGCTGTAGTAGCCGACGTCCGCCGCCGTCAAGAAGTAGCCTATCAGTACCGTGTCGGCCCCATTAGTTATAACGTTCAAGGCGTTTCCTGCCAGCATCTGCCCTCCAAAGGCTCCTAGTTCTTTGGCGTTCTTGAGGAAATTACGAAGATCTAATCGAAGTGAATCCTTCAAGAGGAAGAGGCCAATGATGCTGGTCGCTGCCGTGGACAGCATTATTCCCGACATTACTCCTTTGATACCGAGCCCCAAAAGGCCAACCAGCACTAGGATCGATAGAAACATCGAGGAGACACGAAGGGTCTCCAAGAACGCATAAGTTCCCATCTTCCTACGCCCGTTAGATATTCCCAGTAGACATTCGTGGATTGAAGAAAAGGCGAGGGCAATGGCAAGGAGGGGCAAGAGGTCGGTCAATACCGGCATTCGGAAAACACCGGCAAGGAGCCCTCGAGCAGCATAAAGGAAAATGCCAGCGACTATGCCAAAGAGCACTGACATGATGAAGCCAGAGGCAGTCATCTGGTACAGCCTCTCTTTATCATCCTGATACTCAGCAACACATTTTGTGAGCGCTACTCCTATACCAAAGTTTGCTGCTAGCGCCCCGAACCCATAGATGGTCAAGGCGAGTGAATATACTCCCAGGTCGGCAACCCCAAGCCATCTAGCCAGGAGGGGCCTCAGTAGAAACCCGACCATTAACAAAGGGATTACGGAGCTAGTGAGTGACCATCCCGTATCGTAGACGTTCTTCTTTATCTGCTCCATCACATCAACCCTTAGGTGGGTGCGCCGGAAACGAAGTCAGCTGGCGGTATGGGCAGTACAACAACGACCACGAGCCTGGAGAAAGTCTCTGGGTATCTTCTATGAATTTCAACGCTCCGCCTTGGTGCCAACTCCGTAGAGGTCGATGCAATCTCTAGGACAAGCGCTGTCTATCCTGAAATCGTTTAGGGAGTACCTGCCCATAAAAGCTTCCTGCGGCATCAACTCATAACCCGTTGGGCGCTTGAGAAGGCGCTGCGCCATCTTTTTCAACTGAATGAGTACGGACGAAGGCAAGAGGCGGCTTAGCACCGGCAAAACGAGAGGCACGATGTATGCCCGAAAAGGACCATGCTTCTTCCATTGATACTCGAGGGCCAGAATCTCTTCAGAAGAGCTACACAAGCCGTAGACCTTGACCCGTTCAAAAACACGGCCGAGCAGGCCTCCAAGCTCGCTATCCTTGTATTCCTTTTTGTGCTCGGGATTCCATGGCCTCTGAAAGGGCAGCAGTCTCATCCTTGAGTTCGGCGTTGCAACGAGAAATATGCCTCCTCTTCTCAGCACCCTCCTTATCTCTGATAGGTACTCTAAAACGTTACGGGGCTCAATATGCTCCATCACCTGAAAGGACAGCACAACGTCAAAGGAGTCGTCTCTGAAGGGAAGTCTAAGCCCATCTGCTTGCAGGAAGTCGAGGTTATCCCTCCCATATTTGGCTCGGCAGTATAAAATATGCTCCTCAGCAATATCAACGGCAACCATGCTAGAGGCAGATTCTGATAGATTATCAGCGCCATACCCATAGCCACAGCCGATCTCTAATACTTCTCTCCCGGATACAAACTCTCTGGCAAACAGCACGTATGCTGCCCAATGCGTGAGGGATTCTACGTACTCTTCTGCCGAATCCCACTTCTCTTTTAGCATTATGGGCATAGGTTCTACTCCAAGCTGCGCTATTCTCTTTCGAGGAAGTTTCGCGCTCTCCCGTAAGTGAACACCCTCTCTATTTCGTTTGCAAACTCTTCGCGCCTCGCCTCCACCGAAAACCTCTCTCTAACCTTCTCCCTTGCTGAGGTGGACCTTTCGCCTCGGTTGACGTGTGCTGCGCGGTCGGGGTTGCGCTCAATGCCTGTCACCGTGAATCCTGCCTGGGCATGAAGGACCGCCAAAGGGAGACCAACATAGCCAAGACCAATAACACCCATCTTTGCCGATCTTTGACGGATTTCAGTCATCAAGCTGTCGTAGCTATCCATCAACGGTCCTCAGAGCTTGTGAAATAATCCCGGACTCGGCATAGGAGGGAACCCCACCCCAGATTGCCACGGGCGGGGACGCCCTCGCAATGACAATCCCCTCACAAACTCTCGATTCACCAGCGACCTCGCCAGAGACTTCCACCCCAATAGCACACGAGCGAGTGCAATATGCCGGGTAGGGCTTCCTAATCTTTCCCCTGGGTGAAGATGTAGGGTATGCGCTTACTTGTCAAATGCATTGGACACAATTGTGGTTGGAACGTCTCTTAGGTTGGTGGTTTCACGAGGTCTACTTAAACTCTTCACGCTTCTCGAAGAACCGAGAGCAATGGCCATAATTGCTGTTGCCAATTTCGTTGGGTCATGACGTGTTGGAAAGTCTTCATTCACCACGTCTGCGAGGACCACGGCGCCATTGAAGCCGTCTATCCGGGAGACAGATGGAACGGAGACCTGGTTCCACTCTTCCGGCAAGTCCCACACATTGCTGTTCACCAGCACGTGGCTGACAGACACGCCCGAATGTGCCTGGAATACCCTGAGGTGTTCCATCACGTCGTAGCCGTCGGTCTCGTGGGGCTGGGTGGCCACGTTACACACGAAGACCTTTGGCGCTTGAGATGCGGCTATGGCTTCCTTTATGCCCGGGACCAGGAAGTTGGGGATGATGCTGGTGTAGAGACTCCCAGGGCCGATGACTATCAGCTCGGCCTGGCGGATGGCTTGCAGCGCGGCTTTGTTGGCAATAGCCCGTTCCGGCTCTATCCAGACACGTCGCAAGGGGTCCGGGGCATGGCCTACAGCCGACTCACCCTTCAGGATACGGCCGGACACCGTTTCGCCCAAGAGAACCAGGCCGATGGTGTTAGACACCGGCACAACTCTGCCGGACACGGCTAAAAGCTGTGCAGCAGCCTCCAGGCCCTCCTGGAAGCCTCCGTACTTCTCATACAGGGCCGCCAGAAGGAGATTACCCAGGCTGTGTCCATCCAGATAAGAACCCGTATTGAACCGGTAGTCGAATAGCTCTTCGATGAGATGTCCCGATTCCGAGAGAGCAACCAGGCAGTTGCGGGCATCCCCAGGAGGCGGCATGTGCAACTCTTCCCGCAGCCGTCCAGAGCTACCGCCGTCGTCGGCAATGGTGACTATGGCGGTCAGATTGGCGGTTACTGTTTTCAGGCCCCGTAGAAGTGTAGAGACACCCGTACCCCCACCGATGGCCACGATGTGCGGGCCGCGTTTTCGGTGCTGTTCTATATCCACCGCTGTCAAGATGTCAACGTTTTCGCGCTTCTGGGAGGTTCCTACAACAACCCACCTGTAGATGTAGTACACGGCTATTCCACTTAATGCAATACCCTCCACAATGAATACTGCCCCCCGCATTAACGGGGGTAATCCACCCAGCGTGAGGATCCTCAAGAGTGGTAGGACCTTTGGACTAATGGGGAGTGCCATGGCAAACCCAATCCCCAGGCTGAAGAGGCCCAGCCCTAGAGCGAGAAGCCCTAGCCACCGCTTCAATCCCAGTCCAGGCCGTAGGAAAAGTCTGATACGCAGTCTCCGAATGCCTGGAGTTTCGCCCGGGAGCTCTTCTGGAGGTTCTCTCATATTAGGAATGTCCGCATCGACCGAAGCCTTTGACGGAATAGCTTCCTATCTCTTCACAGCGGTTCCTTTGCGCCTTCTCAAGCGCCTGATTGCCGCTGTCACCGTTTGGGGGGATAAGAGTCGATGATGGTGTTCGCCCGAGCCGTCGTTGGAGTTGGAGTTTTCATGCCCGTACCCGTACCCGTAGCCATGACCATAGCCATAGCCATAGCCATAGCCGTAGCCGTAGCCATACCCGTAGCCGTAGTGTCCTCTCCTGGTAGGAATATTGTTAATGACCGCACCTACAAGGCCGGCGTTTGCTTGACGGAGCATCTGTGCTGCGCGCTTTACCGATTCCCTTCGGGCATGTTGTGCATCCAGGATCATGACGACGTTGTCCACCTCAGCTGCCATCACGATAGCGTCCGTAACCAGTAGCACCGGGGGACTATCGTAAATTACTATGTCTGCTTTACCTGCTATGGACTCTATAAGCGCTCGCATGCGTGGTGAGCGGAGCAGAATTGTTGGTTCGGGGGGTACCGGCCCGCTAGTGATTACCCTCAATGTGTCGATGCTGGTTTGGACCATCACGTCATCCAGGCCGACGTTGTCCATTATGGCGTTGGTTAGCCCTTTTGTGTTGTCCAGTCCAAATATGTCGTGAAGCGCCGGTTTCCTGAGGTCGGTGTCAACCAACACCACGGACTTCCCGGCTCGAGCTAACGATATAGCCAGGTTGGCCGCCGTGGTCGTCTTCCCCTCCCCTGGAAGGGCGCTGGTTATCAGTACCGTTTTGAGGTCTCGTGTGCCAATCCCGCCGAACTCGAGGTTCAGCGCCACATACTTGTAGGACTCTGCCAGGATGCTGTTTTCGCGCTCATCACTGAAAATAGTTGGGAAAGACCCTGATCTGACGCGCTGATGTGACACTGAACCCAGCGATGTGAGACCCGTCATGCTTTCCAGCTCTTCTGGCGTTCTGATCTTGTCGTCCAGGTATTCGATGACAAAGACCACGAGCCCTCCCAGCAGCAGCCCCAGGGCTGCTGCCAGCAGTACGTTAAGCATAGTCCGGGGGCTATAAGGAGCTGAGGGTGGGACGGCCGACTCCGAAATGCTTAAGGCAGTTAACGCCTGTGCCTGGGAGAGGATAATGCTCCATTCCGGTGCTATCCCGAATTGGCTGAGGGATGTCTGGATCTGGGCGATCTGGTTGAGCTGCTGATCCCTATAAGTGTCAATGAGTCTGTCTGCAGTAGTGTTGGCAATATCGGCTGCTAGCTCAGGGTTAGGGTCGGAAGCTCTAATCTCGATGAAGTTGCGATATGTCCTAACAGCGATCTTTCTTGATAGCCCAGTAGTATCATAGGGAAGGGAAAGATCCTCAATCACCCCCTCCAGGATTGGCCGTTGCTTTATGAGCACGCTAGTGGTGTCGGCCAATGCCTGGCTTGCCTGGATTTCGCCTAAGGATCGAGCCGTAATGCTTTGGCCGCCGTACACCGCTATCTTGGCGGTGGCCGCGTAGATGGGGGTGATTGACTTGCTCACAAAGAACGCCGCCGCCGCAATGACAACAACGTTCAGAACCAGGATCCACCAGTTCTTGAGAAAGATTCCCCAGTACGCTCTGAGATCTAGCCGTTCCTGACTAGTGCCGCCCTCGGCCAAGTTGCCTTCTCCTTGTCTCGACAGATTCCCAAGACAACGCTATGATGTCTTGCCGTGAGTCATTCAATTTACAACGGGACGATGATATACTTCCACGCCATTGGTGTCAAGGTGTTGACAGGAATGGTGACCGTTACAGATGTGGTTGAGGAACGGCTATTCTATAGTGATACGTCGTCCGGTGCCCCTTGGTAGACAGAAACCATGGGAATCAGGGCAATCTACGGCGAGAAAGACTTAGCTCACAGTTCGCCAACCATTTGTGTAACAGTCACACAGGAATGGTTCTGTCTACTTTAGCATGTTATTGGAGCTTTCCACTTGGTGGTATCATCGGCACATCTCACTGAACCAGCATCCAGACGGGATGAAAGCGTGTACGAACAGTGCTATAATGCTCAAGCCTTGATTGTGACAGCCGAGGAATGATACCGATGGGAGCCACAGGCACATTCATTCTGCTGAAAGCTCTCTCCCAAGGGGGGATTGATGCGCGAAATGGGTTGGTTGTGGGGGTTTATGCTTTCCCTGCTTGCGGGTTGTTGGCTTTCCTTCGGGAGGAACCATATAGAGAATCCTCTCAGGAAGGACAATTTAGCGTATGAGTCTTAATTTGATTGGCTTCTCCATCGTACTCCTCTTCTGAAACGGATAAGTAGCTACCCAGCATAAGCAAAGAAACCACAGGAATAACCTCCAACTGTATGAGCAGAGCACATATCATAGAACCAACAAGCGTTGACTGCTCATATATACGTCGCGAAAAGAGCGGCGTTCCAGAAAACAGTTAGATTAGATGACATGGGCTAGAGCGCGCCGCCTCAAGTTAACCGTTCTTGTTGGTTCCCTGGCTCTATTGCTGCTTTTGGTATGGGGGAGTGTACGGACTGTTAGCGGCATCCAGCAAATCAGGCTGGCCAACGACAATGTCCGCAGTCTGGAATCGAGATACGAAGCGCTCCAGGGCGGTTCCCTCCCCGACATTGCCTTGTTACAAGGCAGGATCGCCCAGGTGAAAGAGCAACTGAGAGGAGCCAGGAGCCAGCTCACCCCCTTGCTCCAGCTTTCTCCTCTTTTTGGCTGGGTGCCAGGGGTCGGCCCGGAGCTGCGCAGCGCCCAGGACATGCTCGACCTGGGGGAGAGCCTTGCTCAGGCCTCCCAGGATCTTTTGGCCGGAGTAGATGTTTCAACCGCCCATATCTCCCAGGGCGATATTCAGCTTCTCCAAGGAAGCCGATTCAATGAGGATGTTTTTCGCTCCGTGGCAGAGGGAGGGCCTTTGTTTCAGAATGCGCTACTGAATCTGAAGCAGGCCACCACTACCCTTGAGAGGCTGGAGAGTCGGGACCTGTCGCCTGGCTTCCAGGAGATGTTGACCTCCGCTCGGAAAATAACGCCGAGCCTGGAGACCTTCGCTCGCACAGGCCTGGCCATGTCTCAACATTGGGAGAGCTTCTTGGGGTACGACGGCCCTCGCTCCTACCTGCTGGTGGCCCAGAACAGCGACGAGTTGAGAGCTAGCGGAGGGTTCATCCCTGGGGCGTGGGTCCTCACCCTTGATGGCGGTGAGATTGTGCGGCTTCAGTTCTGGGATACGGAGGACGTGGACGCCCTGAGCTCTGGGCCACCACTCCCCCCCGAGGGCCTGTTGCAGTCGCTATGGGCTGGCGCCTGGCTGTTCCGTGACGCGGGATGGTACCCCGACTTTCCAACCTCGGCCAGTGCCATGGAGCAGATATTCCAGTTGGGGCAGGGTATCTCCGTGGATGGGGTAATAGCGTTCGACCAGTGGGCCGTCCAGGGGGTGCTGGAAACCCTGGGGCCCATAATCCTGCCCACGGGAGAGGTCCTGGACTCTGACTCGTATATTCGGATACTGGAGGAGAAAACCGACGCTTTGGGACAGGAGTTCATGGACACAGTTCTGGAGACGCTCCTGAACAGGCTGAGAGAGCAGGGCGGTGACCAGGAACTGGTGACTCTGCTGTCTGCGCTGAACCAGAGCCTGAATGAGAAGCACGTGCTGATGGCCTTTCACGACCAGGCCCTCCAGGAGGTCGCTGAAGCCAACGGGTGGAGCGGTGCACTGGAAGATGTGCAGGGTGACTACCTGATGGTGGTGGACAGCAATGTGGGGTTCAGCAAGGTAAACCGAAGCATAGCCCAAAGCGTCTCCTACACGGTAGACCTTCGGGCTGACGGGGAGTCACAGGCACGCCTTGACCTTCTGTACACGAACCGAAGCTCGGGGGTGTCTCCGGACGCTTGCGACCTTCAGTCATCCACGGCATCTGGTCGCACCTACCTGGCGGCAAAGAATACGTGCTACTGGGACTATCTGAGGGTGTATGTGCCAGAAGGCGGTACTCTTCTCAACTCGTCCCCCTTTCCCATGCCCCAGGGAGCGCTGTACCGACGGATTGGGTACAACGACATCGAAGACACCAGCAGGAGCTATGCTGAAAGCGGTAAGTCGGTTTTCGCTGGGTTCTTTAACCTGGAGGTTGGCGAAAGCAGGGGCGTAGCCTTCGAGTACACCCTGCCGGCCCAGGTAGTGCAGAAGGAGAAGGGACGGTTGACCTACACCCTTTTCCTCCAGAAGCAGCCTGGGACAGGGAGCATACCGGTGGGGGTCACCGTTCGCCTTCCGTCTGGCTACTGCGCACGCTACTCCATCCCCAGCGCCACTGACCTTGGGAGCAACGAGGTGCAGTTCAAGGTCAATCTTAACTCGGATAAAACGCTCAAGCTAAACCTTGAGCGCAGAGCGAATTGCAGGTTTGGTGAGGAGCCTCTTCCAACAACGGTGGATATCCTACCCAAGGGGAGGACAAGAACAGCTTTTGCATCGGTGGTGGTGGAGCCGGCTACAGAAGGGCTACCTATGCATCATGTCCAGGCATCGCCGCAGGGCGCAACCCTGACCCCTGGCCAGAGATTCCTATTTACGGCGGTAGCCCTGGACGTCGCGGGGAGGCCCGTGCAAGGCGCACAGTTCCGCTGGTGGGTCAACAATCCTGCAGCAGGCACTGTTTCTTCTTCCGGGTTATTCACCGCCGGGCCAGCCCAAGGAAGGTATGTGGGTGCGGTGGAGGTTCAGGCCACATCGGCCAAGGGGACCGTCAGCGCCACCATCACAATAGAAATCGTCACGCGGTTGGAGGCAGAGGCCCGTCTTCTGGATTCGGTGGTTATCTACCCTTCTGAGATTACCGTGAAACCCGGAGCAAACATGGGCCTTGGTGCACTGGGGTGGGACGTGCAAGGCAGGTTTGTACAGAATCTTCGGTTCGATTGGAGCATGGCAGACCCAAGCGCTGGTAGCGTGAATCAACTGGGGTTCTTCAAGGCATCTCCGATTTCCGGCCGCTATCCCAATGCTGTCCAGGTAATCGTAAGTCAAGATACTCCAAATGGAGTGCTGGAAAGCCGCGTCTTTGCTTCGGTCACCGTGAGCGACGTTGCCCGGCAAGGCGTGCTGAGCCAGGTGATAGTAGGCCCTAGGTCCATTGTCCTGACGCCAGAGCAGCGATTTACCCTCAGCGCCAGGGCTTTTGACGAGAGCGGACGGCCCGTGAAGGATGTCTCCTTTGCCTGGGAGGTGACTCAGCCGGCAGCGGGAAGCATAGAGAGGCCAGGGTACTTTGTGGCCGGTCACCAGGCTGGACGGTATCCCAATGCTATCCAAGCAGTGGCCACTCAGCAGACTCCAGGTGGCATTGTTCAGGCCAAGACTACTATTACCGTAACCGTGGAGCCTCCCGTGGTTGTAGGGGACCTGGTCCAGGTCCAGATGGTGCCCAGAGAGGCGGTGTTGAAGCCAGGGCAGCGCCTTGTGTTCTCCGCCCTGGGGCTGGACTCCGATGGCAGCGTGATTCAGGGCGGGGGCAAGTGGGAGGTTGTTGAATCCGACGCCGGCTCCATTAGCTCATCGGGGGCTTTCAAGGCTGGCTCCAAACCAGGAACGTACAAAGATGCCGTGCGAGTGCGGTTGATCCAGGATAAGGAGGGCGAAAAGAGGGTGGTGGAGGCTTACGCCACGGTAAATATAGTGGGGCCTCTGGATAGAGTGACAGTCGCCAAGCCGGTCATTACTCTGGAGGCTGGCCAGTCGGCGTGGGTGTACGCGGTGGGATATGATGCCAATGGCCTGGAGGTCCCTTTCCTGCAACTTCGGTGGAGCATGGAGAACTCAGAAGCAGGTAGTATGACTCCCTCTGGCCTCTTTACTGCTGCTGCCACTCCAGGAAGCTACGAGAATGCCATCAGAGTGACGGCGGTGGAGACGGATACAAGGTGAGCCGTGCCCCATGGGATGCCGCAACGGGCAGCAATAGAAAGGGTGTCTGGTGAAACGGCGGCCTCTGTGGACTGCCCTGGGCCTGCTTCTTATGGGTGCATCCGTGGTGCTGGTAGCGGGAACGTCGGCGGAGGGGTTCTGGTGGGGACAAGCCGCCGCGGCCGACGGCGACGGCGGCAGCACCATACCCATTCCTCCCCCTCTCCGTCCAACCCCCCGAACCTCGACTGTCACTCCTTCGGAGACCTCTGCTCCCTTGGGCGTGTTCTTAGACGTGACCCTGGCAAACCTTGGTTTGCACGTTCTCTCCGAAGCCACCCCATCGGTTGGACCGCGGGTTGTTCTTCCATTTCCGTTGGAGTCCGGGTCTGGCATGGACTGGCAGGCGGCTGAGCCGCCCAACGACGGTGGTGTGCTTACCGTATCCCTGTCCTCAGGACCCGTGGCGGGAGACCTGAAGATTACCCTGGGTCCCCCACAGACCAACGGCCAGGAGGCCACGGCCGAGGTAGTGCGGGTTGTGCTGTCCGTGGGGCCTGTGCCGGTCAAGAAAGCGAGAGAACAGTCCTGGACGGCGCGGCTTGAGGCAGAGCTAAGCCAGCTACCCGCGAGAGTGGTGATGGACGTTCACGGCATTCCCACCGACTCCGATATGGTGGCGGCGCTCAACGAGGCCACGAGCACAAAAGGGATGAGGGTATTGGACATAGCCCACGCCATTAAGATCGATACTAACCTGGCAAAGGTGACTTCATCGGCCGACGTAGAGATGGCGGTGGAGCAAGGATGGGCAGAGAGGTGGCCTAGAGACAGGGTAGTCATTGCACGGATAGGCCAGGATGGGAGAGGGCGCATTCTGGAGACTACCCGTTTGGCTGAAAACGCTTCAAGTTTGGCCCTATTCAGGGCCGAGTCTGGGGAGGGTTTCTCCACCTTCGTCCTGATGGCCTTGGGGGAGACAAGGGCTGGGGAGTCCGGCTTTGGGCCTTCAGTGGCCCTGTGGCTTGGAATCGGCCTCGGAGCAGCGGGACTGGCGGGGCTGGCCACTGGCGTTTTGATCCTCGCGTTCTCTCGCAGACGCAAGGGTGGAGCCTAGCATGGAGGGAACACCACGATCGGACCTCCCTGCTGATGGCAGGACGATGTCGCGCGCAGGCCAGATGAAAGCGCTTCTCCAAAGCAGGGGAATGGGCATCGGCATGGTCGCTGCCGGCGGGGTGCTGCTGGTGGCAGCAGCGACGTTCTCGCTCTGGGCGCTCGGCCGTGGTGGTAGTAGCGACGGTCCGCAGGTTGGCGTTGTGGTCTTTGAGGTCTCTGTGCCCGATAAGATACCTCTGAGTGAGCATTCCATCGGCTCCACAGGCGACGGCGCTCGTGCAGAGGTGTCGGGGAGCACTGCTTCCCTGCGCTTTCAGGGAGGGTTCCTGGAGGCCCTGGACCTGCCCATACGCTACTCCTCTGAGCACCAACTGGCATCTTTCTCGGATGCCGGCGCTGGGATATTCCTGGAGCAGAATGGCACGGGACAGCAAACCCTCCGCTTCCCCCTGCTCTCCAGCCAGGGAGGGATGCCACTGACCATTACGGGGGTGGTGGAGGCCCTTCGGCCGCAGGGCCAGGGAGCACAAACGCGCCTCTCCCTGGGTCAAATGGAGGCGTCGGCTGAACTCCCCACAGTACAGACATCAGGCACCGAGCTGCTATCCATAGAGAGCGCCCGTCTTACCTTCCAGGTGCTCCGACTCCCCAAAGAGGCTCGCCTGAGGGTAAGCCTCCTGGAGGAAGTGGACCTTTCCACGCGCTCTGTCATAGATTCTGTCCTGGATGAAAGCCTGGGAACGTGGGGCGTTGCTCTTGCTGTGGAGGCACAACGGACAAACCTGGACAACGGCGTAGATGTGGGCGAAGCTGCCCTGTACCTGACCCTGTCAGCCACGGACCAGGAGGCCATGGAAAACCTGGTAGTAGTACACGTGGACGATGAAGGGCTTGCGGAGCGTCTGGCTTCGGAGGTGGTATTGACCAGGGACGGTGAGGTCGTAGTTCGGTTTATGTCTCCCAGGGGACTGTCCATCTTCGCGGTGATGATACCCAGGAATGACCTGGAGGCTACGGCTACGCCTGCTCCCACAGCCACCACGTTGATTCCTACGACAACTCCACCGGCATCACCTTCCCCAACGTCGTCCCCCATTGCCGTTGCAACGGCAACTCTAATGCCCACTTTCACCCCCACCCCTACGTCGATGGCGAAGGCCACACCCACAGCACTGCCACGGCCTACTCCCACTTCGTCGCCGATGCCAACGGCCACGTTGCTACCAACTCCCACAGTAACGGCCACGTCGTTGCCTTCCCCTACGCCAACGACCGCGTCACTACCCTCACCTACGCCAACCATGCCCCTTACGCCTACCAGGAGTCCGTCTCCGACAGTTACTCCAACCCTTGCCCCCACAAGGACTTCTACCCCCCCGCTTTCTCCTACCTCCACACCTACCACTACACCCGTGTGGATACCCACTCCGTCTCCCACTCCCCAGCCCACTGACACGGCCCTTCCACCCCCCACTTCTACGCCTGTCCCAGTGCCAGACGAACACTACGCGGCCATTGTTTATGGTGTAGACTCGGCAAACCATCACTGGTTCCTGGACACCCTGCGCACAAAGTGGTTCCTGGACTACACCGACAAGGTGGATGCAATTCCAGCCGGCCACAAGAAGCTGATCTACATAAGTGACTTGCCTGGGCCAACCACTCAGAGGATCCAGGAGATCGCGCGGCAGGCCCCTGGGTCTGTGTGGTATATAGTGGGAGAGCCTAATCGAAGGGCCGGGTATGGTGCCAGCAGCATCGTGACCCAGCTTCACGACCTGTACACACAGATTAAAGCCGCCGACCCCACGGCCAGAATCACCAGCCCCTCGGTCCTGAACTGGGAGTTCACCTGTAACGGCTGTGGAGGCTTTCAAAAGGGCAGCTCGTGGGTGAAGGAGTTTCGCACCGCATACCTGGCCCAATACGGGGTGGAGCCCCCAGTGGATATCTGGGCCATAGATGTATTCCCCCTGGACTGGGTAAACCTGCCCACGGTAGACCATCAGCTTGTCATAGACCAGGTCAACGGCCTGCGCCAGTACCTGGACACAATCCCCGCTCAACAGGGCAAGCCCATCTGGATAACGGAGCTGGGTCTCCACTGGGGATGGGACAAGATGCTCTGGCCAGGCGATGCGGGATACGATAGCTCGTGCGGTGGGTTCCCACAGCCCTCGGGGACGTACCAGACCCAGCAGATCATCGGATACCTGGACGCGGTCTTCGACTGGCTGGATGCCAACGCGGCCAGCAAAAACATCGAGAAGTGGTTCATGCTGAGCATCTATTCAAACATCAACACGTGCAATGCCAGCGCGTATGCGGGGCTGACCCTCTTCGATGCCCCCACGGTGGGTGCCAACCTGACGCCTGTGGGCAATTTCTTCAGGAACAGGGTGATTGGAATCCCTCCATGACAATACACGAGACGCACTGGGAACACCTGGCCTCTCTTGCGCCAGACGAGGTGTGCCGCCGCACGGGTGCACGATACGACCCTGCGCGAAAATGCTACGCCCTAGCATTGCTGGATGGTTCAGTCCATGTTTACCCCAAGGAGCGCACCGTGCAGTGGGGTGACGAGAGCCACCAGCCTGGCGGCGAGCCGGGGTACAACGTTGTCCTTCTTACCACGGTGTACCTCATAGAGGCCAAGGAGATACCCCCTGCCGCCGACTGGGTCACTGCCGAATCTCTACCTACCGGAGCCTTTTTCTTCCGGGGATTTCACACCATACCAACGGCAGAGGTGGCGGCCAGGCTCGGCCACGACCGGGAGCTATTTCTGAAAGCAGGCATCAAACTGGGAGGCAAACCGGTGGAGTGGGGCGACGCCTGCATCGAGATCCAGGTCCTGCCCCGGATTGCCGTGCGGTTGATGTTCTGGCTGGGCGATGAGGAGTTCCCATCCCGGCTCACCATGCTCTTCGACAGGCGGGCGGACGAGCACCTGCCCCTGGATGCTCTTTTGAGCCTGGCGCGATATGTGACTTCGGCCCTGATACGCGCCGTCGAGCCTCCACGGTAAACCAGGGGAAACCCTCACGAAAGGAGCCTGACTGTCGGATATTTACGGAGAATACAACGGGGGGTTCCCATTTGCCTAAATGTAGGGTATACTGGCAGGAGTGACATCACAGCACTGAAGTTTGAACTTGGGGTATGTGATTCTTTCACATACCCCTTTTCTATGTATACTCTGTCCATGCCACAAATCTATAAAGAAGGTACAATCTTATAACCACAGCAACTCCCACACCAAATCGTGATTCGCATACCGCCGACCTCGTCACACAGAGTTACCGCCGCCTTCGCGACTCCTCGCCACAGAACGAATCAAGAAAGACCACCCTCCCCGCCTCCACACCACTCCCCAAGACCAGGAAATTTGGAGACCTTGATGTTTCTGACCCTATTGCCGATGCCTTGCAGGCAATGGGGTATTACGAGCCGACGCCCATACAGACCAGGGTTATTCCTGCTTTGCTCAATGGGAAGGACGTTGTAGGCCAAGCGCAAACTGGGACGGGCAAGACCGCCGCCTTTGGCATCCCCCTGGCCGAATCCATGGACACCCGATACGCGGGCGTTCAGGGAATGGTGCTTACGCCGACCCGAGAGTTGGCCGTCCAGGTTACTGCGGAGTTGGGTCGCATTGGCCAGAACCGAGGCATTCGTGTCGTGGCAATCTACGGCGGTCAGAATATCGACCGCCAGATACGCGACCTGAGACGCGGTGCCCATATTGTGGTGGGGACACCTGGTCGGATGCTGGACCATCTTGGCCGGGGCACACTGGACTTGCAAAAAGTTTGCATTGCTATCCTGGACGAGGCTGATGAGATGCTGGACATCGGCTTTGCCGACGCCATCGAGGCCATACTGAGGTATGTTCCTGCGTCGCGACAAACAGCTCTGTTCTCAGCTACTATGCCTACGCCCATCCGAAGAATGGTGAGCAAGCACCTGAGAAACCCGGAGTGGATCAGAGTTGGCGAAGAGTCCCAAACCGTATCTGGGGTAGAGCAGGTTTACTATGAGGTGGCTATGCGTGACCGCAACGCCGGCTTACAGGAGCTCCTGCGGCAGACTGACGATGGCCAGACCATTATCTTCTGCCGGACACAACGGGGGGTGGAAAGGGTGGCGGGTTTTCTGGACAGGTGTGGCTATCCTGTTCGCGCCATTCATGGACGCATGAGCCAACCTCAGCGCGATCGGGCTATGCAGGACTTCCGCGCTGGAGACTGCAACCTGCTGATAGCCACCAATCTTGCATCTCGTGGCCTGGATATCCCTGCCGTATCCCGGGTAATCAACTATGACCAGCCACAGAATGTAGAAGAGTACGTGCACCGTATTGGTCGGACCGGCAGAATGGGCCGTGGTGGTGAGGCCATTACCTTTGTGGGTGAGTGGGACTTCGACGCCTTTGAGCTCATCAAGCGCCACGTAGGCGAGGAGCTGAAGCGTAAGAACCTCTCGATATACAGCCGGTAACAGAGCAAGCCCAAACCACGGGATTGGTCAGCATGACAACGGCGGAGAAGAGGGCGAGTCTGCCCTGTATCTCGCTTTACCCAACGTCAGCCCAGGAGTCAATGTAAAACCTGGTGACGTTGCATGTGGGCCACGAGGAGTTCCAATCCCGGCCACTATGCTCTTTGACAGGCGGGGGGGCGAGCACCTGCCCCTGGACGCCTCTTGAGCCTGGCACGGCATGTGACTTCGGCCCTGGTACGCGCTGTTGAGCCTACAAAGTAAACCAGAGGTGGGCTTGTTCACTTCCCTTGGGTGAGCAAGCCCACACACTAGTTAATCTATCGGCACAACTTAAGGCCCAGCAAGGTGCTGAATCCCGACTTGTCGGGACGACCATCCTCCTGGCCCCCTTCCTGGTAGGAAGGGGGGAAAGGAGTTGTATCTGAGGGACACCCTCAGACTCCCGGCCCTTCGGCTCCGCTCAGGGCAAGCTCCGGGGCTTCGCCCCTCTACGCTCCCCTTTTTCCGCAGCCTGCTAGTCGGGACTGCTGCCGAAGACCACCCAGGCAGAGCCGCCAGGCATCACACAACCGGCAGTGGCGGTCTCGGCCCTTACTCTGACCTGCCGCTCGCCGGCCGTTCCCCGAAGCTGCTCGATGCAATCGGTGAAGATGGCACAGCGGGTGCGTCCGGTGCCATTGTTCCCACCGCTGGAGAGAAAAGGATGCGGCCCTTCAACACTGATGTCCCCCTGGTAGAAGTCGAGGCCTTCTCCCCTTTTGACACCGTGCCACTGGGCGCCTTCCAAAAAGTAGTGGGTGAAGGTAGTGAAGCCGTCGTAGGGATTGTACACGTCCAGCTCACTGGGAGTGAGCCCTGAGCCTGAGTAGATCTTTCGGGCCAGGCTGTCGGTGATCATCTCAGTCTCATCAAGGGTTAGAATACCACCACTCCGAGCACGGTAACTATCTACGCAGTGGTTAAGGACGTACACGGGCTTCTGCTTCATGTCCCTGGCCCGCTCGGCGGTGGTCACGATGTAGGACGCACCACCTATGGTTGGCCGGTCGCAATCGTGGAGGCACAGGGGTTTGCACACCCATCGGGAGGACAGATAGTCCTCCACGGTAAGAGGCGCTTCCGGGTGATGGACGTAGTACGAGTGAGGAAACATGCGCCCGTTCCTGCGGAGGTTCACGACAAAGGGCGCCAGCATGTCGTGGTTTTTGCCGTACTTGTGCGTATACTGGTTGAAGGTGTAGCCCTGATTAGGAATCAGTGCCCAGCCCCAGGGGTTGGTCCACTGACCCGGCCCGGGCGCCGTGTCCCCAGACATAGCCGAGTATCCCTGAGCATACCGCCCTGGCAGATTGCACATCATGTAACGCACCAGGCAGACCTCTGTTTTACCGTCACCTACAGCCTGGGCAGCGAAGTCCAGGGCATAGGATATCATGCTTGGACTGGAGTCGGCAAACTTGACGTTCTTCAACCCCATGTTCTTGACCACCCAGTCCGCGCTCACACGGGTGATGCCGTCCTCGGGGTTGCCAGTGGACTGGTACGTTTTGGCCCAGTCATCTGGAAGGGGCCTCGGTGCCCAGTCCTCCACCTGCCCCCACGGCGCGGACACCACGCCATCGATATCGTCTGGCCTGAGGCCAGCGTCCTCCAGTGCCCTATTGGCAGCTATGATGCTGTACGCACCCATGCTGTGCTGGGTCGTTCCATCCCAGCGACGGTCGACGGGAGTATGGCCTACACCCACCACCGCTACCTTGCCCCGGTGCTCCCATACGCCCAGACCTTCTCTTGTCCGATAAACCGACGTTGGAGAAACCATTGTTCACTCCTTCCATGTACGTTTTAGCCTCGGGCCGCCTCTACTGCCTCCTTCTCCGATTCCGGCTGCGAGGCTGGGACTCTACCACCCGCCACTCGTGAACCAACTGGTTCGGCGACACCTGCTGAAACTCCACCTGCACCGCTGCACCCAGGGGAACCTGGTCCACCGGCGTCCCAGGCAGGTGCGAAAGCATCTTGATCTCCGGGTCCTCCTCCAGCTCTATCACCGCTATGTTGAAGGGCTGGTCCGCCTGCAAGACCCTGATGCGGGAGTCGTACATCACACAGTATCCGTTTATCCTGCCTCTACCACTCACCTGCTTCCACTCCAGGTGGTCTTTTGAGCCGCACTTGGAGCACGTTGGCTCCGGTGGGTACTGCATCCGGTTGCAGGTCGTGCAGTTCTGCACTATCAACCGCCGCCGGTTGCAGGCGTCCCAAAAGGGCTTGCTCAGCTCATCGGGTACGGGGACCTGTTTTGGCATGTCTCTCCTCCTCTCCTGATCCATCCTCTTCGACATTAGGGGCTATTGGCATGATAAGCGGCGGCCCCAGAGCTGTCAATACGCATCTCGTAGGCTTATGCAGTTATTCTATAGGTATCCCCTACCCAATGGCACAGTACGTAACTATGTCATAAGGTTCATGAGGGGATACACGGATGGTTTCACCCATTGTACCCAAGGCCAGACACGACATGTACCCCGACCCCATTACAGAGCCATGCATAGCGGTCTAAACGTTTCCAGTGGTCAGCCTGGACTGGTGGATGTCATTCCGAACCCTTCGGCTCTGCTCAGAGCTTGCACTGAGTTTACCCCTTCGGTAAACTCAGTGAGGAATCCCGGGCGTCCCATCATTGCTAAAGGCGTAGGTCCTAAATTCTTCGTCGTCCCGACAGGTCGGGACTCCTCAGAATGACAGGGCATATGTTTAGCTCACCGTTCAAG
>JACQTZ010000014.1 GCA_016210515.1 Chloroflexota bacterium
GCATGTCGCAGCAAGGGCGCTATGAAGGAGAGCCTCTGTCATGGGCTGGTGGCTAGAAGCTATTTGGAAAACCCTCACCCCCTGTGTCCCCCGCTCCCTTGGCAAGGGAGCGGGGGAGAAAAAGGAACCTGGGGGACACCCCCAGACCCCCGTCAGAAGGGGCTTCGCTCCCTCTGCACTGCCCCAGACCAGCATTTCCGAAGGGCCGCTAGAGTACTTGAGGCTGCTCAAGCTGAGGATAGTCCTGCTGCTGGTGCTGCTGGCTGCGGTTAGCGCGATGGTGGCCCTGGGGGACATACCCTCGTGGGCAGTCCTGCTTCCTCTGGGGACGACGGGTGCCTTGGCCTCGGCGGGGGCCTCAGCGCTCAACCACTATATGGACCGGGGGGTAGACGCGGCTATGGTCCGCACCCGGCAGCGTGCTCTACCCTCGGGGAGGATAAGGCAGCCGGGCAGGGCCCTTTTCCTGGGGCTTGCGCTTGTCCTTCTTTCAATCCCCTTCGCCCTTTCTTTAAACCCGTGGGTGGCCCTTTTCACACTCGCCGGGGCCTTTATCTATGTAGTGGTTTATACCTGGTGGCTAAAGCCACGGACATCCAAGAACATCTTAGTAGGAGGGCTGGCGGGGAGTTGCGCCGTTATCGCGGGCTGGTTTGCCGCGTCTGGTCACGCAACACCAGCCCTTCCAGCCCTGGCCCTGCTGGTGTTCCTGTGGACACCGGCCCATTTCTGGAGCTTCGCCCTGGTCCACCAGGACGACTACAGGCGGGCAGGCGTGCCCATGTTGCCAGTGGTGGTTGGGGAGAGAAGGGCCAGCCGTCAAATCCTGCTCTGCACTGCTCTTGTGGTGGCAACCTCTCTCCTGTTGTACCTCATCTCGCCGATGGGAAGTCTCTACCTGGTGGGTGCTCTACTGCTGGGAAGCGTTTACCTGGGAGTCAACTTGGCCCTGTGGCAGAGCCCGAGCGTTGAGAGGGCCTGGAGCAGCTACAAATCGTCTGGGGTCTATCTTCTGTTATTGCTGCTGGTTATGGCTGGAGATGTAGCCCTGGGGCTGCCCTGGAATCTGTAGCCTCCTCGGAGCAAGACGGGAGTGCAGTTGACTCGCCCTTGGCATGAGAATATCCTACGTGAGCGGACCGATGGCCCCTGGAAAGGAGGCAACCGATGCTGGAGACGCTGAGCCTGGATGGTAAAGTGGTGGTGATAACCGGCGGCGGGACGGGACTGGGGAGGGAGATGGGGCGGCATCTGGCGCGTGCGGGAGCCGATATGGTCGTGGCTGGCCGTCGGCCAGGGCCTATCGAGGAGGCGGCGGCCGAGTTTCGGGGGATGGGGCGACGGGCACTGGCAGTCTCCACGGACGTGACCAAGTCTCAGCAGGTGAACGTGCTGTTCCAGCAGGCGCTGGCTGAGCTGGGGCGTGTGGACGTGCTCATCAACAACGCCGGAGGCGGCTCACCGGGCAAACCCATCTGGGAGATCACCGACCAGGAGTGGCGAATAGGCATGGATACGAATCTGACCGGGGCCTTCTACTGCTGCCGGGCCATTATGAAGCACATGGTGGACCGGGGAAAGGGACGGGTGATCAACGTCTCTTCAGGCCAGGGACTGCGCGGCCAGCGGGGAAGCTTCATGTACGGCTGCGGCAAGGGTGGAATCATACAACTGACGCGAGTCCTGGCCGCCTCCTACGGCCCAACGGGCGTCACCAGCGCCTGCATCGTGCCCGGATTGTTCCCCACCAGAGAGAGAAACACCGGTGACGGGCCAAACGCGCGCCTGGCCTTTTTGCCCATGGGGCGGGCCGGTGTTCCCCAGGAAATTGCGCCCCTGGCGGTCTTTTTGGCGTCCGATGCCTCTGATTACATGAACGGGGAGATGTTCTATTGCGACGGGGGAGCCCTGGCGGGAGGGGCTGCCACCACGGGCTATGCGCCCCTGATTCCCCTTCAGGACTAGAGGAGACAATATGCCTATTCCACAAGAGTGGGACCTTTCCGGTAAATCGGTGGTCTTGACCACGGGGAGCCGCGGATGGGCGCCTGTCCTGGCTGCTGGGCTGGCGGAAGCCGGCGCCGACCTGGCGCTGGTGGGTCACCGGCAGGAGGTCTTGACGGCCGTCGTCGAGGCCGTGCAGAAGTACAACCATCGGGCATTCACCATCCTTGCCGACCTAAGCCGTCCGGCTGCGGCACGCCAGGCCATGCGCCAGGCGGTGCGTGCCCTGGGACGACTCGACGCCCTGGTGAACGATTCCCAGGTGGAGTTCGCCAAGACAGTCCTGGAGACTACCCCTGCCGAATACGATGGAGTGATGAGACGCAACGTGAAGAGCGTATTCCTGTGCTGCCAGGAAGCGGGGAGATACATGGTGGAGCAGGGGAAGGGACGCATCGTCAATCTCTGCTCGGCCCTGGCTGAGCGGGGCGTGTCCAACCAGGCCGTCTACTGCGCCAGCATGGGCGCGGTGGAGCAACTCACCAGGGCCCTTGCGCTGGAGTGGGCGCGCAGCGGTATCACGGTCAACGGTATTGGGACGGCGTGGTATACCCTGGAGGACATCGCCTTGGAACAGCAGCAGGAGCAGCCTCTGGTGCGCTACCTGCCGTCACGGCGGCTGGGGCATCCACGGGACATCGTGCCGCTCCTGGTGCTGCTCTGCTCCGACGCCAGCAGCTACGTGAACGGTCAGACCATCTTTGTGGACGGGGGCGCTATGACCCACGCGTAGGTAGGTCCAGCACGTGCAGGGGACCGGACAAGAGAACAGGAGAGAACATGAGAATGCGCTTTCTGGCCTTCAGCCTTGGGTTGCTAGCACTGTTGGCGGTGGCAGCCGCCTGCGCATCGCCGACTTCGACCTCTGCACCCACCGTAGCGCCAACTTCAACCCGTGCAACCACGCCCACATCCACGGCCACTTCGGCAACAGGAGACGCGATTGTTCAAAAAGGCAAAACCCTGGCTGCCCAGTGTGCCGGCTGCCACTCCACCGACGGTAGAAGTGGCGTGGGGCCAACCTGGAAGGGGCTTTTCGGGGCCACGGTTGCGTTGACGGGCGGGGCAACGGTAACCGCAGACGAGGCTTATCTGGAGGAGTCGATCAAGAACCCCAATGCAAAAATCGTCGCTGGCTTCTCAGCCAACGTGATGTCCCCAGGATTCGGCACCGCGCTATCCAATGACGACATCGCTGCCATCATTGAGTACATCAAGTCGCTGAAGTAGTCGCTCCGTCCCATCCAACTTGGCAGTCCTGTAGGGGCAATTCATGAACCGCCCCTACTCCCTCAGGGGACCACCCGCGGAGAGGTTGATTATCCCTGCCATGTAGCCAGCGCCGAAGCCGTTGTCAATGTTGACCACTGCAATGCCGGGGCTACAGGAATTGAGCATGGCCAGCAGGGCAGCCAGCCCTTGAAAGCTGGCCCCGTACCCCACGCTGGTGGGCACGGCGATAACCGGCGCCGCAACCAGTCCTCCCACCAGGCTGGGAAGAGCACCCTCCATTCCCGCTACAGCCACCACAACTCTGGCCTTCTGCAAAAGGGGCAGATGCTCCAGCAGCCGGTGCACCCCCGCTATGCCCACGTCCCATATCCTCTCCACCTCATTGCCCATCAGCTCCGCGGTGACTGCCGCCTCCTCCGCCACGGGCAGGTCGGCGGTGCCTGCGGCAACAATCAGCACTCCGGGCACAGGCGGGGCCTGGTTGCCTCGCTTCAGAACAATGGCCCTGGCAAGCTCGTTGTACTGGGCCTCTGGCAGCACCTCTCTAATCCTGGCATAGGTCTCAGGGTCGGCCCTGGTTATGAGCACCCTGGAGGAGGTCTCCGCCATCCTCTGGGCAATTTGAGCTAGCTGCTCCAAGCTCTTTCCAGGAGCGTATACTACCTCAGGAAACCCCTTGCGAAGGGCCCGGTGGTGGTCGATCTTGGCAAACCCCAGGTCTTCAAAGGGAAGGATACGTAGCCTGTCCAGCGCCCCACGTACCCCTAGCTGACCCCGCTGTACTTGCAGGAGCAGCTCTTCCAGATGCTTAGCCTCTATGTTGCACCTCCAAGCTCTCTAAGAGGCATTCTACATCAAGGGTCTCCAAAGAAAGTCCTACCTTTAGCCCACAATGGTGGGCGATAGAGGACTCGAACCTCTGACCTCTTGCGTGTAAAGCAAGCGCTCTAACCAACTGAGCTAATCGCCCCTGTTTGACATGGAATGGTGCGCTTGGTGGGACTTGAACCCACGGCCTCAGCCTTCGCAGGGCTGCGCTCTATCCAGACTGAGCTACAAGCGCGCTAGAGATATCTTACCCCGTGACACACCGTGGCAGCAAGTATCTGCACTTGCCTCGGAGGCAAAACGCGCCGTTGACAACCCGGGGCTGTGGTGTTACTATTATCGCAAATTAGATACTGGGGGAATTTGGGGAAATGACGGGTGAGGGTGTCTGAGGTCCACATCGCTGATGAGAAATGCCTTTCACAACTGGCAACACGGGTGCTATTCGTACCGCAGCGTTAGCAATCAAAAGCCCTTTCAGCAATGAGAGGGCTTTTTTAGTGTCCTGAAAACGGGATATCGGAGGGTACAATGAAGCTATCAATACTGCCCAGAGAAGAAAAATTCTTCTTCTTCCTTCAGCAAAGCGCAACAAACCTGGCGGCGACGGCAGGCAAGCTGGTGGACCTCGTGGAGAATTACGAGGATATCCCCAACAAGGTGGAGGAGATAAAACGCCTGGAGGAGGTGGGGGATACCATAATCCATGCTATATTGACCAGCCTCCACAAGACCTTTGTCACCCCTCTGGACAGAGAGGACATTGCCATACTTGGAGAGCGCCTGGACGACGTTGTGGACACCATAGAAGAGGTTGCTCGGATCATGGTAGAGTACCGTATAGAGCAGCCCACAGAGAACTCCAGGGAGCTTGCCCACATCATCCTGCGCTGCTCTGAGATCCTGGACCGGGCCATGGGAGTCCTGCACTATCGAGGCTCCAAGCTCCAGGAGATTCTCCCCTTGACTACAGACATCAATACCCTGGAGAACGAGGCTGACCAGGTCTTCAGCAGGGCCATGGCGGAGCTGTTCAATGGCGACGTTCCCCCCATCTACTTGCTCAAGTGGAAGGAGGTCTATAGCCTGCTGGAAAAGGCAACAGACTTCTGTGAGGACGCGGCCAATACGCTGGAGGGCATAGTCCTCAAGAATGCATGATGCCTCTTTATGGCTGGTGGTTGCCGTCATCGTTGTTGCGTTGATCTTTGATGTAACCAACGGGTTTAACGATGCCGCCAACGCGATAGCCACCGTTGTCTCTACCCGTGTCCTCAGTCCGCTGGCGGCTACGGCTATGGCAGCGGTCTTGAATCTTGCCGGCGCCGTTTCCGGCACAGCAGTGGCCAAGACCGTGGGCGGTGGCATCGTGGATAAAGAGGCCGTGACCCTGGTCACGGTACTGGTGGCGGTGGGGGCGGCGGCCCTGTGGGTCTTCGTGGCCACCCGCCTGGGGCTTCCCATCAGCGGCAGCCACAGCCTGATCTCCGCTGTAGCCGGGGCCGCGGTTGCGACCGCGGGATGGGAGGTGCTGATCCCCAGGGGAGTGGTCAAGGTCTTGTTGCCCATGGCCATAGCCCCCGTGGTGGGGGTCGTTGGAGGTTTTCTCTTCATGGTGGCGCTATACTGGGTGTTTCGCAGGTGGCGACCAAGCACTGTAAATGCCGTCTTTGGCAAGCTGCAGATGCTCTCTGCGGCGGGAATGGCCTTCAGCCACGGAAGCAACGACGCTCAGAAGACCATGGGAGTTATTGCTCTCGCCCTCTTTGTCTATCAGGGAAGGAGCCAGCTCACCATTGACTGGTGGGTGATACTTCTAGCGGGAGTGTCCATGGCCATTGGGACTTACCTGGGAGGGCGACGGGTCATCAAGACGCTGGGGATGCGTCTGGTCAGAATGCAGCCGGTGAATGGTTTTTGCGCGGAGACCTCGGCGGCGGCGGTGATTGAGACGGCCTCCCGTTTTGGACTCCCCCTGAGCACCACCCACGTGATCACCTCCACCATCATAGGACAGGGCGCCACCAGGCGGTTCTCGGCGGTAAGCTGGGGGCTGGCTCGCAGGATCGTGGGAGGGTGGATTGTCACCTTCCCCTTATGCGGGGTGCTGGCGTGGACAATGGCTAAGGTTCTGCTGATGGTGACTTAGGGGTTCTGGCGCTGCCTGAAGAGCGATACGCGCGGTGGTCAGGCTCGCTCATTCCCTTCGACAAGCTCAGGGTGAGCGGGCAACTTCAGCGGCAGCCCTACCCCACCACCTCGAGAGCCGCAAAGCTCAGCAGCAGCCTCTTCACGCCGGCGTTGCCCTTGAAGGCCACCGTTACCTCGTGGTCCTGGCCCGAAGGCACGCAGCTTACCACAATCCCCTCCCCGAACCTGGCGTGGCGCACCCGCTCTCCTGCCTTCAGAGGCGCACTGGTTCCCTTCTCTATAGATGGGCCTGCATTGCGCTGGCCCAGGGTAACGGCTTGCTTCTCCGCCATCGCCAGGGGAGAAACCAGGTGCTGGGGAAGGTCCGCCAGGAAACGGGACGGCAGGTTGGGTACGCCGTTACCCCTGAATCCCCGACGAAAGGCGCGAGTAATGTACAGCCTGTCTTTGGCCCTGGTCATGCCCACGTAAAACAGGCGTCTCTCCTCCTCCATCTGGTCGGGGTCGTCAAAGGAGCGTATGTGGGGCAAAAGCCCCTCTTCCAGGCCAACGATGAACACCACGGGGAACTCCAGCCCCTTGGCCTGGTGCAGGGTAATCAGTGTAAGGGCGTCCTGGCTATCTTTCAGGGTGTCTGCGTCCGAGACCAGGGCCACGCCTTGCAGAAAGGCAGAAAGCCTCTCCTCCGGGTCTGGGTCCTGGAACTCCTGAGCTGTGGAGCGCAGCTCCTGCACGTTCTCCCACCGCTCACGGCCCTGCTCGCCGTCCTCCATCAGGTGGCTCTTGTACCCCGTTTGTTCCACCACGGCGTCTATCAGGTCCGCCACTTCAAGACGCTTGGCCTCCTCCATGAGCCCGTTCAGGAGATGTAGGAACCTGATGACCGGCTGAAAGGTGCGGCTACCCCGTGGCAGGGCGTTGGTCTCCTCATCCCTTGGCTCGGCCAGAAGCTGCATGGCAGCGTAGAGGGGGATGGCTCCCTCACGGGCCGTCTGCACCAGCTGGTCGACACTCCTCTGACCGATGCCCCTCGGCGGGACGTTAATCACCCTCAGGAGGCTGACCTCATCGTAGGGGTTGTGGATTGCGCGAAGGTAGGCTATCACGTCCTTCACCTCTTTGCGCTGGTAGAAGCGGAGCCCTCCGATGAGCTGGTAGGCGATGCCGTGTTTCAGGCAACCCTCTTCCAGGGCGCGAGACTGGGCGTTGACCCGGTACATCACGGCGCACTCTCCCAGGCTGCGCCCCTCCTCTCGCTTCAGCCTCTCTATCTCCCGCAGCACCTGCTGGGCCTCCTCCTCGGGATTGTAGGCCTCTCCAACGAAGATGGGCTTGCCTCGGGGGTTATGGGTGAGCAGGGGTTTGTCTATCCTTCGGTGGTTGGCGGAGATGACCCCGTGGGCTGCCTCCAGTATGGTCTTGGTGGAGCGGTAGTTCTCCTCCAGGGTGACCAGCCTGGCCTCTGGATAGTCCCGCCGAAAGGAGAGGATGTTGCGTATGTCCGCGTTGCGCCAGGAGTATATGGCCTGGTCGGGGTCGCCCACCACGCAGATGTTGCGATGCTTTCCCACAAGCTGGCGGGCGATGGCGTACTGGGCTACGTTGGTGTCCTGGAACTCGTCTATTAGCAGGTAAATGTAGCGGGACTGGTACTTATCCAGCACTGAATCGTTGTCCCTGAAAAGGGCGTAGGTCTTGAGCAGCAGGTCATCGAAGTCCACCGCGTTGTTTTTCTGGAGCATGTTCTGGTACCGCAGGTACGCCCTGGCGATGACCACCTCCGGGTGGCCGGATTGCCCCGCAGCAAAGCTCTCCGCATCGATAAGCTGGCTCTTGGCCGCGGAGATGGCGGCCAGGACCGACCTGGGCGGGA
>JACQTZ010000015.1 GCA_016210515.1 Chloroflexota bacterium
CACCATGTAGAAGGCCTGCTCGGGAAGGTCGTCGTGCTTGCCCTCCAGAATCTCGCCGAAGCCCCTGACCGTATCCCTGATAGAGACGTACCGTCCTTCCCGCCCGGTGAAGGCCTCGGCCACGAACATGGGCTGGGAGAGGAATCGCTGTATCTTGCGGGCCCGGGTCACGGTGATCTTGTCTTCCTCGGACAGCTCCTCCATGCCCAGAATGGCGATGATGTCCTGTAGGTCCTTGTACCTCTGTAGCACCTGCTGGACTCCCCGGGCCACCCGGTAGTGCTCTTCCCCAACTACGAGGGGGTCCAGAATACGAGAGCCCGAGGTGAGAGGGTCCACTGCGGGATAGAGACCCTGCTCAGCGATGGAGCGCTCCAGGGAGACCACGGCATCCAGGTGGCCGAAGGTAGTGACAATGCCTGGGTCGGTGTAGTCGTCTGCGGGAACGTAGATGGCCTGGAAAGAGGTGATAGACCCCTTCTTGGTGGTGGTGATACGCTCCTCCAGCTCTCCCATCTCCGTGGAGAGGGTAGGCTGGTATCCCACCGCCGAGGGCATGCGGCCCAGGAGAGCGGATACCTCCATGCCGGCCAGGATGTAGCGGTAGATATTGTCTATGAACAGGAGCACGTCCTGGCCCTCCCTGTCCCGGAAGTACTCCCCCATGGTCAGGCCTGTAAGGCCGATGCGAAGCCGTACCCCTGGAGGCTCGTTCATCTGGCCGAAGACCAGAACGGTGTTCTTCATCACTCCTGAGGCCTGCATCTCGTGCCAGAGGTCGTTGCCCTCTCGGGAACGCTCTCCCACTCCAGCGAAGACGGAATAGCCCTTGTGCACCGTGGCGATATTGCGGATAAGTTCCATGATGATGACGGTCTTGCCCACCCCTGCGCCTCCGTAAGCGCCAATCTTGCCGCCCCGGGTGAAGGGGGTAATCAGGTCGATGACCTTGATCCCCGTCTCCAGCATGTTGGTATGGGTCTCCTGCTCATCGAAGGCAGGAGGCTGCCGGTGAATGGGCCAGGTCTCTTCCGCCTTCACCTCTCCCAGGTTGTCCAGGGGTTCTCCAACGACGTTGAACAGCCTTCCCAGGGTAGCTGGGCCTACCGGCACCGCTATGGGCCTGCCGGTATCCACGGCCTCTGTGCCCCGTCGCAGCCCTTCCGTGGGCCCCAGGGCCAGGCAACGGACCCAGTTGTTGCCGATATGCTGCTGCACCTCCATCACCAGACGCTTCCCCTCGTGGTTTATCTCCAGGCCGTTGTCCACCTCGGGAAGCTCATCCGGGGGGAACTCTATGTCCACCACGGTGCCTATTATCTGAACAACTTTTCCCTTGGCTCCTGCTGCCATTGTGCTCTCTCCTCTCGCCTTCCAGGAATAACCTATCCCTCCAGGGCCACCGCCCCTCCCACGATGTCCAGAAGCTCCTTGGTGATGGACTCCTGGCGCACCTTATTCATGAGCAGAGTAAGGCTCTGGATCATATCGTTGGCGCTGTCCGTGGCGTTGCGCATGGCCACCATGCGAGCCGACTGCTCGCTTCCTATGGACTCCAGCATGGCATGATATATCTGCATCTCCACGAATCGCGGAAGAAGGGAGCCTAGCACCTGTATAGAGCTAGGCTCGTAGATATAGCCTCCCCTCAGGTTGGACTCCAGATGCGCCGGCTCAATGGGAAGGAGCTTCTGCATGACGGGCCTCTGCACCACGGTGGAGAAGAAACGGCTGTACCCAACGTAGACTTCGTCGGCATAGCCGCTTTCGTAGTCATCAATGACCAGGTGGGAGATGGGCAGGGTGTCCATCAAGCTCGGGCGATCCCCCATGTCCACGAAAACGGCCCGCACTTCCCTGCCGGTGCGCACCATAAAGTCCCGGCCCTTTCTCCCCACGGGGATCACGCTCACTGGCACGTCCCTATCCAGCATGAACCGCCCGGCGACCCGGTTCAGGTTTGAGTTGAGGCCGCCGCACAAGCCACGGTCAGGAGTGATGTGGATTACCTCCACCCGCTTCACCTCTCGGCGGCGCAGCAGAGGATGAACGTCGTCCCCCGCGTCCCCCATCTGGGCCGCCAGGTGTCCCAGGACCTCCAGCATCATCTCCGAGTATGGGCGACCCGCCAGGAGCCGCTGTTGAGAGCGCCGCATCTTGGAGGCGGCAATCATCTCCATGGCCCGGGTCACCTTGGCGGTGTTCTGGACACTACGAATGCGCCGTCTTATTACTCGTATGTTAGCCATGCTGCAACCTCAAGCAGATTACCGTGCTGTCACCTTGAGCAGAGCGAAGGGTAGAAAGTCATCCGTCCTAGATTCTTCGCTTCGCTCAGAATGACAAGGAGTGGCCTTCCCTAGTATGGCACCGTCCTCTTGAACTCCGTAATGGCGCTGACCAGGGCCTCGGTCAGCTCTCCATCCAGCTGCTTCTTCTCCAGGATAGACTTCAGGAGGTCGGCATGAGCACCTTCCATGTAGCGGTGGAAAGCCTCCTCGAATCCCTTTACCTTGGTGATGGCTACATCATCCATGTATCCGTTGATGACGGCATACATTATGGCGACCTGCTTCTCCAGGGGCATGGGCTGGTACTGGAGCTGCTTCAGCACCTCGGTAATACGCTGCCCCCGCTCCAACTGGGCCCTGGTAGCCGCATCCAGGTCGGCGGTGCCGAACTGGGCAAAGGTCACCAACTCTCGGTACTGGGCCAGGTCCAGGCGAAGACGACCCGCCACCTGTCTCATGGCCCTGGTCTGGGCCGAGCCTCCCACCCGGGAGACGGAGAGGCCCACGTTCACCGCCGGACGTATGCCGGCGTTGAACAGGTCGGCCTCCAGGTAGATCTGGCCGTCGGTGATGGAGATTACGTTGGTGGGTATGTAGCCCGACACATCTCCCGCCTGGGTCTCGATGATGGGCAGGGCAGTGAGGGAACCCCCGCCAAACTGGTCGTCCAGTTTGGCCGCCCGCTCCAGTAAACGGCTGTGGAGGTAGAAGACATCCCCAGGGTACGCCTCCCGCCCGGGAGGACGCCGGAGCAGCAAGGAGAGCTGCCTGTATGCCCAGGCATGCTTGGAGAGGTCGTCATAGATGATGAGGGCGTCCTTGCCCTGCTCCATGATCTCCTCTCCAATGGCGCAGCCCGAGTAGGGAGCCAGGTACTGCAAAGCGGCAGGGTCGGCAGAGTTGGCCGCCACCACAATGGTGTGCTCCATGGCCCCATGCTCCTCCAGGGTAGCCACCGTCTGGGCCACTTTGCTGGCCTTCTGGCCAACGGCCACGTAAATGCAGGTGAGGTCGCCGCCCCGCTGGTTCACTATGGTATCCAGGGCGATGGCCGACTTGCCCGTGGAGCGGTCTCCAATGATGAGCTCCCGCTGTCCCCTGCCGATGGGGATCATGGCATCGATGGCCTTGATGCCCGTCTGCACAGGGACCGCCACAGACCGGCGCATCACCACGTTGGGGGCCACCCTCTCCACAGGCCTTGTCTTATCCGACTTTATTGCGCCTTTTCCGTCCAGTGGACGGCCCAAGGCATCCACCACACGTCCCAGAAGGCCGTCTCCTACGGGAACCTCCACAATGCGGCCCGTGGAGCGGACCTCGTCTCCCTCCTTGATATGGGAGTCGTCCCCCAAGATGACCGCGCCCACACTATCCTCCTCCAGGTTCAGGGCGATGCCCATGATGTTATCGGGAAACTCCAGCAGCTCGGTGTAACGAGCACCGGCCAGGCCCTGGATGCGGGCAATGCCATCCCCTACCTCCACCACCGTGCCCACATCCACCATGGTGACCTCGCCACCGAACTCCTGGATCTGGCGTTTGATTACCGACGTGATGTCCTGTCCACGTACTGCCATGTTCTTACCTCTAGCGAGAAATTAGGGAGCAGCTCTAGTAGGCTGCCTCAGCCAACGATTTCTTCAACTCCTGGAGCCTGGTTTTGGCGCTGCCGTCAATGAGCCTATCCCCCACCCGGGCTACCAGCCCCGCCAGAATACTGGGGTCCACAGCGGTGGTCATCTCTATCTCCTTGCCCATCAGTTCCTCAAGGTAACGGGCCAAACGCTCCCGATGACCTGCTGCCAGGGGCACGGCGCTTATCACGTGTGCCCGCTCCCGGCCGTGCTGCCGGTCCACCAGCTTGCCATACTCATCTCGAAGCGAGGAGACCGCCTCCACCATATCCCTGGAGATGAGCAGGCCCAGGAGATTATGGACCAGGGGGTCTAGCTGCGGCAGGCCCTCCCGGATTACGCTCATCTTCTGAGATAGCCTGATCTTGGGCATCCCCAGAAAGGCAGCGAACTCTCTCTCCTGCAGAGCCTCATCCATGGCCTGCAGGTCTGCCTGCCACCTCTCTACCGCGCCTCTCTCCAGGGCCAACTGGTAGAGCGCGGAAGCGTATCGCCTTGCAGATGGTCTTCTGGGCATTGCTGCTTCCTAGCTCCCGCTGATCCTGGGGCTCTCTTCGAGCACCTTCTCGATGATATCTCTATGAGCGCTTTCGTCCAGGGAGCGCTCTATCACCCGCTCCGCAGCCAGTATAGCCAACTCCGCGAAATGGCGTCGCACCTGGTCTATCGCTTCATCCCGCTCCCGATGGATATCCTGCCTGGCCCTGGCGATAAAAGCCTCCGCTTCCTGGCGAGCCTTCTCCCGCTCCCCTTCCCGATACCGCTCGGCCATCTCTCTGGCCTGAACCAGGAGCTTCTGCCCCTCTTGACGGGCTTCGTCCAACCTCTTCTCCATCGCCACCTGCTGCGCCGCCGCTTCCTGTCTCACCCGCTCTGCCGTCTCCAGCCCCTCTTTGATGCGCTCTGAACGTTGATCTATCATGCGCAGCACGGGCTTGTAGGCAAACAGGTACAGCACTCCCAGAAGAATCAGGAAGTTAACCAGATAGACGATCAGGCTGGGGAGGTTAAACCCCAGGGCAGCAATGCCCCCAGCCTCCCCTTCGGCTGCCAGAATAGAGAGCAACATGAGAACCCCTCCTTGTGAGCGCTTTAGCGGGTTCTGTCGCTACGGCTAGGCAACTAGGGCCAGAATAATGGCGACGATAAGGGCGTAGATACCAATGGCCTCGGCGAATGCGATGGCCAAGATCATGTTGGTCATGATGGCCCCACGAGCCTCGGGGTTGCGGCCCAGGGCGTTCATAGCCGCCGCACCCAGAATGCCGATACCGATGCCAGGCCCCAGCATCCCCAGTCCAGCCGCAAGGCCAGCCGCCAGCAACTTCATGGCATCGGGTGTGATCTCCTGCATGGCTACAGCAGCAACAAGGTCCGGTACAAACATACTACCTCCTTACATTACGTCGCGATTTTCAGCCAGACTTCCCCGCCCTATTACTCCTGACGGGCATATAGAGCCAGAACCGCTGCCAGAGTGGCCCCCGCCACTCCCAGAACCGACAGTACTAGCACCAAAAGGATGATGTCCATACTAATTACCCCCACGATTCAGTATGACTAGTGCGCCTCCTCACTTTGAGAGACCGCCACCAGCGCGAAGGCCAGAGTAAGGCCGGCGAAGATGAGAGCCTGAATGAAACCCACCAGCAGCTCCAGCCCGTAGAAGGGCAGCGTGAACACAAAAGAGACCAGGAAAGCCGAGATGAGCAGCACTATCTCACCAGCAGTCATATTGCCGAAGAGACGGAAGGTGAAACTGACAATGCGAACGAAGTGGCTGACGAGCTCCAGGATCCCAACGAAGATGTCAATAGCACCGTTGAACACCTCCGCAGGCGAGAAGCGGCGAAGGCCCCGAAAGAGCGTCCCGAAGCGTAGAAACTCCTTCAAATACCCCAGTTTGTGGACACGAATCCCCCAAAACTCCACGAACACCGCGGATATCAGCGCAATGGACAGGGGCATGTTCAGGTCCGTCCCCGCAGACCTGAGAAGATGCGTTTCCGTCCCTCCATTTTCAATGGTCAAGCTCTGGTAGATGGGAATCAGCGACAACCAGGCGTTGAAGGAAACAAACAGGAAGATTGTGGCGATGACGGGAAAGAAGGCGCGGGCGTGTTGACGGCCTGCCACCCCTTCCACGAAGTTGTACAGCGACTCGATGGCCCATTCCACCACGTTCTGAAGGCCCCTGGGCACCAGCGCTGCGCGGCGCGTCCCTCCCACAAAGAGGAGAATCAGGACAACCGTAGTCACCCAGGCAGAGAGCATGGTGTTGGTGACGCCCAGGCTTCCTATATGAAAGACCACCGGAGCCGCCAGTTCCACGTGGGGAGCCGGTAGGAAGCCCTCCTCCTTCCCCAAGAAGGCCGCTCCAATGGCTCCATTCATGAACCCCACAACAAGCAGGCCAACTACGGCAATGCCGCCAACAATGAGAACTTTTTTCAGTCCAGCAGTCATTAAGGTTGCTGTCCCTTGTTTTTCTTGTCAGACCCCTGATCCAGCTTGAGAAGCGGTAACATCATTCTATATATGCCGTAGAAAGCAGCCACCGTGCCCAGAATTACTCCTACCAGAGTGAAGAGGGGCAACGTACCCAGTTTTCTGTCAAGCCAGAGGCCTCCCAAGAGACCCAGAATAATGCTGGTGGCAACGTACCATCCCATTCCCACCAGTTGCAGGACTATGGCCAGCGTTCCCTTGTTCAAAGGAGCCACCAAACCTTGTGCATACTATCACATACCTTTTTTCAGGTCAACGCAAAAATGGGGGAGTTTTTCACCATCTTATGAAATATGAGAGCCTTATATGCCGTCCTTCACCTCATAGGAGAAACGAGGTTGGTCAAAGAATGCATGTATCCGGAAGGCAGGCACGTCGCCCCCCTCTTTCCTTGACCCCCCCCAAGGGGATTGGTATACTGGCGCCAATTCAATAGTGTAAGGGAGGGAGCCATGAGAATCACCCTGTCCATCCTGAAGGCCGACGTGGGTTCCATCGGAGGCCACACGAAACCTTCAGACAAAATGATGGAGGCTACCAGGAAGGCTGTCAAGGACGCCATAGCCAAAAAGTTCATCATCGACGGCTTTGTGTCCCACACCGGCGATGACATCGCCATGCTGATGTCTCATACCCACGGCGCCGACAACGAAGAGGTCCACCAGTTCGCCTGGAAGACCTTCCTGGATGCCACGGCCATCGCCCAGAGGTACGGCCTTTATGGCGCCGGCCAGGACCTGCTGGTGGACGCCCCATCAGGCAACATCCGTGGAGCAGGCCCCGCCGTGGCCGAGCTGGAGTTTGAGCACGACCCGGTCAAGACCAACCGGGTCCGCCCTGCCGAGTCCTTTATGATGTTCGCCGGAGACAAGTGCGGCCCCGGCGCCTACAACCTCCCCTTCTTCCTGGGGTTTGCCGACCCCATGTACTGCGCCGGACTTATGCTCCCCAGGATGATAGGTGGGTTCCGCTTCCGCATCATCGACATGGACCACACCGAGGGCGACAGCGTCATCGAACTGAACGCCCCTGAGGACTCCTACAAGATTGCAATGCTGCTGCGGGACAACGAGCGGTTTGGCATAGACGCCATCTACTCCCGCACCTACGATGAGCAAGCAGTGGCCGTCTCCGCCCAGCGGCTCCACAACATCGCCGGGACGTACACCGGCAAGGACGACCCCGTGGCGCTGGTGCGTAACCAGGGCGTCTTCCCCGCTCCCGAGGAGCTGGTATCACCCTTCACCAAGGCCCACTACATCGGCGGGGATGCCCGTGGCTCCCATGTCATGCCTCTCATGCCCGTGCCTCTGAACACGGCGGTCACTGGAATCTACTGCCTGCCCCTGGTGTCCTGCGCAGCCTTTTCCCTGGATGCCAGCGGACACTTCTCTGACGAGGTCGTAGACGTCTTCGACAACCCGGCCTGGGACTACGTACGCACCAAGGCGCAAGAGAAGGGGCTGGCCATGCGGGACCAGGGCTGGTCAGGGGCGGCCATGCTCCCCTACAACGAGCTGGAGTACAGCGGCTTCCGCAACACGGTGGAAGGACTGCTGAGCCAGTTCGCCGTGCGGGACGGCCACAAGGCGGTCACACACTCTGCTTCCCACACTTCGTAGCAGCAGATGCCGCTCCACTACTCCTTGCTTCGCTCGTGGTGAGCCATGTAGGGGCGATTCATGAATCGCCCCTACCGTATGTCGTGTTCGTGGATTTACGATAGACGTGTTAAGTAAGCTTCTCATCGCGACACGCAATTCAGGCAAGGCCCGGGAACTGGCCATGCTCCTGCAAGGTGTGCCCTTCACCCTCACCACCCTCCAGGAGGAGGGCATTGCCCTGGAGGTGGAGGAGACGGGTGCTACCTTTGAAGAGAACGCCGCTCTCAAGGCCAGAGCCTTTGCCACAGCCAGTGGCCTGCTCACCCTGGCCGACGACTCGGGCCTTGAGGTGGACGCCCTGGGTGGCGAACCGGGGGTTCTGTCCGCTCGCTACGCCGGCCCCCATGCCTCGGACGAAGAGAGGGTGCGGTATTTACTGAGCAAGCTGGAAGGTATACCATGGGATAAACGGAGGGCGCGTTTCCGCTCTGTAGTAGCGGTGGCTGAGCCGACGGGAGCCGTCAATCTCTTTGAGGGAGCGTGCGAGGGGGTAGTAGCCCTAGATCCCAGGGGAACAGGCGGATTTGGCTACGACCCCGTGTTCTATATGCCTTCCCTGGGAAGGGTTATGGCGGAGCTGACTCCAGAGGAAAAGAACAGCGCCAGCCATCGGGGCAGGGCAGCCAGGAAGGCGATGGAGTACCTCAAAAATGTGGCTGCCGGCAAGCAAGATAAGTCCTCGTATTCGAAAGAGAAGCAATAGCAAGGATGTACTCGTGAATAGCAATGGCGCATCGGAGTACAGAGTAGTGCCAGATTCAGAGAAGGACGGACTCAGGGAACACCCGCCGACGATGGTCAAAGACCTCCTCGGCAGGATGTTGAACGACCTCCGTATCTCCGTCACAGACCGATGCAACTTCCGTTGCATCTACTGCATGCCTACGGAGATATTCGGCACAAGGTACAGGTTCTTCCCCAGGGAAGAGATGCTGACCTTTGAGGAGATCGCCCGTTTTACTCGGATCTTTGTGCGGCTGGGGACTACCAAGGTGCGACTAACGGGCGGGGAACCCCTGGTCAGAAGCGGCGTGGAAAAGCTCGTTGCCCTGCTCGCCCGCATAGAGGGAATAGAGGACCTGACCTTGACCACCAATGGCTACCTGCTGGCCCGAAAAGCCCAGGCCCTTAAAGAGGCCGGCCTCCAGAGGATTACCGTCAGCCTGGACAGCCTGGACAACGAGGTTTTCGGCAAGATGAACGGCCGGGGATTCGGCGTGAAGAGGGTGCTGGAAGGCATTGAGAAGGCTCGGGAGGTGGGCCTTCACCCCATCAAAATCAATACGGTGGTGCAGAGAGGTGTAAACGACCACACCATCTTCGACCTGCTCAGACACTTCAAAGGGACGGGAATCACCGTGCGTTTCATCGAGTACATGGACGTGGGAAATATCAACGGGTGGATGATGGACAGCGTTGTGCCCTCCGCCGAGGTGCTTCGTTGGATTAACGCCGAGATGCCTGTGGAGCCGGTGGACAAGAGCTACCGCGGCGAGGTGGCCGACCGTTACAGATACCTGGACGGAAGTGGTGAGATAGGGTTTGTATCGTCGGTCACGGAGCCTTTCTGCCGCGACTGCATCCGTGCCCGCCTCTCCACGGAGGGGAAGCTGTACACCTGTCTGTTTGCCGCAGATGGGCATGACCTGCGAGGCCCCATGAGAGCAGGGGCCAGCGACGCCGACCTGGAGACTCTAATATCGGACATTTGGGGCCGGCGCACGGACCGGTACTCGGAGATAAGGGCCTCCCTGGCTGAGCCTCCCCAGAGAAAGGTGGAGATGTACCAGATCGGGGGGTAGCTTGAGGGCGGCGTCACAGAGGGGTATTATGAGTGGGACAGCCCTTTGCTGTCCCACTTCTTCATAATTAAGGACGCTGGAAGTAAACAGTGACCGAGCAGATTCGCATCTACACCGATGGCGCTTGCCTGGGCAATCCCGGCCCCGGAGGGTGGGCGGCTATAGTTCAACACAACGGCCAGGAGACGGAGCTGGCTGGCCATGAGGAAGACACCACCAACAACCGTATGGAGATTCTGGCCGCCATCAAGGGCCTGGAGGCTACGCCAGATGGTTCAACCGTTACTCTGTACAGCGACAGCCAGTACCTGGTTAACACCATGACCCGGGGTTGGAAGCGGAGGGCCAACATAGACCTGTGGAACCGCCTGGACACCCTGGTGGCCCAGCGCCACGTGGCCTGGGAGTGGGTGCAGGGGCATGTGGGGCATCCTGAGAACGAGCGAGCCGACAAGCTGGCCACCGATAGGGCCGCCACCCCCGCGGCTGGCTCCCGTCTCACCCACGTGGATGAGCACGGGAGAGCGAGAATGGTGGACGTGGGTTGGAAACCCGAGACCCAGCGGGAGGCCGTGGCAAAAGGCTCCGTGGCGATGCAGAGGCATACCCTGGAGCTAATCAAGAAGGGCGAGGTGGAGAAGGGGGACGTCCTCTCCGTGGCACGGATTGCGGGCATCACGGGGGCCAAGCGCACTTCGGACCTCATCCCTCTTTGCCATCCCCTGCCACTGGACCAGGTGACGGTGGAGCTGGAGCTGGATGAAAAGAGCAGCCAGGTGCACATAACCGCCACGGCCAGGACTACGGCCAAGACCGGGGTGGAGATGGAGGCCCTCACCGCCGTAGCCATAGCCGCGCTCACCATTTACGATATGTGCAAGGCCGTAGACCGGGGCATGCGCCTGGAAAGCATACGGCTAGTGAGGAAACAGGGGGGGAAGAGTGGGGACATCATCCTGGAGGAGTGAGCCTACATGGCCATAGCCTAGGAGGGCAGTCCATGGAAGTCGCCCCAGGGATTCATCACATCCAGAAGGCCAGGGGGGCAAACGTCTATCTTCTGGTGGACCAAGACCTGACCCTGGTAGACACGGGCTACCCCGGAAATGGTCGCGTAGTGGTGGAGTACATCGAGAGCCTGGGACGGCGCGTTGAGGAACTGAAACGGGTCCTGATAACTCACTCCCATCCCGACCACACGGGCAGCGTGCCCGAGCTAAAGGAGTTAGCCCCCATTCAGGTCCTGGTTCACCAGGCGGACACCAGGCTCGACGCCCAGGGGCGACACCTCGTATCTTACCTTAACGTCTTCGGCGAGAACCCCCTTCCAATACCCTTTCTGCGCAGGATTGTCGCCGATGGATTCCTGGAGGATGGGCAGGTCCTTCCAATTCTGGGAGGTCTGAGGGTAATACACACGCCTGGGCACACTCCGGGCAGCATCTGCTTCTACCTGGAGTCCCGAAAGGCCATCTTTCTGGGAGATATGGTGGTGAACATCGGCCAGTACGTGGGAGGCTCCGTGCCCCTTCCCAAGACGGATTTAAAGCTCTACGAGAAGTCCCTGCGCAAGATAGCCGAGCTGGACTTCGACATCGCTTGCCTGGCCCACGGCCAGGTTTTCCAGGGCGATGCAGACGAGCGCATTCGGAAGATGCTGGACTCGTTTTTCAGTGCACCTATATGGCTCCGGGTCTTGCGCTTCTTTATTCGAACGCTCCACCTGGGCAGGCGGGCGGGTTCCAGGGAGCTTTAGAAAGCCTTTCGCGCCCGCGAAGGTATGCCCTAATGCAGGATTTGACGGGCTTGGCAGTAGTTGTTACGCTTGATTGAGAGGAATGTCTCAGCAGCCGCGGGCATTACCCGGCGTAGACATTTGGAGGGGAGGCGTAGCTCGTGTTGAAACCATATCTCAAGCGGTGGTGGTTGCTAAGCTTGCTGGTCATTATCCTGGGGGCCAGAGAAGGCCGTATTGCCGACGCAATGGCGGAAGATGTCGCCTTTGTTCTGGGAGAGATGAACACGGCTTCAGTTTCTGCAGGCCCCATTGAGCTTGGGGGCAAGACTCTGGTGCGCGCGGCAGACTTGCCAGACCTGGCCTTCAGGACCAACTCCGTGAGTCAGGAATCGGACAAGATAGCCGTGGTGAAGGAGTACCTTGTTCTACGAGAGCGGATCGATTGCATCCTGAGCCGCGTGGAGGAGGCCGCGAAAAACGGCACGGATGTCCAGTGCCAGGGAAAAGTCCTGGTAGACAGGGTAGGCGGGCACGGACTGCTGGGCGTTTCCGAAATGCTAGAAACGCTCAACGGCAAAGATGACGAGATGGCCAAGAGAGTGTACCTGAGCGACTATCTGGGTTTCTGGGACCAGGTACAAAAGGTAAACTACGTGGTGGCAAGCATGGCGCAGATGAGCCGAACCAATGCGATACCGATACTTGGGCCGCTAATATCGGCCATGCATCGCTCTCCCATCGTGTACGAAGGCAAGGTGCTGATCCCCGGGAAAGATGTCTCCAGGTGGCTGAACCAGTTTCGTGCCTTTGACACCGATGAAGGCTGGAGAGCCCAGGCAGAGGCGGTCTTTTGCAGTTTTGATGATAACTAGCGCCTTCGGAAGATGCGCCCCTTTTGCTCTTGCACACAAAGGATTACACTACTGGACGAGTACACCAATTTGACAAACTCCTGGAGCCTGACTAGAATTCTACTGCCACCGACTCACAGGCAGCGGTGAGCCTAAGAACGCTCTTGCAGGAGGCCGCGGGGATCGTGAGACCACGACGGCGCGTCTACACCCCAATTAAACCCCAGTGGCCTTCTCCAGGACGTGGAAAGGCCCTTTCTTGTCACGGAACGGAGCCTTGCATAGCGCCATCACCGACGTGGAGGGCATCCAGGTAGGCCACTTCACCAACCTGGAAGCCGCCACCGGCTGCACCGTCGTCCTCTGCCCCCAGGGAGCCGTCGCCGGCGTAGACGTGCGCGGCTCCGCTCCAGGCACTCGAGAGACGGACCTGATGCGGCCTGGAAACCTGGTGCAGCAGGTACACGCCATACTCCTGAGCGGAGGCAGCGCCTTTGGGCTGGACGCCGCCTCGGGGGTCATGCGATACCTGGAGGAGAGGGGTATAGGATTCCATGCCGGTCTCTGGGTGGTGCCCATCGTCCCCGCGGCCATCATCTTCGACCTGGGACTTGTCACTCACACCGTCAGGCCGGGCCCGGAGGAGGGCTACGCGGCCTGTCTCAACGCCACGGAGGAGCCTCCGGAGGAGGGAAGCGTGGGAGCGGGAACCGGGGCTACCGTGGGCAAGGTGCTGGGACACGCCCTGGCCACCAAGGGAGGAGTGGGAACATCCAGCATCCGCCTGGATGACATCGTCGTGGGGGCGCTGGCCGTGGTCAACGCCCTGGGCGACGTGGTAGACCCCGATACGGGGCAGGTCCTGGCAGGCCCCCGAGACAAGAAGAACCAAGGATTCTTCCGTACCGTGGAGCTTCTGGTCAACCCCCGCAGCGAGTTGGAGCGCCAAGCCGACCTCACCAACACCACCCTGGCGGTGGTAGCCACCAACGCCTCCCTCAACAAAGAGCAGGCCAACAAGCTGGCCCAGGTAGGCCACGACGGCCTGGCGCTGGCGGTGCGGCCATGCCACTCCATGAGTGACGGGGACGTGGTCTTCGCCCTGGCTACGGGCAAAAGCAGCGGAGAGGTAGATATGAGACAGCTATGCTCCACGGCCACCCAGGCGGTGGCCCAGGCCGTGGTAAGGGCTGTTCTGGCCGCCAAGGGCCTGGGAGGAGTGCCCTCGGCCCGGGAGGCAACCCAATGAAAAAAGGAGACCTCCTCCCATGATTTCCAGCGTCATAGGGCCCCGTCTCCTGGCCTGGGGCATGACCTCCGCTGGCCTCGGCTTGGGGCTGATTGTCGCCGCCTTCGTGGGGAAGGACACCCCCGCGATGGCACTCTGGGGCGTGGCGCTGCTGGGCGTGGGAGCGGTTTTCGCCGCAGCCCATTACCTCCTCAGGAGCAGGCACGGTGGACAGTAGGTCTCTTCGAGTGGGCTTCATCGGCGCGGGCCGGGCCGCCACCGGGCTGGCCCTGGCACTACACCAACGGGGGTATCGTGTGACCGCGGTGGCCAGCCGCACCCTGGCGTCCGCAGAGGTGCTGGCAGGGCGCATTCAAGGCTGCACCTCCCTCAAGACCCCTCAAGAGGTAGCCGATGGCTGTGACCTGGTCTTCATCACCACCTCGGACGACGCCATCGCGACCGTGGCAAGGAGCGTGCAATGGCACAGGGACATGGGAGTTGTCCACTGCTCCGGTGCCGAATCGGCCGCCATCCTGGATGCCGCCCGAAAGCAGGGGGCCAGGGTTGGCTCCTTCCACCCCATGCAGACCTTCCCTGCCATCAGTTACGGAGGGGCAAACCTAGCCGGCGTCGCTTTCGCCGTGGAGGGGCCGCCGCCACTCATAGACACCTTGAAAGAGATGGCCCACGCACTGGGTGGGTGGCCCGTGGAGATTGCGCCGGAGCACAGGGCTCTCTACCACCTCTCCGGCTTCCTGGCCTGCGGTGCAGTGGTTACCCTGGTGGGCCAGGCCGCGGAGGTGTGGAAGGTGATGGGATACACCAGGGAGGAAGGGCTGAAGGTGCTCTTTCCCCTCCTGCGGAGCACCGTGGACAGCCTGGAGGCCCAGGGTATCCCCACAGCCCTCACAGGCCCCATATCCAGAGGAGACGTGGGGACAGTGCGCAAGCACCTGGATGCCCTGGAATGCCAGGCTCCCTCTGTGCTGCCCCTCTATTGCCAGGTCGCCCTGGGCGCGGTGGCTCTATCCAGGGAGAAGGGAGGCATTGACCAGGTCAAAGAGCGAGAGATAACAGCGCTTCTGGAAGAGAGGCTTGCCAGGGCCAGGACATTGCCCATAGGTTGAAATCACGCGACCCGCCTCGGCGGGCGCGTAGGAGGTGCGACATGCGTGTAACCATAAACGACATCAAGGAGATGAAGGCCAGGGGAGAGAAGGTCGCCATGCTCACGGCCTACGACTTCACCTCGGCCAGGATAGTGGACAAGGCCGGTATGCCCATCATACTGGTGGGAGACAGTCTGGGGGTCGTTATGCTGGGATACGATTCCACCCTTCCCGTCACCATGGACGACATGATCCACCACACCAGGGCCGTGGCCAGGGGCGCTGAGCACGCCCTCATCGTTGGGGACATGCCGTTCATGTCCTACCAGGCCGACATCTCCGAGGCGTTGCACAACGCCGGGCGGTTCCTCCAGGAAGCTGGCGCCCAGGCAGTGAAGCTGGAGGGCGGCATCACCGTGGCCCCCACCGTGGAGCGCATGGTCTCCTCTGGCATCCCAGTCATGGGACACATCGGCCTCACACCCCAGTCCGTCAACCAGATGGGAGGCTACAAGGTGCAGGGCAATACCCTCAAGGCAGCGGTGCGGCTCATAGAGGACGCCAGGGCATTGGAACAGGCGGGAGCCTTCTCCCTGGTGCTGGAGTGCGTGCCGGCCTCCCTGGCCCGGCTCATCACCCAGCGCGTCTCCATACCTACCATAGGCATAGGCTCGGGTCGGGAGTGTGACGGCCAGGTGCAGGTCTTCCACGACATGATGGGACTCTTCTCCGAGTTTGTCCCCAAGCACGCCAAGCGGTACGCAAACCTGGGAGAGACCATGGCCAGCGCAGTCGCGAAGTACATGAGCGAGATAAAAGACCAGAGCTTCCCCGGCCCGGAGCACAGTTTCCACATCAAAGAGGAAATCCTGGCCGAGCTTCAGGCCCAGGTACACTAGCTCCATGAGGCTTGTCCACACCGTCGCAGAGATGACGTCGGCCCAGAAGGGAGCAAGCCGGCCCCTGGGCCTGGTACCCACCATGGGCGCGCTCCACCAGGGCCACCTCTCCCTGGTGCGGCGAGCGCGAGAGGATAACGCCGCCGTGGCGGTGAGCATCTTCGTCAACCCCACCCAGTTCAGCCCTCAGGAAGACCTCCAGGCCTATCCCCGGCCCCTGGAGCGAGACCTGGCCTTGCTGGAAGAGGTTGGCACTGACCAGGTCTTCATCCCCCGGCCCAACGACATATACCCCCCCGGATTCGACACCTGGGTGAACGTGGAGAGCATCGCCAGCCGCCTGGAGGGAGCCTCCAGGCCAGGCCACTTTCGGGGTGTCGCCACCGTGGTCGCCAAGCTGTTCAACATCGTCAGGCCCGACAGGGCCTACTTCGGCCAGAAGGACGCCCAGCAGGTTCAAGTCATCCGCCGGATGAACGCCGACCTGAACCTGGGAGTGGAGCTGGTGGTGCTCCCCACGGTGCGGGAGCCTGATGGCCTGGCCATGAGCAGCCGCAACGTCTACCTGAACCCCCAGGAGCGCCAGGCAGCCCCGGTCCTGTACCGCTCCCTCTGCCTTGCGGAGCGTATGTACAACCAGGCGGAGCGAGATGCGACTGCCATCAAAGAGGCCATGGAAGACCTGCTTCGAGCCGGCGAAATGGCCCACCTGGAGTACGTGAGCATAGCCAACCCTGAGACCCTGGAGGAGCTAGACCGTATACAGGGGCCTGCCCTGGTATCCCTGGCCGTGCGAATGGGAAAGACGCGGCTCATAGACAACATCGTGCTGGGAGCTGAGGACCTGTAGCCAGTGGCCCAGCGTTACTTCGGGAAGCAGCTCCAGGTGGAAACCGAAGGACCTCTGCACCAGCCTGTAGCCTTCACCGTTGAGGGCAAAAGACACGCCATAGTCGAAATTCTGGCGGCCTGGCCCGACTACAGCTTCGGCAGCAACCCTGCGAAGCGTCCCCGCTGGTGGCAGCGTCACCACCGCAACTACTACCGAGTGCGCACCTCAGAAGACGAGGTGTATGAGATATACTACGACCGCGGTACAAGTCTCAAAAACCCTGAACTGAAAAAGTGGTATCTTACCCGAAGGGTTTGAAACTCGAAAGGTAGCTTCGCTATGAGGATTCTGGCCACCAATGACGACGGCATCTACTCCCCCGGCCTGTGGGCCGCCGTAGAGGCCCTGCGGGACGTGGGAGAGGTAGTGGTGGTAGCCCCAGACCGGGAGCAGAGCGGCATCGGCACTGCCATCACCCTTGGCCAGCCCGTCCGGGCCACAGAAGTGGTGCCGCTCGTAGAGGGTATCAAGGCCTATGCCGTGGAGGGGACCCCCGCGGACAGCGCAATCCTGGCCCTGGAGTCCCTGGTGGAGGGGCAGGTAGACCTGATTGTCTCAGGCATCAACAAAGGCGCCAACATGGGCAACGACGTCTTCATCTCCGGCACCATCGGCGCGGCCCTCCAGGGGTTCTTCCGTAGCATACCCGCCATCGCCATCTCCGTGGCATCCCTGAGAGACGTCCACTTCGCCCCAGCGGCCCAGGTGGTGCGGCTCCTTGCCCAGGGGGTAGCCGATGGAAGGCTGGCCACTCCCCTGCTTCTCAACGTAAACCTCCCCAACGTCCCCCTGGAAAAGATAAAGGGGGTGTCCCTGACCCACCTGGGTCGGCGCACCTACATGGACGTGATAAAGGAGGGGGATGACGGACGCCGCAAGTACTTCTGGATCGCTCGGGACAGGCCAGGGTGGGTGCTGGAAAAGGGCTTGGACGTCTGGGCCATACGGCGTCGCCGCATATCCATAACCCCCCTTCACACGGACCTCACCTCCAACCCCACCTCTCGAGAGCTCAGGGGGCTCACCAGAGACATCCGACAGGCGTTCCGGCCCCAATGACCCCTGGTTCACCACACTAGCTCACCTGCTGCGGCCGAGGTCTTTTGATTATTCATCAGGAGTCACATGCACATGCACCCCCATCCTGGCCTTCCCCCTCCGAGGGGGAAGGGATTATCCTCTCCCCCTTGATGGGGGAGAGTTAGAGAGGGGGTGAAGAGCAGATAACTGAAAGGCCATGCCGTCGCCAGGGAGGCTTGTGTCCCTTGCCCGTTTCCCCTAACATGGGGTTGCAAAATGACAGAATTGTCCCCCGTGGAGGAGCCATGCCCATACTCCGAATAGGCCACACCCCCGACGCCGATGACGCCTTCATGTACTACGCCATCGCCCACGGCAAGGTGCCGATAGGAAAGTTCCAGGTGCAGCACGTTCTGGAGGACATCGAGACCCTCAACCGGCGCGCCCTGGTGGGCGAGCTGGAGGGCACCGCCATCTCTGCCGCAGTCTATCCCCAAGTGGCCCGCAAGTACCGCATCATGCGGGTGGGTGCCTCCATAGGACGCAACTACGGGCCTATGGTGGTGGCGCTGGCCCAGCGGACAGAGGTCCGTATCAAGGGGGCACGCATCGCCATCCCAGGGGAGTATACCACTGCGTACATGCTTCTTCGGCTCTACGCCGAGGGCTTCCAGGCAGTGCCAATGGCCTTTGACAGCATCGTCTCCGCTGTTCAGGAAGGACAGGTGGACGCAGGTCTCCTTATCCACGAAGGTCAGGTCACCTACGGCGGCCTGGGTTTGAGAAAGGTGCTGGACCTGGGCGAGGCCTGGGGACAGGACACCAACCTCCCCCTACCCCTGGGACTGGACATGGTGCGCCGCGACCTGGGGGAGAGCACCGCATCCCTGATGTCTCAAACGCTGAAGGAGAGCATCCTCTACGCCTTTGAACATGAGGACAAAGCCCTGGAGTACGCGAGGCAGTTCAGTCGCGGCATAGACAAGGAGACCTGCCGCCGCTTTGTGCGGATGTACGTGAACCAGGACACCCTGGACATGGGCGACGAGGGTCAGAAGGCCCTGGAGACCCTTTTCCGCATGGCCAAGGAGCGGGGCATCATCACCGCTCTGCCCCCCATAGACCTGATTTAGTATGGTGCCCTTCCTTCAGCTTGCGGTGGGAATGAGACCCCCATCCCAACCTTCCCCCCTCGGGGGAAAGGGGCTTGCTCCAAAAGTAGTTCCTAGTTAACTCTCTCTGTCATTCTGAGCGCAGCGAAGAATCTGCGGCAGTGCAACTTCTCAAACGCCCTAGATTCTTCAGTCGTCCCGATACTATCGGGACTCCTTCAGAATGACATTTGGAACAAGCCCGGTGGGAAGGGGTAATGGCTAATAGGCTCTTCTCACGAAGATACCAGGCTAGACCTATTCCCGGCCTCACTGCCCCAAGCTGGAGCGTCGCAGCACCGCCCTGATTCGGGCCGTCAGCTCGTCGATGCTAAAGGGTTTGACCAGGTAGTCGTCCGCGCCCAGGGTCAGACTCTTGGCCTTGTCCATGGGATCAGACATGGCGCTAAGCATGATGATGGGCACGCGAGACCATACCCGAATCCGGCGACACACCTCAAAGCCATCCACCTTGGGCATCCTGATGTCCAGAAGCACCAGGTCAGGTGAAGACTTCTCCACAGCCCGAATCGCCTCCTCTCCATTCACCGCCTCCGTGACCTCAAACCCTTCGGCCCTGAGCCCCACCCCCACGAACCTGCGAATGCTTGCCTCGTCGTCCGCCAGCAGGACACGTCTCTGTCTCACCATTTCATATCCTCGGTCGTCAGCGGTATCTCCACTGTAAAGGTTGCCCCTTTGCCGACCTCACTCTCTGCCCATATCCTGCCTCCATGCTCCTGAACAATACCGTAGCAAATGCTCAAGCCCAGCCCAGTGCCCTTTCCCACCTCCTTGGTGGTGAAGAAAGGGTCGAATATCCTGCCCATGTTCTCCTTGGGTATGCCCGGGCCATCGTCGGTGAAGCTTATCTGGATGCTGCCATCAACCCTTCTGGTCCTAACCTTTAGCTTTCCTCCACCGTTGGCTTCCGTCATAGCCTGCTCCGCGTTGACGACTATGTTCAAAAACACCTGCTGCATCTGGTGGAAGTCAAACCAGGTGTTCGGCAGGTCGGGTTGCAAATCCCTTTCCAGGTCAATCCCGCTGACACCCATCCCATAGGCTCGCAGCTCCAGGGTCTTCTCAAGAGCCTCGTTTATCGACCCATGACTCCTTTCTGGCCGGCGGGCCCTGGCAAAAGAGAGAAGGTTCTGCACAATCCTCACTGCCCTGGCGGCCTCGTTGTGGATCAGCTCCACGTCCTCCCTCACGGTGTTGTCCAGGTCCCTCCTCAGGACCAGCTCCGTAATGCCCCAGACCCCGGTCAGAGGATTGTTCAGCTCATGGGCGACCCCGGACACCAGTTGTCCAATGGCCGCCAGCTTCTCGTACTGGACCAGCTGCTGCTGGGCCTCCCGAAGCTTGTGAACTGTCTCTTCCAACTCCCTTGCATACCGGGTGCGTTCCTCTTGTGCCCACCTCTCATCGGTGACGTCTCGAAGCACCGCCAGAGAGGCTGGCTGCCCCCTGTAAGCAAGGGGCACACCCGAAACCAGCACGGTCCGCACCGTCCCATCAGGCCTCAGGATACGGTGTTCATTAGCAACAGGCACTGGCTCGCCCCGTTGCCGCGCCAGGCTAAGCTCCACCACCTTTTCCCTGTCATCTGGAAGGATATACCTGTCTATGGGCTCCCCAACAACCTGGGAGGCATCCCGAAGGCCGTGGATGTCCAGGAAAACCTTGTTCACAAAAAGCCGTTTCCCATCTCTGCTGATCGCCACGGCCTCGGCCATATTCTCCACCACGGCTCGGTACAGCTCCTCGCTCTCCCGCAGCGCCTGCTCTGCCTGCCTCTCATCGGTGACGTCCCGAAGCACCGCCATGTTGGCTGGCTGTCCCCTGTATTGAAGACGTACAGAGCGAGCCTCTATATTCCGCACCTCCCCATTCGGCCTGCGGACCCGGTATTCGTTAGAGAATGGCACTGGCTCGCCCCGCTGCCGCGCCAGGCTGCGCTCCACCACCCCTTCCCTGTCTTCAGGAAGGATATACTTGTCTATTGGTTCTCCAATGACCTGAGAGGCATCCTGGAGGCCGTGAATATCCAGGAAGGCTTTGTTCACAAAGAGCCGCTTTGCGTCTCTGTTGATCACAACGGCCTCACTCATGCTCTCCACCACGACCCGGTGCAGCTCCTCGCTCTCCCTCAGCGCCTGCTCCGCACGCTTGCGCTCCGTGATGTCTTGCATCACTATCAGGGTGGCTTGCTGTCTCTTGTATTGAATCGATACAGCATTAGTCTCAACGTCCCGCACTTCCCCGTTTGGTCTGACAATCCGATATACAGCCGGAGTGGATGCCGGTTCGCCCCGTCGCCGTGCCGCACTACGCCCTACCACCATTGCTCTGTCCTCAGGATGGATGAACTGCTCAAGTGGTTTCCCAATGACCTGAGAGGCATCCCGAAGGCCATGCAAATCCAAGTAGGCCCTGTTCACGTAGACCCGTTTTCCGTCCACGTTGATTGCCAGGGCATTGGCCACATTCTCCACCACGGCTCGGTGCAGCTCCTCGCTCTCCCGCAGTGCTTGCTCCGCCCTAATTTCGTCGGTGACGTCCCGAATAACCACCAGGGCTGCTGGCTGTCCCTCATACTGAATAGATGTAGCAAGAGTCCGCACGTTCCGCACTTCTCCATCCGGCCTGACGACCCTGTACTCGTTCATAGTAGGCACTGCTTCACCCCGCTGCCGCGCCAGGGTACGTGCCACCACCCTTTCCTTGTCATCAGGATGGATGAACTGCTCGATGGGTTTCCCAACGACCTGAGAGGCATCCTGAAGGCCGTGGATGTCCAGGAAGGCCTTGTTCACAAAGACCCGCTTTGCGTCTCTGTTAATCGCCACGGCCTCGGCTATATTCTCCACCATAGCCCGGTGCAGTTCCTCGCTCTCTCGCAGCGCGTCATAGGCCCTACCAAGGTTGGCCTCCTGCCGTTGTATGGTCCTCAAGCCTCTCCAGACAACAGCCACCGAGCCTCCGTAGAGGAAGAGAAACCCCACACTTCCAATCAGTGTCAGCCGCCATTGCATATCCCAAATCAGTTGCGCCGTAGGCTCATAGACCTGGTAAACCTCAAAAACGCCCTGCGGTTCCCAATACCCCGGGAAGACTATGGGAACATATACCGAAATCAGGGTGCCCAGGGGGACCTCGTATTCGTTCTCAATACCCTCAATATCCCCAATTTCTGCGACTGTCTCACCCTGTAGCGCCTTTGTCAGGTGCTCGTCGTCCGTGAATTTTCTGCCTACCAGCTCCCGTTGGTCGGAGTAGATGACCGTGCCGTCCATGGCCCAGAGCTTTACCCTGACAATCCGCCCACCGAGCATGGAATGCTGCACCAGATCATGAAACCTGTCGTACCGCTCCCCCGTCATCGGCTCCTCCAGGTCCGCAGGCGTCATGTCCTTGAGGAAGTAAAGTGAAACATCGCTTTCGGTTCGTTTAGCCAGGTCATTTACAGCGGCAGTCCGAATATGGGAGGCAATTACAAGAATACTGGCTATGGCAACAAGTGCCCCAATCACAAATGTAATCACCGAAAACTGAACCACCAGGTTCTGCCTTAGTCTTCTCATCGCCCACTCCTGAGTTTCATGGTCGTCCTAAGACCTCCAGCCTGCGGTTTACGCCATCAGTGCGCTCCGAACAGAGAATGAAACTTGTAGCCACCTTGTCATCCTGATTTAGATATTTGTTCAAGTACCATTAGCTGCGTGCTGGGCTCTGCCACGTCGTCCTACCTCCTGGCCAGGGACAAAACTGCTCACCACTTGCTCAATCTCCTGGGGCCCAAAAGGTTTCATCATCACCCCTATTGGCCCTATCTCCAGGGCTTGTGCCATCAGGTCGCTGTCTGGATAGCCGGTTATGATAACCACAGGCACCCGGGAGTCCACCTCTCTAATACGTCGAAAGGTCTCCGCTCCGTTCATGCCGGGCACCTTCAGGTCCAGAAAGACGAGGTCGAAACCAGATCTATCCATAGCTTCAAGAGCCTCTTCACCGTCATGCGCCAGGACTACGTGGTATTCGCCCTCACCCAGCGTCCCCCTGAACAGGTGCCTAATCGATTCCTCGTCATCCGCAACCAGGATGAAGGGCTTACGGCGAGGAGGCTCCGGACGCAGCCACGACTCCAGAGCGTCCTGGTGGACTCTCCAGTGCCGCCCCACCTTCACCGCGGGCATCTTTCCCTTGCTGGCCAGCCTGTAGACGGTCAGGGGGTTCATCCTCAGGTAGCTGGCCGCCTCTTTTATAGTCAGCAGTTCACTCATTTTGCTTCAGAACCAGGGCGCGCATAGTTTGCATACCAATTTATACTACAATATACCCATTTATCACCGCATATCAAGTCCAGGGAGCCAAGGTCTTTAGTTATCACCTCTACCCCCTCTCTAACTCTTCCCCATCAAGGGGGAGAGAGGCCTGGCCTTCCCTCTCAGAGAGGGAAGGCCAGGCCTGCGTTGAGCTCCGACTCCGTACGGAGTCCGATGGAATCGGACGTTGCCGAAGCGATGGGGGTGATGCCCAACCTCGGTCCTCTCCCGAGAGCGGGGAATGAACGCCGACGCCGCTAGCTTTCGGAGACACTCCAAAACTGGGCTTGCCCTGGCCTGCTTTACCCACTGGCCGGGTCGCCGCCCTCCCACAGACCCCTGGCAATGCCCATCCACCTGGCAGTGGCGTCCTGCAACTGGGTGACCGACTGATGCTGTAACCGGCGAGCCAGATAGGCGTACTCCCGAGAGTCTATAGACGGGATGGTGAGGTCCTTGGCGTGGCCCCGCACCACTCGCAAGGCGTCGATGAGCCGCCGCAGGAACCCGTAGGTCTCCTCCAACTCCTCTGCCCACTCCCTGGATATGTGCCCCCCCTGGGCAAGGCGGGCAATGGCATCCAGGGTATTGGTCACTCGAACGCCGGGGTCTCGATGGCCCACCGCTACCTGCCAGGCCTGCACGTAGTACTCCACGTCCACAAGGCCACCCAAGCTGTACTTGGCATTCACCGCCCCATGAGGCACCAGCTCCTCCGTCTGACGCTGACGCAGGTGCAGGACGTTCTCCGTGTCCAGAGACCTGCCGGAGTACACGAAGGCGTCACGGGACTCCATTACCTGTTCCCAGAGACTGGAGTCCCCTGCCACAAGACGCAGCTTTACCAGGGCCATCCTCTCAAGCTGTCGTGCCCAGCCACCCTCTGAATAGTAGTCCTTGAACCCATCCAGGGTACACGCCAGGGCACCGGCGTTGCCGTAGGGCCTCAGGCGGAGGTCGATTTCGAAGATGCCCTCCCTTCGCGTTTTCACGGTATTCAAGAACGTGTGGACAAGCTCTTCAAAGAAACGCGAGTTCTCGACCTGGTCTGGCCCCCTGGTCGTCCCTCCACCCTGGTACACAAGAATCAGCTCCACGTCAGACCCAAACCCCATCTCACGCCCCCCAAGCTTTCCCAGGCCACAGACGCACCAGGGGCACTCCTGCCCACTGGGCAGGGCGGGCACACCAAAGCGCTCACACAACCTGTTGTAGGAGAGGCCAGCCGCTTCCTCCACGACCACCTCGGCAAGGGTGGAAATCTCCTGGGAGAAGTCCAGGAACCCTATGCGACCGGTGATGTGCCGCAGGTCGATGCGGAACATCTCCCGGTCCTTGAAGTCGTTAAGCGCACTCACCTGCTCTGATTGCTCCCCCAGGCCTCTTAGCTGACGGCGGACAGCCTCCTGCAACTGCTCCCTGGGCCTGTGCTCGTCTAAGGAAGGTATGTCCAGCAGCACGGGGAAAAGGTTCTCGTGCTGCATGCGCAAGAAGTCTTCCCACAGGAACTGGCTAACGCCCATCAGCTCTGCCAGTGTCCCCAGAACTGTGGCCGACTCCAGGTCTCGCAGGTCGCTGCTCCAGTCGGGACGGGAGAGCATCTGATAGGTAAGGGCATTGAACTGGCGCAGGGCCAGCGCCGGGTTCGGAGACCGGGGCAGCAGGTGGGTGAACTGCTTGATCAGGGCAACCATCACCCGCAGCTCCTGGATGCGCTCCCTGCTTACAATCTTCCCGCCGCTCAGGTCTGTCACCCAGAAGGTGTCGCGGGTCTCGCCCTGTACGGTGCGTATCTCCGCCCCTTCGATGTTGACATTGAGGACCGCCAGGGCGTTGGTAAAGGCGTAGAGGAATCCTGTCGTGTCCGTGGAGCGAATGGTCATCCGGGTGTACTCTGGCGAAGCATCGTTGCTCAGGTCAATGGTCACAGGAAAGAACTGGACGTCAGAGCCTTCCATCGCCCGAAAGGTTTCGCTCACCCGGTCAATGAGCTGCTCACGCGCCATGTCCTGGTGCCCGGTCACCAGGAGCGCAATCAGCTCCTCCAGGTCTTTCTTAAACCTTTCCCACACGTCCTTGCCGGGGTCAACCAGGGCGCGGACCTGAAAAACATCCAGTATCCTGCGAGTCGGCGGAGCCTGCTCTGGGGCCTGAGGATGTCCCGAATACCTTCTCCCCCCTGGTCTAATCCCAGCGCCGTCTGGACGCCGCGGGAAACGCAGCGTGAACACGTCGGCGCTCTGGATGTCGAAACGGTAGGCTGGGAACAGCCCGGCGATGGTGGCCAGGGCGCCAACGCAGTCCGATGTGCAGACCGTAACAGTCCAAACACCGTCGCCCAGCGACTCGGCCCATACCGCCACACCCTCTGGCCGCCGGATTAGACGCAGGAGCTCCGCATGAAGGTTTCGCTCCGCTGGGTCGAAGCGCTCATAGGCAACTCCAAGCTGGGCACCTAGAGCATCGACGCTCACAGGATCAACTGTACCTGTCATTGGTCGTCCCCACCCCCTGGAGGAGCCGGTCAACGGCGGCAACTGCCTTCCATGTCCGAGGGCGACACACCCTTCTGTCACATGATAACATATGGCTCGACACGTATGCGCCCCAAAGAAGATATGAGTGACATAGAAAAGCTGCTTGCCGCGTTCCTGAGCGGACGGCTGCTGCGTCCGTCCTCTGGCGTCCCCAGCCTTGTAGACCTCTCTCGCGCCCTGGCATCCCTGGCCGGAGCGGAAGGGGTTCAGCCCACCCAGAGCTCCACCGCGCTGGCGAGCCTCATAGGCCCCGCCGACCACCTGGTGTTCGTTCTGGCCGATGGCCTGGGTATGAATCTCATAGAGGAGCTGCCGCCAGACAACTTCTTGAGAACTCACCTGGCAGCCGAGATACGGACGGTCTTTCCCTCCGCCACTGCCACAGCCCTCACCTCCCTGGCCACGGGCGAATGGCCCGGTAGACACGGAGTAACCGGCTGGTGGACCCATCTTCCAGCAATAGAGTCCGCCGCGGCCATGCTCCCCTTCGTCACACGGGCAGAGGGCCGATCCCTTGCCGGCCTGGGGGTGACCGCGGAAGAGGCCTTTCCCCTTCCATCCCTCATGGGCAAGATACCAAGAGACACCCTTGCCCTGTTCCCTGGCCGGATAGCCCAAAGCGTCTTCTCGGCATACTACAGCGGCGGGAGACCCAGGCACGGCTACAAAACCCTCCAGGAGGCCGCAGACGTCACGGTGGCAAGAGTGACCCACGCTAGCGCACCAACGTACACCTACCTGTACACACCTATAGTCGACAACCAGGGACACAGGTACGGCGTCGGGCGGCCCCAGGTTCACGCGGCACTCCAGGAGATGGGCCTCCAGATAGAACGTCTTGCCACAGGGCTCAACGGCCACGGCCGTATCGTCCTCAGCGCTGACCACGGCCTTCTGGATGCCCCTGCCAGCGTCAGGCACCGGCTCACTCCCTCCTACGACCTCATGGCGGCCCTGAGATTCCCCCCCTCCGGCGATGCCCGGGTCCTCTACTTCCATCTTCGCAACGGTGCAGACTCAGGGAGTACCCAGGCTCTCAAGAGACACCTGGGAGACCACTTCCTGCTCATCTCGGTGGACGAGGCCGAAGGTCTGGCGCTGTTCGGGCCAGACCCCATCTCACCCTTGACCAGGAGCCGCCTGGGCGACATGATAGCCATCTCCCAGGGGCCCGACGTCATCGAGTACCAGCCTGCGGGAGTAGCAGGGCGAGTTATGCGGGAGGCCTCTCACCACTCTGGCCTCACCCCATCGGAGATGCGAGTGCCTCTGGTGCTCGCGTAGCCAGGGACCGGCCGTCAAAAGAGCACCTCTACCCGTCTGCAGCAAGTAATCCCGAGCCCGGTGAAGAAGCACTCCCTGGCTCCCGATATGCTATAATGGAAGTTGGGATTGGCCCCCAGGGGCCAATTCTTTCAGTTAGGCTAGTGTACAAATGCCAGCAAACATCAGAAATATCGCCATCATCGCCCACGTTGACCACGGCAAGACCACCCTGGTGGATGCCATGCTCAAGCAGAGCCATGTCCTTCGCGATGACCAGAAGATTGGCGAGCTAATCATGGACAGCAACGAACTGGAGCGGGAGAAGGGCATCACCATCCTGGCGAAGAACACGGCTGTGACCTACCAGGGGGTGAAGATCAACATCCTGGACACCCCCGGCCACGCCGACTTCAGCGGAGAGGTTGAGCGTGTCCTGAACATGGTGGATGGCTGCCTGCTGGTTATAGACGCCGTAGATGGCCCCATGCCTCAGACACGCTTTGTGCTCTGGCATGCCCTTCGGATGCGCCTCAAGCCCATTGTGGTCATCAACAAGATAGATCGCCCCTTCGCCCGACCGTTGGAAGTGGCGAGCATGGTGCAAGACCTCTTCCTGGATCTGGCCACAGATGCCGAGCAGCTTAACTTCCCCATCCTCTTCGCTTCGGCCAAGGGCGGATACGCTGTGGCCGAACTGAATGACCAGCCCAAGAGCATGGCTCCCCTTTTCGACGCCATCCTGGAGCACATTCCACCACCCCCCAACGACACTAAGGGTGGATTCCAGCTGCTGGTAGCAGCGCTGAGCTATGACAACCACCTGGGCCAGATTGCCGTGGGACGGATTGCTCGCGGCAAGATATCAGTTCGGGACCAGGTGGCTCGTATCACGCACGATGGCGCTACCACCTTCCACAAGATTGCCAGGCTTTTCGTCTTCCAGGGCCTCTCGCGAGCAGAAGTGCCAGAGGCTGAGGCAGGCGAGATTATCGCCCTGGCCGGCCTGGAGCAGGTAGCCATCAGTGACAGCATCGTCGCCCCAGACATACTGGAGCCTCTGCCCAGCATCGCCATCGGCCAGCCAACAGTCCAGATGACCTTCGGGGTAAACACCTCCCCCTTTGCTGGGCAGGATGGGCAGTACGTGACCTCCCGCCAGCTTCACGAACGCCTCTCCAACGAGCTCCGTACCAATGTGAGCCTGCGAGTGGAGAGCACGGACAGCGCCGAAAGCTTCCTGGTCTCAGGGCGGGGCGAGCTCCACCTGTCCATCCTCATCGAGACCATGCGCCGGGAGGGCTATGAGTTCCAGGTCTCCAAGCCCAAGGCCGTCGTCAAGGAAGAGAATGGGCAGAGGCTGGAGCCTTACGAGCTGCTGGTGCTGGACGTTGGCGATGAGAGCGTTGGAGAGCTGATAGAGAACCTGGGCCTGCGGCTGGCGCAGATGACCAACATGAGCACCGACAGCAAGGGCCGTGTCCGCCTGGAGTTCAAGCTTCCCACACGGGGGCTGATAGGCTTCCGAAGCTTCTTTCTGAAAGCGACCCGGGGCGATGGGACCATGAACAGCATCTTCACCGGGTACGAACCGCTGGCCGGCGAAGTGAAGTCCGCGCGAACGGGAGCGCTCATCGCCGCCGTAACGGGCGTGGCAGTAACCTATGGCTTGAACAACGCCCAGGACCGCGGGCTGACCTTCATCGAACCGAGCACGCCGGTCTACGAAGGCATGGTCGTTGGAGTACACGCCCGAAACAACGACCTGGTGGTGAACGTCTGCAAAGAGAAGAAGCTGACCAACATGCGCTCATCAACATCGGACATTGCCATCAAGCTCACGCCGCCCATGCTGATGAGCCTGGAGGAGGCCCTGGACTTCATGGCCGAAGACGAGGTGCTAGAGGTCACCCCCAAGAACATCCGCCTTCGCAAACGTGTCCTCTCCAACGACCAGCGCCTCCGCCTCAGCCATGAGAGCGCTCGCCTGGCCGCCGGCAGAATCTAGCTTGCATAGTAGCGCCACTTTCCCAGCGCACCCCCTTCAGCCATGCTGTTGCACTCAATAGACCTCTTATTCACGGATCCAGGGGCATTTATCATCGTGGTCTCAACGTTCCTCGCCACCGCGGGGATAGCCTTGCTCATAGCCATCACCGTCCATGAGTGCAGCCACGCGGCGGTGGCCTACACCCTGGGAGACCTCACAGCCAAGCGGCTGGGACGGCTATCTCTGAACCCCATGAGACACCTGGATCCCGCGGGCACCATAATGCTGCTCCTGGTAGGCTTTGGATGGGGCAAACCTGTGCCCGTGAACCCTTACAATCTGCGCAATGGGGTCAGAAAAGGGATGTCCCTGGTAGCGGCGGCCGGCCCCATATCCAACGTGATCACCGCCGCCATCCTCGCTCTGCCCATAAGAGTGGGCCTCCTGCCCTGGCACTCCCCTTTCTTCTTCAGAGGGCTTCAGGCCCAGGGGCTGGAAAGCCTGCTGGCGGACCTGCTGGGATTCGTGATATTCTTCAATATCATCCTGGCTGTGTTCAATCTCATCCCACTTTTCCCCCTGGACGGTTCCAAAGTGGCAATAGGAGTTCTGCCCCACGGACTGGCTAACGCCTTCGCTCGTTGGGAGGCCACTGGCCCAGCCATCCTCATGGCCATAATTATCGTGGACTGGGTAACGAACCTGAATTTGCTTTGGGGGGTTCTAAATCCCCTGGTAGATATGGTAGGCTTTATGGTACTGGGGCATACCCTGTAGCAGGAACAACGCTGTGGGGAGGCGTGTAAGGAGATGAGCAGTGGATAAGATTACCATCGTTGGTATGGGACTGATTGGAAGCTCCCTGGGCATGGCTTTGAAGAGAGCACAGGTGAACGCGGAGATTGTGGGCACCGACAGAGACAGGGAGGTGTCCAACCGAGCACAGCGAGCAGGAGCATCGGACTCAACGGAATACAACCCCCTCCACGCCATCAAGGGGGCCAAGCTCGTCATAATTGCCACCCCTGTAGGTGCCACGAAAGAGCTTCTGAAGCTCTTCGGGCCCGAGTTGGAGGAAGGATGCATTGTCACGGACACCGGAAGCACCAAAGTCGAGGTGCTCCGGTGGGCGGAGGAGTATCTGCCCCACACCGTCAACTTTGTGGGCGGGCATCCCATGGCAGGGAAAGAGCAATCGGGGCCCGATGCTGCCCAGGCCGACCTCTTCCAGGGCGCAACCTACTGCGTCATCCCCGGCAAGCGCTCAGACGAGCAATCGGTCAGAACCATCGTCACCATGGTGGAGACCGTGGGGGCAAGCCCCTACTTTATCGACCCCGTGGAGCACGACAGCTTCGTCGCAGCGGTGAGCCACTTGCCTATGATCCTCTCCACAATCTTGATGAGAACCACATCTAGCAGCCCTTCCTGGGCAGAGATATCCAGACTGGCATCCACCGGCTTCCGAGACGTCAGCCGCCTCGCTTCGGGAGACCCGGCGATGAGCCGTGACATATGCCTCACCAACCAGGAAGGAATCACGTACTGGATAGACCAGTTCATCAAAGAGCTGTATGCCTTCCGGGGCCTGGTGTTGGAAGGTGGCGAGAAGCCCCTGGGACGGGCCTTTGACGACGCCTGGGAAGCCAGGGACCGCTGGCTGCAAAACAAGGTAGCAGCGCCCTCGGTGGGCCCTCGGATGGAGATACCCACCACCGCCGAGAGCTTGGGGGGCCTTTTTGTTGGAGACCGAGCCTCCCGCCGTATCAAGGAGCTGCTAGACTGGCAGAAAAACAGGGAAAAGGGAGGTAGGTCATGAAACGCTCAGTTCTTCCGGCCCGAGAGTTGACAGGCACAATAGCCCCTCCAGCCGACAAGTCCGTCTCCCACAGAGCGGCCATTCTCAACAGCCTGGCAGCCGGGGAAGCTGTAATAGATAACTACTCTGAAGGCGCCGACTGCCGCGCTACCCTGCGATGTCTCCGCCTCCTGGGGGTGTCCGCGGAGAAGGTCATCCCTGAAGAAGGCTCTGCGGAGGCTCCCAGGCTAAAGCTCAACTCCCCCGGCCTGGGAAACTTTCATGAGCCCAACGACGTTCTGAACGCCGAAAACAGCGGCACAACCATGCGCTTCCTGGTGGGATTGTTGGGGAGCACCCCATTTCTCTCCGTCGTCACCGGAGACCGCTCCCTACGCTCCAGGCCCATGGGGCGAGTGGTGCAGCCTCTGCGACTCATGGGCGCGCAGGTCATGGGCCGCGGCGGTGACTCCCTGGCTCCCCTGGCCATTCGCGGGGGGAACCTGAAAGGAATCGAGTACACGCTGCCCGTGGCCAGCGCCCAGCTAAAGTCGTCCCTGGTGATTGCAGCCCTGTTCGCCCGGGGCGAGACTGTGCTGCATCAGCCTGCCCTCTCCAGGGACCACACTGAGCGAATGGTGGAGGCCATGGGAGCATCCTTGACAGAGGATGGGCTGGTGCTGGTGGTGAGACCCGGCTCCCAGCTAAAGCCTTTGAACGTAACGGTGTCCGGAGACATAAGCTCCGCAGCGTTCTGGATGGTAGCCGCAGCCGCTCATCCCAATGCAAGAGTCACCCTCACCAACGTGGGGGTAAATCCCACCCGCACAGGAGTGCTGGACGTGCTCCGGGCCATGGGAGCGCAGATACAGATAGAGAACCCACGGATGGAAGGCGGCGAGCCTGTAGCCGACCTTTTCATCGAGTCCGCCGAGCTTAAGGGCGTGGAGATTGCTGGAGACCTGATCCCCATAGTACAGGATGAGGTACCAGTCCTGGCCCTGGCCGCCTGCTTTGCCCGGGGCACCACGGTGATACGAGACGCGGCTGAGCTACGAGTCAAGGAGTCCGACCGCCTGCACACCACCGCCACCGAGCTTTCACGGCTGGGAGCCAGGATAAGGGAGATGGCGGACGGCCTGGTCATAGAGGGCACAGGTTCGCTTAAAGGTGGCGCTTGCAGGAGCTATGGGGACCACCGCCTGGCCATGACCCTGGGAATAGCCGGGCTCCTGGCAAAGGAAGAAGTAGTCATCACCGGAGCCGAGGTTGTGGACGTTTCCTATCCCAATTTCTGGGACGACCTGACTTCTTTGACCAGCGCGTAGGCAAGGGACAACTGTGAGACCCACCGAACAGTCCATCTACGACCGTGCCGGTGAAGGGCCCATGCTGGTGGTGTTATCCGGCCCTTCAGGAGTGGGGAAAGACTCCGTCCTGCGGCAACTGAAGAAGCTGGGCCGCAACTGGCACTTCACGGTCACCGCCACCACCCGCACTCAAAGGCCCGGCGAAGACGACGGCATCGACTACCTGTTCCTGGACAGGGATACTTTTCACCATAAGGTGCTGGAGGGAGAGTTCCTGGAGTGCGCCCAGGTCTACGGCAACTGGTACGGCGTACCCAGGGACCAGGTATCCAACGCCCTGTCAAAAGGCAAGGATGTGATAATCAAAGCCGACGTGCAAGGCGCTGCCACCATCAAGAGAGCTGTGCCGGAGGCCGTGTTCATATTTCTTATGCCCCCTTCGCCTGAGGAGCTGGAGCGGCGGCTGCGGGAGCGGAAAACAGAGACCACCCCCGACCTGGAGCTACGCATCCGCACCGCCATGGACGAGCTATACCAGCTGCCCCTTTTCGACTACGTGGTGGTGAACGACCAACTGGAAACCGCGGCGAGCCAGATAGACGCCATCATCACCGCGGAGAAGTGCCGCATACCTTCGCGGCGGGTGCACCTATAGAGACCTTGCTCAGAGCACAAGCCCACAGGGGTGCAGGGGGCGGAGCCCCCGCCGGGGTGTGGGGTGTCCCCACCCCTCCAGTTTATTTGGGGTGGGGGGACACTGGCTCATCGCGAGCGGATAGTGGAACACCAGCAGAACCATGAACAACGGCTTCCAGGGCAATGGATTCGCCACGGCCATTGGCAGCATGCCTCATGCTGACCCCGATGAGGCGTGCTCTGTGGTGCTGCGGCACCTCCCTGAGATACCGGCCTGGCCGCAGCTTCCCAACCTGTCGTTCAGAGAGAACATGTATCTTCAATTCGCCGAAAACTTTCCCGGGGCGGTGATCATGCAGGAGCGCCTCTATGTTGACCATCGGGAAGACCTGAGCAAACCCCTGGAAGAGCTATATCACGCCTACCTGGAAAACACCGTGGAGCGATACCAGACAGGCAAAGAGTACGCCGCCGGCCTGCACGCCTTGGTGAACAGGGGAGCCAGAGGAGCCGTTGCAGTAAAGGGCCAGGTCATCGGCCCCATCAGCTTCGGCCTTGCCTCCACCGACATGAGCAGACGTCCACTTCTCTACGACGATATCCTGGCCGACGCCATAGCCAAACACCTGCGCCTGAAGGCCGCCTGGCAGGAGAGGCTATTGAGAAGAGTCTCTCCCCAGACCATCATCTTCATTGACGAGCCTTACCTTGCTTCCATCGGCTCCGCCTTCGTCTCCATTCCCCAGGTACAAATAACCAACCTCCTGGAAGAGGTGCTTCAGGGCATCACTGGACTCAAAGGCATCCACTGCTGTGGCAACACCGACTGGTCGCTCTTGCTTTCCACCTCCATCGACATCCTGAGCTTCGACGCCTATGGCTACGGGGAGTCCCTCGGCCTTTACCCCGCCGACGTGAAGGAGTTCCTCCATCGCGGTGGCATCATCGCCTGGGGAATCGTACCCAACGACCAGGCCTCTCTGGCTAAAGAGACCGTGCCTAGCCTCCTGGAGCGCCTAAAAGACCTGTGGGCGAATCTCACCAGCAAAGGCGTCCCTTATGAGCTTCTGGCCACCCGCTGCCTCGTCACTCCGTCCTGCGGGCTGGCAGGCCTGTCCCCTGGCGCAGCGGTCGGCGTCCTGGAGCTGCTGGCCAGGGTCTCGCAGGAGCTCAGACGTGGAAGAAGCGCACAACCTTGACGGCTATTTCCAGCGAGAAATAGAATTAGATGTCGGGGGCAACCCCGCCCCCTGGGGAACGCAATGACACCATCAGAAAGAGTAGAGCATCCTGTTTCCGCCGGAGGAGTCGTGTACAGAATAGGGGGAGATGAGATAGACGTTGTCATATGCGGGCGTCGCTCCGACGACGGCTGGACCTGGGGACTGCCCAAGGGCACTCCCAACCCCGGGGAAACCCTGGAGCAAACGGCGATACGAGAGGTGACCGAGGAGACGGGGTTGAAGGTGGCCCTGGAAGCACCCATAGATGCCATCCAATACTGGTTTGTACGTTCCGACGACGGAGTCAGATGCCACAAGACAGTGCACTTCTACCTTATGAGCGCTGTGGGAGGCTCCCTCAGCGACCATGACGGTGAGTTCGACGAGGTGCGCTGGTCTCATGGCAAGGAGTCCCTTCATGTCCTGTCCTACAAGAACGAGATTGACATTCTGGACAAAGCTATCCAAATGGTTTCGCAAAGAGCCAGAGAAGAAGGAGCCGTTGATTAAGGGAAAGCTGACCATCCTCAGGGAGAAGCGCATTGAGGATGCCCCCACCGACTACCAGTGGCGCATCGACGAGGAGCTTTCCGCCCTGGACGCCACAACACCCATGAGGATGTCCTACGCCAGCTTCCTTCGCATGACCGAAGACGAGCTTCGCTACCCGGCCACCTGGTCCAAGCGGTTCGCCGTAGAGACCCACGACGGCAAGCTGATAGGCAACTGCATGTACTACGACATCGACACCGTCAAGGGACAGACAGAGCTGGGCATCATGATAGGCGACAAAGAGTACTGGAACCGAGGCTACGGCACAGACGTGGTTAAAACGCTGACCGGCCACATCTTCAGCACCACCTCCTTCGGGCGTATCTACCTCCACACCCTGGCCTGGAATGTCCGTGCCCAGAAGTCCTTCCAGAAGTGCGGATTCGTCCCCGTTAAGAATGAGCGACGGAGTGGATACGACTTCATCCTCATGGAGCTGGTAAGGGACAGGTGGGAGGAGATGAAAGACGGCGCCACTCCCTTGGAAGACGCCGACAAGGGCGAGCAGGGCTAGGGGTCGGCTTCCAGGACACGTCGCCCAGAGTTGGGATCGGCGTCGGAGACATCCTGGAGGTCGGGAAAAGGTTGGGACGCGGCCCACTCCGCGAGAGCCGCGGTATCCCCGACCAGCTTCTTGAGATTCTTCAGAACCTCGCGGTACGCCTCCACCAACGCGAAGCGCTGCTCCAGGTGTTCCTGGAACAGCCTGTTCAGGGATGTGAGCTCCCTGACGCGATACTCCAACTGTTGGCGCTGCTCCTCTAGGTTCTGGCGCAGCCGGTGCCGCTCCACAGCGTAGCGTATGGAGCGTCCCAGCAAGGCACCATCCACGTTACCTTTGACCAGGTAGTCCTGTGCTCCCTCCGACACCGCCCGGAGCGCCACCGTCTCATCCTGGAGACCGGTCAGAACCACGATAGCCACTCCTGGTGCCTGCACGATAGCGGTGGCGAAGGTGTCAAACCCACTGCTATCCGGCAGGGTCAGGTCCAGGAGAAGCACATCGAATGCCCCTTCTCTGGCAAGTCTCATGCCTTCACTAAGTCGCTCGGCCAGCGTCAGCTCAAACCTGACAGCCTTGGCCTCTCGCAGGTTCTCCCGTATCAGGCGCGCATCGCCTGGGTTGTCCTCAACCAGGAGCACTCGGATGAGTCCGTCGTTCATGCTTCCCCCTCACACAGACAGCAGCACCACCGTGGTGAACCAGAAATCTACCACCGACTTCATTACCGCGGCGAACCGGTTCAGGTCGATAGACTTGGTGATGTAGCAGTTGGCATGGAGATTGTAGCACAGGAGAATATCTCGCTCGGCCCTCGAGGTGGTCAGAACCACCACCGGGATGCGTTTAAGGTCTGAGTCCGACTTGATCTCTGCCAGCACCTCACGGCCGTCCTTTCTCGGCAGGTTCAGGTCCAGCAAGATCAGGGCTGGGCGCGCCGCCTCGCCGTACCTACCCTCCTGCCGCAGGAAGGCCAAAGCCTCCACACCATCCCTGGCCAAGCTCAGGTTAATAGACACCCTGTTCTCCCTCAGGACTTCCTGCATCAGACGTACGTCCGCGGGGTTGTCTTCCACCAGCAGAAGCTCCCCAGGTCTGGCAGATGCGTCAGCACTCATGGTTGGTCACCGCCCGTCGCGAGTAGGGTGAAGAAGAAGGTTGCGCCCTTTCCCGGCTCCGACTCCACCCAGATTCGTCCACCGTGGCGTTCCACGATTCTCTTGCAGAGGGCCAGGCCAATGCCAGTGCCGGGGTACTCCGACCTGCTGTGCAGGCGCTGGAAGATGACGAAGAGGCGGTCGAAGTACTGCGGGTCGATGCCAATGCCGTTGTCTCGCACGGAGAAGAGCCACTCATCTCCCTTACGCTCTGCGGAGACATGAACCTGGGGAGACTCCTCGCCGTGGAACTTGACGGCATTGTCGATGAGGTTCTGAAACACCTGGGCAAGCTGCAAGGCGTCGGCCATCACAGTGGGCAGGGCGTCGTGGGTCACCACCGCGCCACTCTCCTCAATGGCCGCCCGCAGGTTGGCCACTGCCTGCTCAAAGGCAGCCGAGGAGTCGGTAGACTCTAGTTCCCTCCCGCGCGTGGTCACTCGCGAAAACTCCAGCAGGTTACTTATCATCGCCTGCATCCTGTTGGCCCCGTCCACGGTGTAGGCGATGAAGTCGTCGGCGTCGGCATCGAGCTTGCCCTGGTAGCGCCGGGCCAGGAGCTGCGTGTAGCTGGCGACCATCCGCAGAGGCTCCTGGAGGTCGTGGGAGGCCACGTAGGCAAACTGCTGCAGGTCCTGGTTGGAGCGCTCCAACTCCTGGGTCCGCTGGGCCAGCGCCTGCTCCGCCAGCTTGCGCTCGGTGATGTCGCGAACGATGGCGGTGTAAACCTTCCTTAGCCCTACCTCGATCTTGGAGACGGAAATCTCTCCGGGGAACTCGGTGCCGTTCTTGCGGCGGCAGGAAACCTCACCCTCGAAGTTCATAGGGCGCGCAACCTCGGGCGAGGCGGCGAAACCTTGGAAGTGGAAGCGGTGGACCCCCACATAGCGCGCCGGGAGCAGGATGTCCAGGGGCTGGCCTATCGCCTCCTCGGCGCTGTAGCCAAAGATGCTCTCCGCTGCGCGATTGAAGCCGAAAATGCGCTGGCTCACATCCACCGAGATGATGCACACAGGGGCAAGGGCTAGAATATTGGTGAGGCGGCTTTCCGACTCTCGAAGCGCCTCCTCCCGCTCTCTCACCTGGTGCATCATGCTCTGAAAGGAGTGCGCCAGGAAGCCCAACTCGTCGCTAGACTTCACCGGCAGCGGGCCATCGTACCCGCCAGCGGCGGCCCTTTCCACGGCCCGGGTAAGTTGGCCCAGGGGTCGGAGCAGGACACGCATAAAGAAGAGGAGGAAAAGCACCGCGGGACCGACAATCATGACCATCGCCAGCAGGACGGCGCGGTCGCGAAAAGGGGCCACCCCCGCCACCAAATCACGGTGGTAAACCATCCCCGCCAGGCCCAGGAAGCGCTCTGGATGGAGGGGGTCGAAGGGTATCTTCTCAAAGAAGACCACCACGTCCCCACGCTGGGACTTCAACCTTCCCATGGTTTCATGGGTCAGGCTCCCCGGCTCGAACAGCGGGGACAGCCCAGAGACTATCTCCTGAAGCCTGGGCCACTCTCCCACATCAAAGCTGGAAGGCAGGGCTGGATCGGAGTGCATCAGCACCTGCCCGACGGCGTTAGTGAGATAGCGAATGTCCTCTTCGTCGGGCGATACAATCAAGGTCTCCAATGCCTTGCTTAAATCCATGCTTATGGCGATGGCTCCGAGGACGTCTCCCTCTGCAGAGTACACGGGCACGGCAGCTTGCAGCTCCAGACCGCGTTCTTTTGTAAACGGCATGATGTCGAGAAAGTATACCTGACTTGGAGGCAACCGGATAGCGCCCTCGAAGTGATCCTGGCCCTCTCCAGACTGTAGGTCCTCCTTGGGAGCCACGGTGACGTGGTCATCGACGAGGCGTACATGAACTAGCTCGCGCCCGTGGTCGGCCAAACCAAAGTATTCAATATGGCCATAGGCTGGCTTGGAGCGAAGGAAGGACACGAACAAGGACTCTACGTAGTGGGTCCAGGCCTCTTCCGAGAGGCCGCTCCCAGGATCAACGCCTCCGGCCCTCTGCGCCAAGACGACACCCTGTACGGCTAGCAGCTCTGCCAGAAAACGGAGGTCATATCCCAACGCCGCAATGAAGGACGAGAGCCTGAGACCCTCCAGGTCTACCTCCGCATCCAGGCTGTCCATTTTCTTTTGCGTCAGGATATCAGTGCCGTACACCCAGAGCACGCCCGCCGTGATAGCAACCCCCAGCATGGTCACGACGACGACGAACACGACGACTTTTGTTCCGATGCCCCACTTCATAGTTTGAGTTTGTGGAGGGCCAATCCTCCTCCCCGTGGTAAGTGGCAACGCTCGTGTCTTCTGATTTGGCCGCTGGTAGTTTACACTAGTAGAACAGGGCTACGCAACACGTGGGACTTCGCCCCTCTGGACACCTCTTTTCCCGTAGCCTGCTAGCGCGGTGTCCCCATAGTACACTTACAGAGCCATACATAGCGGTCTGAACGTTTCCCAGTGGTCAGCCTGGACTGGTGGGGTGTCATTCTTCGCTTCGCTCAGAATGACAGGGCATATGTTTGGCTCACCGTTCAAGGCTCTGTAGCATTGTCATTGCTTCGTCGTCCCGACAAATCGGGACTCCTCTCAATGACAATTCGTATGCGTATTTCAGAAAGGGGACACCAGGCCGTCGCGGCCACAGTCGTGAGCGCCCCTTCTCCCCTGCCCCACATTCAGGTATAATTTCCTCGGAAGCCAGGACTCCCATGCCCCTGTAGCTCAGGCGGACAGAGCAGCGGTTTCCTAAACCGTGTGCCCGGGTTCGAGTCCCGGCAGGGGTACCATAGGGGTGACCACAAACGTTGGGCCAATAGGAGTGTAGCTCAGCTGGAAGAGCAGCGGTCTCCAAAACCGCAGGCCGGGGGTTCAAATCCTCCCACTCCTGCCATTCTTCTTGGACAATACAGCTTCGCCGAGGTTGTGGATTTGGCAGACACGCGGTCTTGTGGGGGCCGTGAGCGTAAGCTCGTAGGAGTTCAAGTCTCCTCCTCGGCACTTCAGCTATCGCAGGGCGACGTAGCCAAGTGGTCTAAGG
>JACQTZ010000019.1 GCA_016210515.1 Chloroflexota bacterium
AGTTTACCCTGAGCGTAGCCGAAGGGAAGGATACGAGCGGTCACGGCCTGTCCCCGCTCGAATGGTTCGACAAGCTCACCATGAGCGGGGGGGATAACTGCCTCTGTCCCCTCTACCACCCGTTGAAACATTACGCCCAAAGCTCCATAATATCTAACGGAAACCGAATCCATCGGACGTTGACACCATGTTTGACCGACTGCAAGCCCTGAAAGAACGCTTCACCGAGATCGAAGACCTGCTGGCGCGCCCTGAGATTGCCACTGACCACGAGCGCGTCCAGCAACTGGCCAGGGAGCGCGCTACCTTAGAGGACACGGTCGCCCTCTTCGACCAGTACACGGAGGTCACACAGCAGCTAGAGGAGACCAGGGCCATGCTCCATGAGAGCCACGAGGAGGACATCAAGGCGCTGGCCCAGGAAGAGCTGGACTCCCTTGAGGCACGGAAAGAGCACCTGGAGCAGCAGCTACGCCTGGCCCTGCTCCCCAAAGACCGCAATGATGACCGGGACGTCATCGTGGAGATCAGGGCCGGGACAGGGGGCGAGGAGGCAGCCCTCTTTGCCGGTGACCTGTACCGCATGTACGCCCGCTACGCCCAGAACAAGGGGTGGGCGGTGGATGTTATAGACTCCAGCCCAACGGGCATCGGCGGGTTCAAGGAGGTGGTCTTCGAGGTCAAAGGCAAGGGCGCTTTCAGCCGCCTCAAGCACGAAAGCGGCACTCACCGGGTGCAGCGTGTGCCCGCCACCGAAACGGCGGGACGTATCCATACCTCCGCGGCTACCGTGGCCGTTCTGCCGGAGGCAGAGGAGGTGGAGGTGGACATAGCCCCCGATGACCTTCGCATAGACATATTTCACGCGAGCGGGCATGGTGGGCAGAACGTGCAGAAAGTGGCCACGGCGGTGCGAATCATCCACATCCCCACGGGGATAGTGGCCGTGTGCCAGGACGAGCGCTCCCAGCTCAAGAACAAGCAGCGGGCCATGTCGGTCCTGCGTGCCCGGCTTCTGGATAGGGAGGTCAGCAAGCAGCAGGAAGAGGTGGCGGCGTCACGTCGCTCTCAAGTGGGCACGGGCGACCGTTCGGAGAAGGTGCGCACCTATAACTTCCCCCAGAACCGGGTTACCGACCACAGAATCGGCATCACCAGCCACAACCTGGAGCGAATCCTGCTGGGCGACCTGGACGAGTTCATTGACGGCCTCGCCACCCAGGAGCAGGCCCGTCTGCTACAGGAGGCCTGATGTGACACTGGGACAAATGCTTCAGGAGACCCGTCTGTTCCTGGAATCCCATGGAGTAGGGGAGGCCTCTCTGGAGTCGGAGCTGTTCGTGATGAAAGCCACGGGACTGGACCGGCCTCATCTCTACTCGTCTCCTGATAGACTCGTCACCCTGGAAGAACGACAAACCCTCGTCCGAGACCTGGCAAGAAGGGCGAATGGCGAGCCGTGGCCGTACATCTGTGGCTACAGGGAGTTCTACGGACTCAAGATAAAGGTGAGTCCAAGGGTTTTCATCCCCCGTCCGGAGACGGAGCTGCTGGTGGACCTGGCCCTGGAGCAAGCTCGCACCTTCCCCGCCGACCGGCCTCTGCGTATAGCGGACGTATGCACGGGGAGCGGCGCTATCGCCGTCGCCCTGGCGGTGCATCTGCCCCAGGCAGTGGTGTACGCGACCGACGTCACGACAGAATCGTTCGAGATCGCCAAACTCAACTGTGAAACCTTCCAGGTGGGGGACAGGGTACACGTCCTGGAGGGCAGCCTCCTGGAGCCGGTGTCCGGAACCTTTGACATAGTGGTCAGCAACCCTCCGTACGTTCCAAGGTCGGATTTTCCCTACCTCTCCAGGGAGGTACGCACGGAGACCCTGGTCGCCCTGGATGGAGGCGAGGACGGTCTCGCCGTCATTCGTTCCCTGCTCCCTCAGGCCATCTCGAAGCTACGCAGGCCGGGGAGTCTCATCGTGGAGATCGCGCCTGAGCAGGGAGAGGAGGTATGTGCCCTGGCCCGCTCTCTTGCGCCGCAGGGCGACTTCACGCTGCACAAGGACCTGGCGGGAAGGAATCGCGCCATGTTGGCCAGGCTCCCGTGAGGAATGTCATCGCCATCCCGGCGTGCAACACTGAAGATGGTATTCGTATACGCGCATAGGGGGGCATTGACGGGAACTCGTCAATCGAGTATCATCAGCATGAAACCGCCTCGGTCATTGAGGCCTTGGCCCGCCGCAGGCGGAAGGCGAATAGATAAAGGACTGGGGGGACCAATACCATGGCAATCAACGAGGTCAGGTCGAATGCAAGCCAGGGGAATGAAGACTTCTCCTTTGCAGCCTTTGCCAGCGTCCCGTTCTATCAGAAAATCAACACCGACCTCGTCGTGCTATCCAGCGTGCATCCAGGCCAGCGGGTTGTTGACCTGGCCTGTGGCACTGGCGGAGTGACCAAGATTATCCTGGAGAGGCTACGCGGGGCCAGGGAGAGCCTGGTCATCGGGGTAGACCTCTCCACTTCAGCCCTGAAGCAGGCTCGGTCAGAACTGGGCAATGCCAAGGACGCCATGGTGCAGTTCGTCCAGGGTCGAGCTGAGCAGCTATCCCAGCTAGTCCGTGATAAGGTGGATGCGGTGGTGTTCTGCAATGCCATCCACCTGGTGCCGGACAAAGAGCAACTTGCAGGAGAGGTCTACTCTACTCTGCGCAGTGGGGGGATATTCGCGTTCAACACGTCCTTCTACGCGGGTGGGCACCCCCCAGAGACGGAGCAGTGGTATCGGCGATGGATGTTCAGGTCGTTGCGCATTCTTCGCTCCGAGTATGGCCTGTCCCCGATCAAAGCGGAGAAGGTAGAGGCCCGCCAGCACCTGTCTGCGGAGCAGTACGCTCAGATCTTGAGAGAGAGCGGGTTCCAGATTAGAGAGCAGAGAGTCAACACCGTCCAGGTCCCCCTGGAGGGGTGGGTGCTCATTAGCCAGTTCGAGGACTGGATAACGGGTGTCATGCCCGGGGTGCCCCTGAAGGAAGCCAGCAGTGCCCTTCAGAAGGGTGCGGCCGAGGTATTCGAGGAGATGAAGGTGAGCTTCATACCTCGCAACTGGCTAGAGGTAGTGGCTGTAAAGCCCTGACGCCTAGGATGGGGAACAGTTGTCTATCCCTTGAGCCCCAAGTGTGAAACCCATCAGGGTTTCTTTCCTGTGGCCTCTGCGGCAGGCTAACGGCAAAACGCGATGTCTCATTCTCACCCTGAGGGTGATGCCTGTTCTGCAACCAGTTGTTAGCTCGTTCTTGACCCCGATAAAGTACTCGTACCTCTTCATCCATTTTTGCTATTGACAGGCTGGGCCGGAGCGTGTAAGATATGCTCATAACCGAATATGAGAGGATAAGCCATGGCTATCCGTGTGACCGACGAAGAGGTGAAGGTTGGAGTGAGGCTGGAGCTCATGACCAAGTTTTTCCGGGCTCTGGGTGACCCCAGCCGCCTGAAGATTCTCGCCCTGCTTCTGGGCGGAGAGAAAAACGTCGGAGAGTTGGTGGAGGTAGTAGGGTCAAGCCAGGGGCGGGTTTCCAACCATCTGGCTTGTCTGAGGCAATGTGGCTTCGTAAACACCCGTCGCGACGCCAAGTTCATCTACTACACCATTGCGGATGATGAGGTACGCTGCCTGCTGGAGGTCTCCCAGTCAATGATAGCCAGGAATGCCGAACGCATCTGGGCCTGCACACAGGTGAATTCATCCAATGCGGAGGAATAACTTTGGAGAGCTTTGACTTAGTGATTATTGGTGGTGGGGCTGGTGGCTTCGCTGCTGCCGCACGTGCCTCAGAACTTGGTGCTAAGGCACTCCTCATCAACAGTGGGCTGCCGCTGGGGGGCACGTGTGTCAATGTTGGTTGCGTGCCTTCCAAACTCCTGCTGGAGATTGGCAGCGAATACTACTACCCGCAGCATATCCGCTTCAAAGCTGCCGAGCCAGTGAAATGCGGACACCCGGGCCTCCTGGATTTCCAGGCTGCCATAAGCGAGAAGGACAGCATTGTGAGTGCCCTCAGGGAGAGCAACTACGTCCGCGTCGCCCAGGGGTTGGGAATTCCCGTGATAGAGGGTAGAGCCAAGTTCGTCTCTCCTAGAGAAGTAGAAGTCAACGGACAGAGGCTAGCTGCAGACAAGTTCATTATCGCCACCGGTTCCAGGCCCCGCGTTTTGCCCTTCAAGGGTATCAACGAGGTCCGCTACATCACCAACCGGGAGGCGCTGAGTCTGTCCCGTTTACCTGAGTCTATGATCATCGTTGGGGCTGGGCCCGTGGGCCTGGAGTTTGCCCAGATGTATGCTCGCTTCGGCACCAAGGTGACGGTGCTGGAGAGGGAGAGGCAAATCCTCCCCCTCAGTGAGCGGGAGGTTGCCGATGAACTTCAGCGTTGCCTCGAAATTGAGGGCATTGAAATCCATACTAGGGTAGATGTGGAGGAGGTCCGGGAGGAAGGGGATCTCAAGGTTGTTGAAGCCAAGCTGGGGATGCCCCGAATCACTGTTAAGGGGGAGGAGTTGCTGTTGGCCACCGGCGTGGCTCCCAACAGCAATGATATGGACCTCGAAGCAGCGGGCGTAGAGATGGACTCGCGGGGCTTCATTCGGGTCAATGAGGAGTTGCGCACCTCCGCATCTCACATTTGGGCAGCAGGAGATGTGGTAGGAAAGACTTTCCTGGAGACAGTGGCGGCCAAGGAGGGCTATATTGCTGCCAGCAATGCCCTGGAGGGCAAAGGGAAAGCAATTGATTACGATTCGGTGCCCAAGGCCGTATTCACCGACCCCCAGGTAGCCAGCGTGGGGCTTACTGAGGAAGAGTTCATGCGGCGCTTTCATGTTTGCAGTTGCCGCACCGTGAGAATTGACCAGGTGCCGAAGGCCAAAGCCATCAAGGAGACACGGGGCTTGGTGAAGATGGTGATTCATCCGGAGACACGGGTCATCGTGGGGGTACACATGGTAGCACCCATGGCTGCCGACCTCATCCACGAGGCCGCTCTGGCCGTGAGATTCAAGCTCACCATCGATGATATCATCGATACCGTCCACATCTTCCCCACCATGAGCGAGGCCATTAAGCTCGTGGCCCAATCTTTCAATCGAGATATATCTAGGATGAGCTGTTGTGTGGAGTAGCTCCTGGGCTAGATTAACTGGAGCAATGCTTGCCCTGGCGCTCTTTGGCGGTGTCATTGCAGTCCTTCCTGGCTGTAGCGGCTCTCTTTCAGGCGCGGGTGGGGCAAACGGAGCGGCCAGTAGCGGTGCTTTCCTCAGCCAAGTCACTCTGGAGATACCCACCATCTCTTGCTCGGGCTGTTGGCCCCGTATCGAGGCCAGTGCCAGGAATGTGTCTGGAGTGAAGGAAGTGAAGTTCGACGAGGAAAGAATCCAGAGGGTGATTATCGTCTATGACTCTTCCCAGATGAGCCCTGAAGCCATTGTCGCGGCTATTGAGAAGCGCGGAGATAAAGTGACGAGTATGACAGAAGTGACTGAACCATGAATCAAACTGGCGACACGCAACTGACGGAAAGCTTAAAGGGCACGGAGCAAACCCACGGAGGCGTCCTGTCCAGGCTAAGACAGGCGCTGCCGTCTGTGGGGCAGGGTGCCGTCGGAGGAGTGATAAGTACTCTATGCTGCCTATTACCGGCAGTGGCTTTAGCCATCGGCCTCACCGGAGGGTTGGCTGCGTCATTCGTGAGCCTCGGCAGGTTTAGATTCTATGGAATAGTAGCTGGCCTTGCCTTCGTTGGCCTTGCTTCCTGGCTTTCTCTCAGGCGGAGCCGTTACTGCTGCACTGAAGAGGAATACAGACGCCGTCAGATAGCCATCCCTTTAACCATGCTCATTTCTTTCGGCATCATCTACGGGCTGGTTATATATCTCATATTGCCCGTGCTTTTTGGGATTGGCTGATACGCTGAAGCCATTACTCTGCACTACGGGCTTCGCTCAAAAGCAGCGTCCAAGTAGCCGCACCAGTATTTGTGCTGGGCCCCTTCCTTGACGCCCCTGGGGAACAACCCTAGAATGGGCGCGACAGCCCGTTATCACGAGGGGACGAGTGATTATTCTGGGAGTAGACCCTGGCCTTCTCCGCATGGGGTATGGAGTCATTGAAGCCCAGGGGAGCAATGCGCGATTGATGGAAGGGGGAATCATCCAGGGCGGCCCTTCCTCGACGCCGCTGGAGGAGCGACTGGTCACCCTCTATGACGGCATTCGAGAGGTGATAGCGGAGTATACCCCCAGGGCGTTGGCCTTGGAAAAGCTCTACTCTCACTACGCCCACCCTACCACTGCGGTGCTCATGGGCCATGCGCGAGGCTTGGTGTGCCTGGCCGCCGCTCAGAAGGTAATACCAGTGTTCAACTACGCCTCCACCCAGGTGAAGCACTCCATGGTCGGGAGCGGCAGGGCCAGCAAGGCGCAGGTGCAAAGGGCCATCCAGACCCGTCTGAGCCTCTCGCAGCTCCCCGAGCCCAACGATGTGGCCGATGCCCTGGCCCTGGCTCTGTGCCACTGGCAAATGGCCAGGACGGCGGAAATGACCTTGCAGGGGCTCAAGGCGAGTTGAACTCCCCCATGGTGGCGAGGTAAACGGTGATTAACTACCTCAAGGGCACTATCAGGCGTATCTACAAGGCGGAGGCGCGCGTGGTCCTGGACGTGAATGGCGTTGGCTACGAGGTGCTTCTCCCGTACTTCGTCATGCGCTCCCTTGAGGAAGAGGAGAAGGGTGAGGGTGATGCGGTGGAGATGGAGATATACTTCCATGCGTCGGAAAGGCAGCCCCGTCCCGTGCTGGTAGGCTTCAGGAAAGAGTTCGAGCGGACCTTCTTCGAGAAGCTTATACAGGTGGAGGGCGTGGGGGTAAACACCGCCGCCCGTGCCCTGGTGTTCTCCGTTTCCACCATAGCCAGAGCCATAGAGGACGGGGACACGAGCCTGCTGGTGCAGATGCCCGGGATAGGGAAGAGGACCGCGGACAAGATGGTAGCTACCCTTCAGGGCAAGGTCGCAGAGTGGGCATTGCTCAGAGACGAAGGGTACACCACCGTTCCCGCCGCTCCGGTTCGCACCGACGTTCAGGAGGAGGTGGTGAGTGTGCTGGTGAACCTGGGCCACAGGCGCGCCGAGGCCCGGCAGAAGGTGGAGGCGGCGGCCAGGGGCCTCCCATCGGTCAGAGACCCCCAGGAGCTGCTGAGAGAGGTCTTCCGCCTGGAACATGGATCAGGTGAGTAGATGCCTAGAGAACGCATCATAAAGGGGAGCGACCAGGGCGTGGAGGAGACGCGTGAAGAGCAGCTCATATGGAGCCTGCGTCCCCGTACCCTGGGTGAGTACGTGGGCCAGCGCCAGGTGGTAGAGAGCCTGGGTATTGCCATAGACGCCGCCAAGGAGCGCCAGGAGCCTCTGGAGCACGTCCTCTTCCACGGCCCGCCGGGGCTGGGCAAGACCACCCTGGCCCACATCATCGCCAGGGAGATGGAGGCTGAGATAGTCCATACCTCCGGCCCCGCCCTGGAGAAGCCCCTGGACATCGTGGGCATCCTGTCGAACCTGAACGAGGGGCAGGTGCTGTTCATAGATGAGATCCACCGCCTGCCCCACACCGTTGAGGAGTACCTGTACTCCGCCATGGAGGACTTCCAGGTGGACTTCGTCACCGGCAAGGGGCCGTATGCCAGGACCCTCCCCTTTCAGCTCAAGCGATTCACCCTCATTGGAGCGACCACCCGGGCAGGGCTTCTCACGCCCCCACTGCGTGACCGCTTTGGGATGATTTATCACCTGGACTTCTACTCCACGGAGGAGCTGATGGAGGTGGTGAAGCGTTCCTCTGAAATCCTTAAGGTGAACATAGACCAGGAGGGAGCCAGGCAGATTGCCAGCAGGTCCAGGGGGACTCCCAGGGTCGCCAATCGGCTGCTGCGGCGAGTGAGGGACTATGCCCAGGTGAAGAGCGGCGGCTCTATCACCAGAGACGTGGCGGACGATGCCCTGACCCGAGAGGGGGTGGATGAGCTGGGGCTGGACCGGCTGGACCGGCTGTACCTGAATACCATCGCCCAGAACTACGGCGGCGGCCCAGTGGGCATAGACGCCCTGGCCGCCACCGTGAACGAGGAGGTGCAGACCCTGGTGGACGTGGTAGAGCCTTTTCTCTTGAAGATGGGGTTTGTCCTCAGGACGCCGGGGGGGCGCAAGGTTGGCGAGGCGGCCATGGAGAAGCTGGGCCTCAGAGATCGGAAGCGGCTGCTGTAGTTGGCAATGTGACTAGAATCGTGTCGGGTTATCGGAGTATCACATGAGGGTGCAGAGGGCAAAGCCCCCGCCGAGGGGCTGGGGGTGTCCCCCAGGTTTCTCTTTCTCCCCCTCTCCCACGATGTGTCGAGAGAGAGGGGGAGAAGGGGGTGAGGGTCTTGAAACGAGTTCTAGAGTCCCTTGAAATATGCGACGAACCATGAGATGAGATTGCTACAGGAGGAGTTGACATGATCTACGAGCTACGGACCTATGAAGCCATGCCAGGGAAGCTCCAGGCACTCCACCAGAGGTTTGCCAACATCACCATGGGCTACTTCCGCAAACACGGCATCAAACCGGTGGGGTTCTGGACCGAAGACGTGGGAACCAGCAATACCCTTGTGTACATGCTGGCCTTTGATGACATGGCCCAGAGAGAGAAAGCCTGGAGCGCCTTTAGAGCGGACACCCAGCGGCTACAGGCCTTCGCCGAGACGGAGCGAGAGGGGCCTCTGGTAGCCAGGGTCATCAACCGCATTCTCAGGCCCACAGACTACTCTCCAATGAAATAGCTTTCCGTCACCCCCTCTCCAACTCTCCCCCGTGCGACTGGTGAGAGAAGTCCATTCCACCGTCTGCGGTGGAAGGTTAGTCCTCTCCCCCTCGATGGGGGAGAGTGAGAGAGGGGGTGAAGCACACAATTAGAAGACCAGCGGCTTTACCCTGTCTCATTGACAGGGGAGACCAGAGGATATAGAATCCTCCCGACGGTTTCCATATGGCACTTTGCGCCAGACCCACGGGGTTGTCAGCGAGGGTCTCCATGCGAGGCCTCTTCCACCTATGGCCTTTCCTTCCTGGCATTCGTGTGCCATCGCGTTGAAGGTTGTCTTAAACCCCTTTATAGATCATCTATTCACATGTCTTAGATGCCCTGGTATTCACTTCTTCAAGGTATAGTGGGCAGGAAGTAGGGGGTTTGCAACAACTGTGGCGTCCCAGGCCGGGAGATAAGGTAGTAAGGCACCCCCGCGAGGAAGAGATCAGGCCGCTGCACATCCCGGTGCCCGCGCCTCGAGTCCCTCCCAAAAGCTTCGGTTCCCCGTACGTGCTGATGGGAAGTATTGCACTCCTCATCGGTGTGGGGACCCTGCTGCTGCTCCTGCCCTTCACCAATACCCGGAGCCAGATAACGCCCTTTGCAGACGCCCTTTTCACTGCCACCTCTGCCGTTACCGTTACAGGGCTGGTGGTGGTGGATACCCCCACCTACTGGAGCTTCTGGGGTCAGCTCATAATCATGCTTCTAATATTCATCGGAGGCATGGGAATCATGACCATCGCCACCTTCCTCCTCATCATCATTGGTCAACGCATCACCCTGGCTAACCGCCTGCTCATGAGGGAGAACCTGGGCACCAATCAGCTGGGTGGTTTGCTCAGGCTAACCTTGCGAGTAGTCTTCGTCGTGTTAGCCATACAAGCAGTCGGTTTCCTCGTCCTGTTTGTGCGGTTGCTCGGTGAGTATCCCCCCACGACGGCCCTTTGGCAGTCCGCCTTTCACTCCGTTTCTGCCTTCAACAACGCGGGGTTTGTTATCTTCCCGGACTCCCAGGACCTGCACGCTTTCCAGCGAGACTATGGCCTCTTGATCCCCATGATGGCTCTCATAATAATCGGGGGGTTGAGCTACAGTGTCCTGCTGGACATAGGCAGCTATCGCAGGTTCAACCGGTATGCCCTGGACACCAAGCTGGTGATTACAGTGACCACCATGTTGCTTCTTCTGGGAGCAGGGGTCATCTTCGTTTCCGAATATGGCAATTCGGCTACCTTGGGGCCTATGTCCACGGGGGCAAAAACCCTCAATGCCCTGTTCCTTTCTGTCTCCAGCAGGACCGCCGGGTTCAGCACGGTGGATTTCGGAGACTTGGAACAGCACAGCAGCTTCTTCGTCACCTGGTTGATGTTCATCGGAGGGGCTTCCGCTTCCACTGCCGGAGGCATCAAAGTGAACACCCTTGCCGTGCTGATGATTGCGGTTCTATCTTCTCTCGGTGGGAAGACCCATGTCACGGCTTTTGGCAGAGAGATATCACAGCTTCTGGTCTATCGTGCCCTGGCGGTGCTGATGCTGGGGTTGACAATGGTCTTGGCCGTGGCCTTTTTCCTCACCCTCAGCGAGGGTTTCCCGTTTATCCAGATTCTTTTCGAGACTGTGTCCGCCTTTGCCACCGTCGGACTATCCACGGGGATTACCGGCGAGCTATCCCAGTGGGGTAGGCTGATAATAATCCTCACCATGTTCCTGGGAAGGGTCGGTCCCCTTACCCTGGCCTTGGTCCTGGCCCAGCGAGAGGTTACTGCTACCTATCGATACGCCGAAGAAAGAGTTAGAATAGGGTGAGATAACATGGCTAAGTCTGTGATGATAGTAGGTCTGGGTAGGTTTGGGTCCAGCGTCGCGCACACCCTTTACCAGCTGGGATACGATGTGCTGGGTATCGATAGGGATGAGAAGGTGGTGCAGGCTAACCTGGGCCAGATAACCTACAGCGTTCAGGGAGACGCCACCAACGAAGCGACCCTGAGGGAGCTTGGCGCGCCTAACTTCGATGCAGCAGTTGTCGCGGTAGGCTCAGATATGCAGGCCAGTCTGATGGTCTCGGTCCTCCTGGGTACTCTGGGTGTGCCGCTCATCGTGGCGCGTGCCAAAGACCCCCTGCATGGCAACACCCTCCAGAGGATTGGCGTGCACAAGGTAATCTACCCCGAGCAGGAGATGGGGGAGTTCCTGGCCCACAGCCTGTTCAATCCAGACGTCCTGGAGTACATGGACCTGACGCCTGAATACGGCATAAGCAAGATAAGGTTGCCCGACTCTTTTGTCGACCTGAGCCTCAAGGAGGCGGGCCTGGGTGGCGCCAGGGACAAGTATGGGGTGGCGGTCATCGCAATAAGGCGAGGCAGAGAGGTGATATTGACCCCCCATGAGGATGACAAGCTCCGCAAGGGGGATATCCTGGTGGTGGCGGGTCGGGACGATCAGATGGAGAAACTGTACCCGTCAGCTGTGGAATGGACTCCAGAAAGAACCCTGTGATGGCCGGCTTACAGAGCCTTGTACGGTGAGCTAGACATATGCCCTGTCATTCTGAGGAGTGCAGCGACGAAGAATCTAAGAGCTAAGCCTTAGACCTACTCCTTTAGCAAGGATGGGACGCCCTAGATTCCTCACTTCGCTTCGCTGCATTCGGAATGACACCCACCAGTCCAGGCTGACCGATGGAAACCTTTCGACCGCTATGCATTGCTCTGTAAGAATGCACAGACCAAACAGGTACATGCAAATCGTGCGCCTATGTGTGGACTCGGCGCGCTTGATATATCTTGATGTATGAGGAATCACGCCTTATAATCTGGCACTGGTATGGAGTTGTCTTTAATGGGGGGCATCTTGGAGCCGTTTAGGTAATGCTTGCAAAAAGAATCCTTGTGCCAGTACAGGGCAACGGCGGCGACGATGAAGCGCTTCGCTTGGCCAGCGAAATAGCCAAGGTCAGCAAGGCAAAGGTAGAGGCGCTGTACGTAATTGAGGTCAAGCGAGAGCTACCTCTGGACGCGGAGATATCCCAGGAAACATCCAAAGCGGAAAGGGTGCTGCGTCACCTGGAGCAGCTTGGGAAGGAAGAGAAGTGCCCTGTGGAGGCAACGATGCTTCAGGCCAGGGACGTGGGGCCCGCCGTGGTCCAGGAGGCGATGGGGAAAGGCGTGGATCTCATAGTGATGCCCATGCCCTATAAGAAACGCTTTGGCTCCTTTACCCTGGGAGATACCATCCCATACATCCTCAAGAATGCTCCCTGTCAGGTGATCCTGTGCAGGGAAGCCATGACCGCCAGTGCCAGCAACGGTCTGGCCCACGGCTAAAGGCAAGCCATGAGAGTCCTGGTAATGGGCTGTGGCAGAGTGGGAGCCATGGTGGCTACATCTCTGTGGCAAGAGGGACACCGGGTGGTTGTCCTGGATGCCAATGCCGAAAGTTTGCGCCGCTTGCCAGAAGAGCTTCAACAGGAGGCCATAGTAGGGGATGGTACTCAGGAAGAAGACCTGAGAGAAGGGGGCATCGAGAGCACAGATGCCTTCGTGGCCGTCTCAACCGAGGATACTGCCAACATCCTGGCCGCGCAGATGGCCAAACACGTGTTCCGAGTTCCCAGGGTGATCTGTCGCATAGACGACCCAGCCTGCCACCAGGTCTACACGGAGCTGGGTCTGAATGCGGTGAGTTCAACACGGCTGGTCTCCGACCTCATACTGAAAGCAGTGCTTGGCTAGAAGCTCATGTATATTATCGTGGTGGGAGCAGGTCAAGTGGGATACCACCTGGCCAAAGCCCTCCTGAAAAGCGAGCACGAGGTCTTCATTGTAGAGCGTTCCTCTCCAAAATGTGAGGCTATTAGAGAGGAGTTGGGAAGCGTGGCGGTTGTGGGGAATGGCTGCGAGGAAGCAGTATTGAAGGAGGCGGGCACCTCCCGGGCCGATGTGTTCATCGCAACCACTGGGAGTGACGAGGACAATCTGGTGGCTTGTCAGATAGCCAAACACCGGTTCAAAGTGCCCAGGACCATCTCGCGCATCAACAATCCAAGTAATGAGAAACTGTTCATGGAGCTGGGGGTTGATGTCTGTGTGAGCAACACGAACCTCATCCTGTCTCACATAGAGGAGGAGCTTTCGCCGTACCCCCTGGTTCACCTTATGTCCATCAGGGGCTCCAACCGGGAGGTGGTGGGTATCCGCATTCCCCCGGGCGCGACGGTAGTGGGTCAAGTGTTGGGCAATGTGCCCATGCCTGGCAATAGCCTGGTCTCCTTCATAGTGAAAAAGGATGGTACACTCCTGGTGCCCGACACCGAGGCCATTCTGGGTTCCGGGGATGAGGTAGTGCTTATAACCACCGCCGAGGCTGAAGAAGCCTTGCGAGAGACCCTGACAGGGATGGCGTAGCGTTATGGCGAAACGGATAGCCTATCTTGGCCCAGCCGGTACCTTCACCGAGGCGGCGTCTCTACGTTACGACCCCCAGGCCCAACTCATACCTTTTGCCTCTATCGCTGCCGTAGCGGCCTCGGTAGAGTCGGGAATGGCAGAGGAGGGCGTAGTACCCATCGAAAACAGCCTGGAGGGTTCGGTCAACGATACCCTGGACCTACTGATCCACGACTCCAGCCTGTCCATCTGCCAGGAGGTGGTTATTCCCATAGAGCACTGCCTGCTGGTCAAGGCGGGGAGTTCGGCCCAGGAGATAAGGGTAATCTACTCCCATCCCCAGGCCCTGGGACAGTGCCGGCGCTTCACCGAAAGATGTTTTCCCAGGGCCCAGGCTGTGGCCTCGCTGAGCACCGCGGCCGCGGTGACGGACATGATTCAGAGCCAGACTCCGGCCGCGGCCATCGCTCCCAGGAGAGCGGCGGAGCTTTACGGAGCGGAGATTCTGGCCCAGGGCATTCAGGACAACCCCGCCAACTACACCCGGTTTGTGGTCCTGGCCAAACACGACCACCCTCCCACCGGGCGAGACAAGACCTCCCTGTGCTTCTCCTTCGACGATGACCGCGCCGGCATACTCTACTCGGTGCTGGGACATTTCGCGACCAGGAACATCAACCTGGCCAAGGTGGAGTCTCGTCCCAACAAAGAGAGCCTGGGGCGCTACGTCTTCCTGGTGGACCTGGAGGGACACCGGCAGGACGCCTCCGTGCAGGAGGCCCTCCGTGGCGTGCAGGCCGAGGTCTCCATGATGAAGGTCTTTGGCTCCTATCCCCGCTACGCCGGCCCGTAGGGGCCAGCACCTACTCGCGAGGAAGGCCGTTACAATCAACCGTTCGGGGTGAGCTTGCCGAACCATTCCCACTCCTCATTGCGAGGGCGTCCTCGCCCGTGGCAATCTAGTGGGGTGGTCTCCCCCGTCCTCCTTCAACTGTCCGCTCATGGTGAACTCCGACTCCACTCCGTTCCATACGGAGTCCGATGAAGTCGGATCTGTCGAACCACATGAGCGGAGGGCCGTCCAAGGGCCCACTCACGCCCTTCGACAAGCTCAGGGTGAGCGGGGGGAGTTGGGGCGGGTCTTGCGCACGTGAATTTACGAGACCAAGCACTAGTCTGCTGCTACCGCCGCATGCCTGAGGAGGGACCTGGGGAGCCATTGCCTCCGCGACGCGTCTTACCAGGCCCCGTTCTGGAAGCCAGGAAAAGCCCCGCCAGAGCACCGATGATGCCTCCCAAAACCAGCCCGGAGAGAAGCCACGGCTTCCTCTTGTTGCTACTCGACATCCTTTCGCTCTCCTTTCCCTCGTAGAAACCTCGAAATGAATTTCACAACCCGCCAGGGTTCACGCACAAGGGAGACGGCGTCGACCACAGGCTTTACTACCTTCTCCGACAGTTGAGAGGTCATTTCCTGGGCGTTCTTCATGGTCGCTTTTGCGGAGTCCAGGGTGGATGCCACCTTGCGATACAGCAACACCCCCAAAAAGGTAGCCACGAGACTGAAGAGGATTATGGCTAGGTCCCGTATAACCGGTACCCATTCCCTTACTGCGCCTATTCTCTCCACCTTGCGGCCTCAATCTCTCCCTATACTATCACAGTCCCTTCCCGCTCTCAAACCGTGGCTACTTCACTGCAAGGGTCTTTCAAAAGTCTGTCCCCGAACCGGTTCCAAAGCTGTCACCGCCGCTGAAATGTCATTCTGAGTCCCGATGCAATCGGGACGAAGAATCTAGGGAGGGGGTTATTCCCCACCCCACCAATCCCTTCGCGAAGTTAATTATGAGCTGAGGCGAAGGGCTCAGCAACTGTCTTGATTGTCAAGAGGTAATAGCATGATTTGCTTGCCAGGGTGTGCGATGTTTGAGCATGGCGTTGAGAATAGTGAGGAACTTCCGCATGCAAGCAGTGAGAGCC
>JACQTZ010000018.1 GCA_016210515.1 Chloroflexota bacterium
ATGCCCCCAATCACCCGCTGCCGGTGAGGCGGCGCTTGAGGTGAAGACCACCGGGCCTGTCGCCGTGCCCCGTGCGATCAGGGTCCCATTCACCTGCAGCGTCTGCCCCGCATCAAACCGCACCTCCACCCCAGCCTCCACCCTCAACGTTGCATCAGCGCTTACGAGCACTGTTCCAGTGATGACTACAGGGCTGTCCGCCAGCGTCCATGTCGTGTCTTGGGAGATAACTGGTTGAACGGTAGCGGATAGTGGTAAAGCGCTTACCAGGCCCGGTCCTGCTGAGGCGGAGATGACTAGCCCCAGCAAGGCCAGCCTCAATAGGAGACGCTGCATCGTAGGTGAAAGCATGACGCCTGCTGCCTGCTTTCCTATAGGAATTCCGTGTCTATTCGGCGAAGGATACTGCAGGCATTATAGTCCGGAGCACCCAAACAGGAAACCTCTAAATGCATTCCGAGGCAAGAAGGAAGCGACGTAGAGGAGTCGTCCAACGACGTCATAGGAGCAGATAGAGGGAATTCCCCATAGTCACGAACTGTTAGCCAACAGCTTCCTCGGCCTGGGCGCCGGATCAGGCCTCAAGAAGTTCAAGTACCGTCCACGGCGCCTCACCCCATTGAATTCGAACCAGACCTGGCCTAGACTGCTAGCTGAAGCCTCAGCTTAAAGGTGGGCTGAGTTCTGCGTATTGTTCCCGTTGCTCCACCATAGGGGATTCGAACCAGTGCCATATAACCTACATCGAGGGCCACCTTGGGCCGGGCAGTCCTATACGTTTAGACTCAGGGTAGAACGCCCCCGCCGGTTCGCGCTATACTGGTACATGAATGCTGATCTCGAAAGTTCTTGATTCTATCCGGGCCGGGCAGCATAAGGGGATTCGAACCTCATCTTGGCCTGTTGAGCGAGAGGTCCTCTTGGACAATTGACGGCTGCCCTGATGTCTTTTGGGTGGGTTCACCATACAACACACCGTATTGGTACATTCAGCTTGATCGTGTCAGTCTTTGGCGTCCGTTTTTCCCATCCCACCTCACTTTCGGAGATGTTCGACTACGGTCTCTCGTCAACCGAAACCGCGGGCCCAAGGCTTTCCCCGCTCAGCTCCGGCTTGTAGTACGAGTAGGCCTGGGATGCCACTCCCTGCGCCTTCACAGGGTACAGGGCTCGGGCCTTGAACTGGAATGACACCGACTCTCCGGAGGACATGCCCTCGATATAGAAGATGACCTTTCGCCCGGCCACGTCGTATCGCTTGATCTTGGGCTGCGCGCTGGCCACTGCCACCAGGGTGTCCCCCTCCGGCACGAAGCCGGTCGGCACTGCTATGTCCAGCACCACCATGCCCGCCTCCACCTGCTCGGGTGTCTGGAAGGTCACACGAACCGAGAGGGTCACCAGATCGTTCACGGAGACCTGCGTGGTATCGTAGTCCACGGCGATGTCGAAGGCGGGCTTCAGCGTGGATTCGACATCGGGCAGGTTGAAGCGGCGAACGGCCTGGGCCACCACCTCTCCCCTACCCTCCACCGACACCGCCAGCATCTGACCTGCCGGGACCTCTACCACCTGCACCACGTCGAGATTCTCGGAGGAGACGGTGACCTCTTTCTGCCAGTCGCCGGCCTTCAGCGTGACCCTCGCGTCCACGTCGGCCTGCGCTGCGCTGGCATACTGGGTGAGCGCCTGCAGCGCCGCCACGGTGTCCTGGGTGGAGCCGAAGCCGCCCAGGGCGTTCCGGTTGGATACCAGCCACTTGGCTGCACGAGAGGCATTGAACTTGTCACCGTGCTCAAGGAGTGCCAGGGTGGCATAACCAGTCGTCTCAATGGTTGCGCTCTGGTTCTGCGGCGGGTAAATTCCCAACTCCGGTGGGGCCATCTTCCTGGACGCGTCCGACTCCAGAATCCTCGGCTCATCTCCCCAGTGAAGGCCCTGTTCGTCCTCCTTGGCCAGGGCCATGAGCCTATCGTAGGCGTCGTCACGCCGGGGGCTTTTCGCAAGCTCCAGGGCGTAGGTCGTCAGCGCCAGGCCATAGGCATCCTCCGTTGTGTTCAACGTGCGCTCCAGGTACTGGACGGCACGCTGAAACGCTGCCGTCTCGCCCGCCTCCTTGAGGGCCACGGCCACATAGGCGGTGAGGGCGGTTCTGCCCTGCAACCCACCCAGCAGCTCCTGGTGGTGGACGAAACCCACCGTCTCAAAGGAGCCATTGTTGCTCTGGTGGGTCGCTATCCACGCAGCGGCCTCCCGCAGCACATCGTCGTCCACATATATCAAGCCCCTGGCTTGGGCGAAGGTCTTCAGGACAAAGGCAGTAAGCCAGAGGCTGCCTTCCTTGTCCTGATCGCCGAAGGCGGAGAAGCTGCCATCGGAGCGCCGGTAGGTGAGCTCGCGCTGATAGCCCGTCACCATCATCTTCTCGGCCTTGGCCATTATCTCGGGTTTCACCTGGCCGGTAGCTGATAGGTACTTCAGGATAAAAGTGTTGGGGGCAAAGAGTATCATGTTCTGCTCTCCGCAACCAAAGGGCATTCGGAGGAGTCCCTCCAGACCCTGGATGGTCTGGCTCAAGTAGCTCCCCGTGAGAGCGACGTACACGCGCCCGGATCCTTCCACGATTCCGGCAGGGAGAGCGATTTCAACTTCGCGAGAGGAGCCAGCGGAAAGGACCAGGTTTTCAACCAGCTCACGCTGCACACCCTCCGGCTCGACGATGATGTCCTTGATGACTGCGTCGGCCGCCTCGCGGCTCCTGGCGGTTACCTTCAACTGACGGATTCCCAACCCCGTCGGCCGTATGCGAAACTCCACGACGCCGATGTCATTTCCGGGCACCGTCACCGTCTTTAAGGCCGTGTCCAGCAGGTCGAACCATGGTGCTGGCTCCAGGTCAACGCGTATCTCCTGCGCATCCTCCAGGTAGTTGTACAGCGACACCTTGACGGGGAACTCCTCAGAGCGAACCACAGAGTAGGGCAGGTCCACGCTAAGGAAGAAGGGTTGGAAGACCCTGATTTGGTCCTCTGAGATGCCAAGGCCCTTTGTCTTGGACATGCCCACCGCCCGCAACATCCAGGTGGTGATGCTGTCTGGGACCTGGAAGCTGAGCGATGCCTTGCCGTTTGCGTCAGTGGCCACGTCTGTCCATATCCAGGTCTCGGGGAAGAGCTGGCGAACGCGCTTCACCTCTGCCAGGTCGCTACCATTGTCGGGCACAGTGGAAGGTGCTCCGGCAGCTCCTTTCAGGCCTATGGCCCCCTCGGCTCCGAGTGCTCCGAATAGTCTCCACTGCTCCTGTTCCAGCTTCTCGCCCTGGGGTACCTGCTTGTTGGTTATTACAAGCAGGCCAGTCTCCCCAATGACCTCTGCCGCCCCCTTGGTGACAACCGGTTCGTACCACGTTGCCTCATGCAGCTCCACTTGGGGTGACATGTACAGCCGTTCCAACTCATCGAAGACCTGCTGGAGGTTCAGACGATTCTCAGCCAGGATGAACACAGAGCGATCCACTGCCACCAATCCAACCCTGGCCTGGCCCTCCGACTGCACGTTTACCATGACGTTGTCCCCTGGAGCGACCTGCTCGGCGCCGAACTCCGCACTCAGCTTATGGGGGTAGTCACCCTCTGCGGAGAAGGGGATGTAGTCAGCGGCCACCTCGCTATTGGGCAGTACCTGGTATACCAGTAGCCGCGCTGAAGGCGCCATGAGTGGCGTGATGGTTAACGAGAACTCGCTGGAGGATGAGTTGCCGCTGAAAACAACCTTGCCTCGCGCCACTACCTCGTAGTAGAAGTTGACAGCTCGAGAGGTGGAGTGGACGCGGAATCGCGCCTGGTCGCCCACCTTCCAGGGTCCCGGCACCGCCTGCTCAACGTGGATGAAGTTGCCTGAGGGCGAGTGCCCCGCGGAGAGGCTAAGGCTAGTTTGTGCTGGCGGCGTCTGAGATGACGCCTGCAACACAAATGCGTCGGTCCGAAGGGATACGGCGTCACCTGGCGGCGTGACGGTGAAAAGCGTCTTCCCCTTCTCCACCTTCAGCTCTTGGTGATCAGTGCGAAGCTCCTTGAACTGCTTGTTCCAGTAGATGACACGTACGTCAGCCATCAGGTCCAGGGGCTTGTTGTCGGGGGTTTCTGCCACCAGCAGTAGATTGAGCGGCAGGCCTGGCTTGAAGGATGAAGACTCAGGGATAAGCTGCAGCGTCTCCCTCGCGGCGGAGATGGTGAGCAGACGGGAGGTCTTCTCCTCGTAACCGGTGGAGTGCTCCCGCACCGTCACTTCGAGTTGTACGTTGCCCATGCCACGGGCACCAGGGACGCCAGCCACATATCCTACGGATGGGATCTCGAAGGTCGCCGAGCCATCCAACTCCTTGGTGACAATAGCGAACGTCTCCCACGCACCCACGTACTTAGAGGCGACTACCTCCACCTCGCCAGATACAGGTTTACCGAAGGTATACTCGGCAGAGACCTGCCCCTTGACCGGCTCGCTCACAAGGAACCACTCCTTGGGCAACTCGACCTTCACCTCGTACTTGGGCAGTACGTATTCCTCTACACGGACGTCTATTTGCACCAGGCTCTTGCCGCTCCTGGCGGTCACCTTCCAGACGCCCAGGTTAGGCTCGGTAGAGAGGGGAAGCTCCAGCGTGGCCATGCCGTATTCATCGGTGTCAGTCTCTTTACGGAAGACCTTCAACCCTTTGGCATCCTGGACCTCCAAGACCACAGAGCGGACCAGCGGCTTCAGCTCGGCATCCAGAGAGAGCACTCGGATATGCACCGTCTGGCCTGGCTTGTAGATGGGCTTGTCCGTCTCAGCGAATACCAGGCTTCCATCCTCCACTTTGACCATAGCTGTGTCCTGGAAGGTTGAGCCTTTTACAACAAGAGTGTATTCGCTTTCAGCCATCTCAGGCACGCCAATGGCGATGGAGCCGGAACCGACGATCTTGCCCGAAGCCCGCGACACCTCCTTGCCTGTCTTGTCCACGAGTCTCAAGACGACCGTATCCGTGGCAGACTGCTGCCCGCTGAATATCGAGAAGGACACGGATTCCATCTGGCCCTGGTGGAACACCTTTGGCGCCAGCACCACGTACCCATCCACGGATGGGCTGAGGACTACTTCGCGGTTGAGGGTAGGTACAACAACCAGGGTGAGGAAGATCAGTGCAGACAGGCCAGCTATCAATAGAGGACGCATGGCTACCTCCTTAGGAACCTGATAACATCAAGACGTATCAGGCGCAGAAAAAGTTCCACGGCGCAAGGACCACCCGCGTGGCCCTGGCCCTGAGTGAGGGGCAACACGAGCACCCCTCAATGTTGCGCCGTTGAATGGTAATGTGACAAGGGTATCCACCTTCAGATAGCTCAGATACCAAGCCCTCTCGTCGTGCTCTTCGGTCGTGGGAAGAATCTCTCCATGCGGGGAAGGTGACTCATGTTAGAGGACACGATCTTAACTACCTGTCCGACTCTTGGGGTCCACCTCGGTTTCACCCTAGTGGTTCAGAAGCGCGCACCAGGGCCGACGTGACATGTCGCGCCATGCTTAGGAGAGTATCAAGGGGCAGGTGCTCGTCCACCCGGCGGTCGAAGAGCATGGTGAGCCGGGACGGGAACTCCTCGTCGCCCAGCCAGAGCACCAATCGGACGGCGATCCGCGGTAGAACCTGAACCTCGATGCAGGCGTCGCCCCAATTCACCGGCTTGCCTCCCAGTTTGCTCCCGGCTCTGAAGAACATGTCCCGGTCGTGGCCGAACCTGGCCACCACCTCTGCCGTAGGTATGGTATGGAATCCTCGAAAGAAGAAGGCCCCCGTTGGTAGAGACTCGTCAGTGACCCACTCGCCAGCAGGGGGCGTTTCTTTGCCCTCGATGAGGTACACCGTGACGAGAAGGACAACGTTATACCCAGGCTCGCCGCCAGTCTGGGGAGCCTCGTTGCACCACTGCACGGTATGCTCCCTGGGGTCAACCCGCACGTGACGATCCAGCAATGGCAGGGTATAGCATCCCCTCGCCAGGTCGTATCGCGCACCTGTGCGGCGGCACACCTCATCTGGCATAAGAGAGGCCAGGCGTTCCCAATGTGTCTCGTGGATCATCCCTGAGAGATTCCCATCACCCTGTCCATAAGTGATCTGCCCCCGATGAGTGTATCAAGCTACATTCAGTCACCCTGGCGATGCCTAGCGCGATAGCCCAGGCTCCAGTAGTGATAGCTGCCCCACTTCTGCAAAGTTGGATACACCGACGCCCAACAAGCGGAACCTCCGCCCAGGTCGCAACTCCTTGCTAAGGAGTTGCTGCGCAGTCCGCTGAATATCAAAGATATGCGAAGTGGGAACTAGCAAGGAGGTCGAGCGCGTGAGCGTAGTGAAATCCTCCAGCCTGAGCTTCACTGTCACCGTCCGACCCCTGAGTCCCTCCTTAGAGAGACGCATGGCTACCTTCAAGCACAGCATGGAAAGTTGTAGGGTGATGGCCATTGGATCAGAGAGGTCTTTCTCAAAAGTGACCTCGGCACTGAGGGACTTGGCTTCGTGCTCTGTGATGACTGGCCTGGCGTCTTCACCCCGACTCAGAGCCAGTAGTGTCTCGCCTCGTTTTCCGAATCGCTCCTCGGCCCATTTCACACTTTGACCGGCCAGATCGCCAAGCGTGAGGATGCCTTCGTGACGCAATCGGTCTTCAGTCTTAGGGCCAACGCCCCACAGGTGCTTCACTGGTAGAGGAGCAAGGAAGGTTCGTTCATGTCCGGGTTCTACCACCAGCAGGCCGTCGGGTTTGCTCAGGTCTGATGCAATCTTGGCTACTGATTTGGAAGTGGCAATACCCACGGATATGACAAGGCCGGTCTCTACCAGCACTCGTTCCTTGAGATTTCCTCCCACTGCTGTTGTGGGAATGCCTTTCCCCACCAAGTGAGTGATGTCTACGAAGGCTTCGTCCAGAGAGATCGGCTCTACCTGGGGAGTGATCTCGCGAAAGATGGACATGACCTCTTTGGACTTCTCCTGGTAGCGATGGAAACGGGGATGGACCGTGATACCTTCGGGGCATAACCGCACGGCCTGCGCCATCGACATGGCAGAGCGCACCCCGAACTTGCGAGCCTCGTAGGAACAGGATGCGACTACACCTCGCCCTTGTGGGTTTCCTCCTACTAACACTGGCTTGCCCCTCAGCGCGGGGTTGTCCAACTGCTCTACGGAGGCGTAGAAAGCATCCAGGTCCGCGTGCATAACAAACATCTCCAGCATGGCTGTATTGTAGCGATTGTGAGAGTGTCTTGCATTTCCAACTTGCTGTTGGTTTGTAATCGCAGAATCGGCATCCGTGCTCTGTTTGGTGCGGTTTCTATGTCAGCCCTCGTTGTCCGCCTTCACCCCCATCTGCTGAGCCAGGTTTCGGGCTCATAGACCAAGATCTGTTGCCCTCCCCCCGGAAACCGGCCCAGGAGTAAGGTTATGCTCTGGACCGAGAGAAAGAGAGGCAGGTCAACTCGATTAATGTGGTTCACTGCAACCTTGGGATGTAGTATTATCGAAACTGGGACGTAGGGCCTCATCGCAAGGCATTGTGGACATGGACGATAGACCAGAACTGCTCACAATATGGGACGAAGCAAGAGGGCATATTGACACGGGTGACTATGATCGGGCTATTGAGACGTACCGCTATATTCTCATTCGATACCACGACGATGACGTTGCTGTTGAGTATGCCAACGCCTATCTTGGTGATCTTTTTCTGACGATTCAAGAGCTTGCTCTGGCCCGGAAACACCTTGTGGGAGCTATTGGGTATGCTCCTGAAAAACCGCATTACCATTATCTGCTTGGTTTCACCTACTCGAAGATGGAAGAGTGGGAAGCGGCCATTTCGGAATTGGAGGCTGCGGTAGAACTTGAACCGACCGAAGGTGAGTATGTGCGGGCATTGGGATGGGCTACCTTCAATGGTAGGGACAAACCAGAAGGGTTGGCTCAACTGCATCGAGCTGCGGAGCTGGCACCAGACAACGCCGATATCCTTACAGACCTAGCTGCTGCATTTCTGACTATGGGCAACTTGGACAAGGCCAGGGAGTACGGAAAGGAAGCCCTCGGAATCGACCCTGGTCACACCCTTGCCCAGGACCTTCTCAGAAACATCGACCTGCTGAGGAAGAAGTTCGGTTAACCCGACACTTAGCCGTCATTCCCCGTATTAGTAGACTGTCAGCACGGGCTGTTGCCGAAACGGGGTGTGGATGGAGTCAGGAAAACCGACTGAGGCACTGGTCCTTGTGACGAGCATCCACAACCGTGGTACAACCCATGAGGCAAGATTGTCCGACCGTGACAGCATCCTTGACATCGAAACACTCAAGGCCATGAGCAGAACACGGCATTCCACGGGAATCGAGGAATCAGGGTGCGTGAATCGGCTCGCACAAGAAGTCGCCTCATCCTGCGGCTTTGACTTTGTGCCCCCTGTGAATGTTCGTCGCGGTAGAGGCGGCGACTGGAACCAGATGACCCGTCGTATACGCATAGGGCGTGGCGAGTTGAGGGGTGACGATGATCACCTTTGGTACGTTGTGGCCCACGAGTTGGCACATGCCCAGGCTGAGCGGAGAGAAGGCCATTCTAGAGCGTTCTGGGTGCGTCTAGCGAATGGGCTAGAGCATGCCGGCAAGCTTGAACTCCTCAGATACGACTTCGGGTACAGAGAGGCTGCCCTACGTGTATCTGAGGAATACGGCTTGCCAGATGTACCCAAGCGCGAGGAGTTCAGGCTTGCTCTCGGCACCGTTGTTGAAGATGGTGATGGCCGAGGATGGAAGATCGTGAGGCGATTCAGGCGGACTGGTGCTCCATGCTATTGGCTGCAAACCCGTGGATGGCGTTGGATCGCCTCAGAACAGGCATTACTACCCTAACTCACGACTCTGCGGTCCCGTTCAATGGGCAAGGTGGGGGCTGGGAAGAGTAGTGTATAGGGAAAACCAGAGTCGTTTCTCAGGTGAAGGATAGTGTCCTCTTAAGTACACCAAATCGGATCGACTAGGTTATATCTGGCAGGGTGTCCCTCACAGCAATAGCACTCGCCTCCCTGTCGGACAGCCCATGACCCTTGTCAAAGCCCCTTATGTGCTGGGAGGCCTTCGTATCGCAACATTCCTCCCGACCACCCAGAAGCCTCCTCGGCGATCCGCCCCCCGTGGGTACCCATTCACACCAAACCGGTATCCATAACCCTGGGGGTCTCCCCCTCCCCAGCCTGCCCTATAGGAAGGGTATGCTTCGACCTACCTAGAGGGCACCAGTCCAGGCACATAGATAGATGGTGTGTTTGGTAGAGTGACTATTGCCATCCTAGTGGTATCGTGGTAGTATACCTTGGTAGTGCAAGGGGAGGTGATAGGTGCCAGCCGGAGATAAACAAGTGGCCTTCAAGGTCGATGCACGGGACTATGAGTTGTTTGAGGGCATTGCCCGCCGCCTGGGCATGAGCCCCTACGCCTTTATGAAGACCCTCATCGAGACCTGGGCATCAGCGGAAGACCTTGTCAACCGATTGGAGAGTGGCGCTACCCAGCAGCCCGAAGCCTTTGCCGAGCTGGGACGTCTGGTTCAGCGTCTGCAGGTTGTGTTGAAGCTCAACGGGGCGTTCCAGGAAGCGGTGGAGCGGATCTATGCTCACTACGGCGTTTCACTGCAGATGGCGGAGGCCTCCGGAGGTACGGACGAGAAGGCCACTGGAGGCAGATAGTGATGCCAGACCCCGGACAAATGGTCAATCGGTCCTGGGCTCCCGCGGCTCTCGCCTCTACTGCAGTGCACAGAGCGACGCGACCAGGGCAGGGTGAGACGAACAAGGGATGGTCAACCCCCTAATCTGAGTAAAGGAGGGGATCGTGAGCGAGGATATGGATACCCGATGGTTGAACGGTACATTCCAGGGAATGAACAAGGCCCTTGGACTGGTAAGCACCGCGACCTACATGGATAAGGTGGAACCCTTATTGACCCAGGTGGGTGCCGAAGGGCTGTTGAACATGGCAGGGCAGCTGGGCGTGGGCGATCCCGGGAGGCTCCGACGTCTAGCGAGGGAGCGTCCAAACCTCCCCAACTTCCTGTCCAGCAAGGAGGCACGGGAAGCGGCCCAGGCCTGGACCGAGGCGCACCTCACGGAGCTGGAAGAGCTGCAGCGGAAGCTGGCCCTCCTGGAGAGGTGGGGGCGTCCTGGGATCATCCGACGGTTCGCCGACCGCCAGGGGGACAGTGCCCTATCAACCGGTGATCAACCGCCGGAACAGGTCTGGCAGGCCGTTTACGACCTTCTCCAACGGGATGATCCTCCGCAGCAGGACACCTTCACACACAGGTAATGACCGTCATGGAGCCAGAGAAGGACGGCGCAACAGGGAGCAGGCCACTGGGGTGCAGATGTGGAGGTGGTGGTGGCGTGACCGGTAGCCAGCGGCTATGATGGAGACGAAAGATCTTGCCGGGAGGAAAACCATGACAAAGGCTGCGGTCTACATAAGGGTCAGCACCCAGGATCAGGCGCTAGAGGACAAGGTCAGCCTCAAGGAGCAGCAGGAGCGGTGTGAGCGGTACTGCGAGGGAAAGGGCTACGAGGTGGGGACGGTCTATAGAGATGTGGCCTCGGGGGCTACCAAGAAGCGCCCCGAGTTCCAGCGGATGCTCAGGGATGCCGGGGAGGGGGCCTTCGACGTGATCGTCAGTTGGAAGGCAGACCGGCTGGCTCGTGGAATCTACCCCTGTGCCGCTCTGATGGAGTCCCTGGAGCACACCCGCGTCTCGGTAGAGACGGTGGCCGAGGTGTTCGACCGTACCACCTTCGAGGTGCGAGCAGTGGTCGGCCGCCTGGAGCTGGAGAATTTCGTCGAGCGCTCCCAGATGGGCCGTGAGGGCAGCATTAAGGCTGGCAACCATCCGTGGCGGGCACCGTATGGGTACCGGTACGACAAGCCCTCTCGGCGGTGGCAGATCTTTAAAGAGGAGGCCGAGTGGGTACGGCGCATCTTCCAGTGGTATATCGACGGCATATCGCCGGAGAAGATTGCCCGGAGATTGATTCAGGAGGGAGTGCCCACTCGGACCAGGTCTCGTTTGGGATGGCAGGAGGCCACGGTATCGAAGCTGGTCGATGGGGCAGAGACCTATGCCGGGCAGGCCTACTACAACCGGGAGTGGCGAGGGAGGCAGCGGGGAATGAAAGACCGGGCTCTCTGGATTCCGGTCACCGTGCCGACCATCATCTCCCAGGAGACGGCGGAGAGGGCCAGAGCTCGCCGCAAAGTCAACAAGCGTCTGAGTCCCAGGAACACCCAGAACGTCTACCTCACCCGTGAGCTCCTGGTGTGCCAGGAGTGCGGCTACGGCTTCCGGATCACCCGGGACGCCAATAGAGGGGCGCGCCTTACGTGTCATGGCATGCGGGCCCATCCCCACCTCTTCCAGTGTCGTGTTCCCAAGACTCTGAAGTACGAGACCATCGCCCATCGACTCTGGGAGGCAGTGGCCAGCACCCTGGGCTCCGAGGCGGCCCTGGAAACCAGCCTGAGGGCCAAGGTGGAGCAGGTGGTGCGAGACCGCGAGGCCATCCAGGGGAGGCTTAAGGACCTGGGCCAGAAGCGCCGCTCCCTGGCGCTGGAACAGGACCGAGTGATCACATGGGCTCGGAAGGGCCAGATCAGCGATGGGCAACTGGACCGCCAGCTGCGGGCCATCCAGGCGGAAGATGAGCAGTACGCCACAGAGGAGGCCCGGCTGGACACCGACCTCAGGCTCCAGGGGGATGTGGAGCAGGTCTATGCCCAGGCCCGCCAGCTTGTCCCGGCCATGCGGGACCGGCTCCACGGTAGCCTCACCGAGATGGAGAAGCGGGACCTCCTCCGGTTACTGGTGAGGCGTGCCCTCCTGGACGGGGCCAACAACCTGACCGTGGAGTTCCGCGTGCCCCAACCAGAGGGGGTAGTTGGTTACCCGACATCTTTGTGCATCCAGGGGCCCCAGAAGAAGTAGGGCGTGTACAAGAGGAGCCGGACCCCCATGCCAAGGACCACGGCCCAGGCCACGCCAAACTGCCCGAGACTCGTGATGGTGGGCAGGGGGGGAGTCCAACCAAAGATGGACCAGGTCTGGGCAACCCCGGAAAGGATTACTGCCGTGGGGATCTCTACAAACCACATGGTGATGATGACGACGACCATAGGAGCGACAGTGTCGCCTGAAATCTGGAAGGTCTGCTGGAAGATTTGGCCCGGGGCAAGGACAAGGAAGCTGACCACCAGGATCCGCAGCCAGGTGTCGGCCACCGCCAGCAACTCCGGCTCCTGGTTGAAGATAGAAAGGAAGAATCTGGGGAAGGCGAGGAAGAGAGCGCCCAGGATCGCCATGATGGGAACGACGTAGACCATAGCCCACCGCACCGTTTGCCGGGCCCGTTCCGGCCTGCCCGCGCCGATGCTCTGGCCAGAGATAACACCGCAGGCGTTGCCCAGCCCCTGGCCACCCAGCATGGCGACCATCTCCACCCGTCGGACCAGGGCATAGGCCGCCAGGGCGTAGTCGCCGAATCTGGCCACTATCCCAATGACGATGAGCTGGGTCAGGGCCCGCTCCGCCATGATGACGGAGGCGGGGATACCCACCTTCAGCATGCGCCCCATAAGAGGGAAATCCAGATAGTAGCCGCGAAAGGTGAGATGCAGCCTGGAGCTGCCTGTGAGGAGGCCGTAGCTGTTGATGGCGAAGCCAATGAAGCCAGAGAGGGCGTTCACCCACGCCACGCCGTTCAGGCCCAGGGCGGGGAACCCCAGCCACCCGAACATGAGAAAAGGGGTGAGAATCCAGTCCATCACCCGGGCCGTCAAGGTCGCCTTCATGGGGGTCAGGGTATCACCCGATGCCTGGAGGGCCGCACCGGACATTATGCGAAAGCCCTGGGTCAGTGAGGCGAGGAACTGGATCTGCATATACCCTTTCGCTAAGGCGATGAGCTCGGAACTCATCCCCAGAATGCGGAGGAGGAACTCAGTGAAGATGATGCCAGGCACCATGGCGAGAAAGGCCAGGATGAGATTGATGGTGACGGCCTGGAGCACCACGTGGTTGGCCATCCTCAGGTCGCCCGCTCCCACGGAGCGGGCCACCATGGCCCGCATACTCATGTCTATCCCCTGGCGGCCCAGGCGAATGAACATGATGTAGTTCTGGGCCACCCCGATGCCGGCAATGGCCCGGGCGCCGATGCCCCGTCCTGCCCAAAAGATGTCCAGGAGCTGGTCCAGGACGTTGAGGGCCCCATCCGTCACCTGAGGCCAGGCCAGGAACACCAGGTTGCGACGGATGGAGCCTGTGGTCAGGTCCCTGCTGGCGTAGGAGGAGCGCCGCCGGCCACCTCCCTCCCCCGCTGGTTCTCGAGGGGTCTCCCGCTCCTCCAGAGTCGCCTCAGCCCCTGGCGCCCCGCCAGCTAACTGAGGCTCATCGATGCGCGCGGAGGGACGACGCTCGTCTCCGGAGAGGTTCTGGGATCCGGTTCCTCTCTCCTGGGCCATTCATGGCTCCGTTCTAGTTATCTGGCGCATCGAGAGCGCCTGCGGGCTGCACCAGACGGTTCAGCATTTCACCCATTGTAGCGGCTGACAACAGGTCGGTCAACCAGCGTAGTATGCCCCGCCTACCCACCCCCAAGCATCCCTACTTCCCAGGGAATCCCTAAACCAGCGTGGACGGCGCTGGCCCTCCGGACTCCGGAGCAGCCTCCCCCTTGCCAATCGCCTCCAGCACCTTGCCCACGAAGCTCTCCTTATTCACCGCACCCTGGGCGAGGAGTGCCTCAACCCCAGAACCTTCCGTAAGCCCTGCCCCAGAGAACACGCTATCCGCCGCTGGCTCCGCTTCTACAACACCCAGCGCCCTCACTCCGCTTTGGGCTGGCTACTCCCCTCCAGAAACTCCAATCCTTCCCGGCTTACCAGAGTGTTACCCATGTTTGACAACACTACACCCCTGGCAGAACGCGCTCCCCGACGCTCCTTCACAGCAGCGCCAATCCCGCCCGCCAGGCACATGAAGGCCCCGGCTAACATGAGAAGTATGAGGATGGTATGGCTCAAGGCACGGGGCCCCGCTCTGGAGGGCGAAATGTAAAGGCCGTCCCTGTCAAGTGGGCTTCTGCCCTCTTAGGGCGCCCCTCCTAGAGGCAACTCTCTGGGCGTCCCGGTCAGTCGCCGCCACCACCCCCACCTCCACCTCGCCGTTCCCCAAGAATGTCTTTGTGCATCCAGGGGCCCCAGAAGAAGTAGGGCGTGTACAAGAGGAGCCGAACCCCCATGCCAAAGACCACGGCCCAGGCCACGCCAAACTGCCCGAGACTTGTGATGGCGGGCAGAGGGGGAGTCCAACCGAAGATGGACCAGCCCTGGGCCACCCCGGAAAGGATTGCCGCCGTGGGAATCTCCACAAACCACATGGTGAGGAAGACGACGACCATGGGCGCGACAGTGTCGCCTGAAATCTGGAAGGTCTGCTGGAAGATCTGGGCCGGGGCAAGGACAAGGAAGCTGACCACCAGGATCCGCAACCAGGTATCGGCCACCGCCAGCAACTCCGGCTCCTGGTTGAAGATGGAAAGGAAGAATCTGGGGAAGGTAAAGAAGAGCAAGCCCATGACTAGCATGAGGGGGATAACATAGGCCATGGCCCACCGCACCGTTTCCCGGGCCCGTTCCGGCCTGCCCGCGCCGATGCTCTGGCCAGCGATAACGCCGCAGGCGTTGCCCAGCCCCTGGCCACCCAGCATAGCGACCTGCTCCACCCGCCGCGTCAGAGACCAGGCGGCCAGGGCGTAGTCGCCGAATCTGGCCACTATCCCAATGATGAAGAGCTGGGTCAGGGCGCGCTCCGCCATGGTGCCGGAGGCGGGAAGGCCCAACTTCACCATGCGCCCCATAAGAGGGAAATCCGGATAGTAGCCGCGAAAGGTGAGACGCAACCTGGAGCTGCCTGTGAAGAGGCCGTAGCTGTTGATGGCAAAACCCACGAAGCCCGAAAGGGTGTTCACCCACGCCACGCCGTTCAAGCCCAGGGCAGGGAACCCCAGCCATCCAAACATGAGAATGGGGGTGAGGACCCAGTCCATCACCCGGGCCGTCAAGGTCGCCTTCATGGGGGTCAGGGTGTCCCCCGCTGCCTGGAGGGCCGCACCGGACATTATGCGAAAGCCCTGGGTCAGTGAGGCGAGGAACTGGATCTGCATATAGCCTTTCCCCACGGCGATGAGCTCGGAACTCACCCCCAGGAGGCTGAGGAGGAACCCGGTGAAGATGATGCCAGGCACCATGGTGAGAAGGGCCAGGATGAAATTGATGGTGACGGCCTGGAGCACCACGTGGTTGGCCGTCCTCAGGTCACCCGCTCCCACGGAGCGGGCCACCATGGCCCGCATACTCATGTCTATCCCCTGGCGGCCCAAGCGAATGAACATGATGTAGTTCTGGGCCACACCAATGCTGGCGATGGCCTTGGCGCCGATGCCCCGTCCGGCCCAAAAGATGTCCAGGAGCTGGTCCAGGTTGTTGAGGGCCCCATCTGTCACCTGAGGCCAGGCCAGGAACGCCAGGTTGCGGGGGATGGAGCCAGTAGTCAGGTCCCTGCTGGCGTAGGCGGAGCGCCGCCGGCCACCTCTCCCCCCCCCTGGCTCTCGAGGAGTCTCCCGCTCCTCCAGAGTCGCCTCAGCCCCTGGCGCGCCGCCAGCCAACAGAGGCTCATCGACACGCGCAGACGGATTCCGCCCGTCTACGGGGAGGTCCTGCGATCCGGCGCCTGCCTCTGGGGCCATTCATGGCTCCGTTTTACGCTGTCTGGGGCATCTGGCCCGCCCACTGCCTGCACCAGGCGACTCGGCGGTTGACCCATTATAGTGGCCAGCAACAAATCGGTCAACGGAACCTACCCATCCAATACCTGCACTGTTATTCTGAGCTTCCCTTTATGTCATTCCGAGTCCCGATTGCATCGGGACGAAGAATCTGAAGGGGCGGCATCATAATCTCCCGCCAGGCACTGCCACCCTATGGCGTCCAAATGGCACAACTCTCATGTCATTCCGAGGAGTCCCGACCTGTCGGGGCGACGAGGAATCTAGGGCATACACCATCAGCCAGGATAGTAGGCCGTGAACTCCTCACTCCATCATCACTGCCAGTCCCGATTCCATCGGGACGTGGCAACCTGTGGCTTGCACCACCCCTTCCCCCTTGAAGGAGGAAGGTCAGAGCTTGCACTGAGCGAAACCGAAGGGATGGGGGTCACGCCTTCATGTCATTCTGAGCGAAGCGAAGAATCTAGGGTGGTAGCAGAGATCGAACAGACCAAGATATCCTGAGCCAGACAACATCCAAGTGTGGATGCTGCTGGTTCAGCTATTGCCGCAACTCGGCGGTTCTAAGCCCTCGGCGAGCGCCGACAGATGAGTTTCTTACTTCTTTGGAGGGTTATTCCCTCTGCCAGGTCCCGACGGATTGCCCGTCCTACTCGGGGCGTTGGGGGGATTGCCTCCCGCTTTCCCTCCGCCCTTTCCACCACCACCCTTTGCCATCACTATCGCCTTACTCATCGCTCTCTCCTTTCGTCGGCTTGCGCTCGGCCCATTGGATTACGCAAATTATATCACCAGCCAGAATGCCCTTCAACGCTGCAGCGTTCGCCCCGCTTGCCCATCCACCCCCGCCACTCCTCCCTCCCACCCAACCCCCTACACCATCGTACTTGGCGCTGGCCCCTCGGCCTCCTGCACACCCTCCCCCTTGCCAATCGCCTCCAGCACCTTCCCCATAAAGCTCTCCTCGCTCACCGCACCCAGGAACTGCACCGCCTCATTGATCACCGTCTTGGGAACTCCCATCACCCGGTACCTCCGGGCCAGCGAGGGGAACTCCTGCACCTCCACCACGTCCGCCCGTATCCTTGCATTCTCCATCGCCATCAGGTGGGCCACCCGGGCCACCGAGGGACAGTGGGGTCAGGTGGGCGTCACCAGCACCTGGATATGGACGTCCTGGTCCACCAGCTTCAGCTTCTTTCGCGTGTCCGCGCTCAGGGTGCTCCTGGGCTGGGACAGGGCAATCACGTCTTCAAGCAGAGTGACGAACTCGTAGCCGGCGGGCATCCCGTAGTACTTCACGTTGCTGGAGGCCCCATCCTTGCCCATCACGATGGCCGGGATGCGCTCCACGCCGCTCTCTCGCGCCTTCTGGGCCTGGCTGAAGAAGTCGATAGCCTCCAGCTCCAGCATAGGGGAAAGGGACGTCAGCTCCTCCAGAATTTGCCGCGTCTGGGGGCAAGTGGGGCACTCCCTACCGGGGATGACTAGCTGGCCCGTGGTCTGGGTGAAGAGTCTGAGGGTTACCTTCCTCTTCAGGTCCTTTCGAAACCGCTCCTGCAATGCCTGGCGGTCCTGGGTCGATATGAGGGGCATGGTGTCTCCTCCCCGCTACCTTCGAGACAGCTCCTTCTGGATGTACCAGAAGCGATGAGCAGCCGTGAGGCAAGAGAGCACGGCAACAATACCCAGGGCTATCAACACATGGCCCACGAGAAGGCCCACAGCCAGGACCAGCACCCTCTCCGGCCGGGTCATTATCCCCACCTTGCAGTCCACACCCAGGCCCTCTCCCCTGGCTCGCAGGTAGCTCACCATGAATGAGCCGATAAGAGCCAGAAACACCAGCAGCACCTCAGGGATAGAGAGCGGGCTGATGTAGAACACCACCAGCCCCAGCAAGACCACCGCCTCAGAAATGCGGTCGGAGGTGGAGTCCAGCAGAGCGCCGGCGGCGGTCGTCCCACCCTGGAGCCGCGCCAGGGCTCCATCGGCCATATCCAGGGCGCTGGCTACAAGAAGCAGGACGCCCCCTCCCACAAACTGCCCCACACCCAGGAGATAGGCGGTGGCTCCACTGAGAAGTAGCCCTATCACCGTCACCTGGTTGGGAGTCAGACCCACTCTCCCCAGCAGGCGTGCTGCGGGCCTCTCCACGTAACGACCCAGTACTTCACGGACCTGGGTCCTGTACCTCTGCCATGAAGGCATTGTAATCAAGGAAGAGTGACGCTCCCTTTCTGCTCCAGACTGCTCAGCGAGGAAGAAACTACGGCACGCCGGTTCAGTAGAAACTCGTAGTAGTCCATAACCTGGGCTGTTACCCTCTCCCAGTCATACAATGGGGCCTTCTGGCTCCCCTTGCTGCCCATCTCCTCTCTTAGCGCAGAGTCCTCCAGGAGGGTCACCAGCGCCGTCTCCAGGGCCTCTTCGTCCTTGGGAGGGACCAGCAACCCCTCCTGGCCGTGGCTCATCACCGACGAGTACCCCTCTATGCTGGTGGCCACAATGGGCTTGCCCGCGGCCATGGCCTCCAGCAGCACAATGCCAAAGCTCTCTTTCCCCGTGGCAGGAGTGCAGAAAACGTCCGCAGCCTGGTAGTATCGCGCGAGGTCCGCGTGGGACACGCCTCCCGTCAGCACCACATCCTCTATGCGCCGCTCGGCGATGAAACGGTAGACCTCCGGCTCAGGGTTGCCCGGCCCCACCACTATAAGCCGCGTGTTGGGATGGCTCCACTTGAGCCTGCTGTATGCTCCCAGCAGGTATTTCAGCCCCTTGCGCTTCTCCAGACGCCCCACAAACAGGATATTCAGCTTGCCGTCCTGGAACTCGGTTAGGGGGGGGGCTGGTTTTGCAAAGCGGTCGTAATCTATGCCATTGGGGATGACCCGGTACTCACCAGGGAAGTGGTGACTGACGAAATTGAGAGCGGGGACAGATACGGCGATTCGGCCATCCAGCTTGTCGTGCCACCTTCTCAAAAAGTACTTGCTGAACCGGTAGATGCGCCCGCTTCCGTGGAAGGCATGGAAGGTTCCCACATTCACCGACTTGGAGAGATGCAGCATAAACAGGGGCAATATGGGCGCTAGCGGCTCGTGGAGGTGGATGATATCGAACCTCTCCTCTTGGAGAAGACGTCTAATCTGCGGCTCCAACCATACAGACAGGGAGATGCGGGCCGTGGAGCCCCCCGTGGGCACGGGGACCGACCTGCCCAGGCGGATAAAGTCCTTGTCCAGAACGGCAGGGGGGCCAGAAAGAGGAGCGATAATCTTGACCTCGTGTCCCTCCCTGACCAGGTGCTTGCCCAGATGGGATATGTGAACCATCACCCCGCCGGGGTAAGCATAATCGTAGGGGGAGACCAGGCCAATCTTCATACAATGACCCCAGCGCCAGGGGCTGGTAGCGTCTAGCTCCCGTCCACGAACTCCTCCACCAGCCGACGGGCCTCATCGTCGGAGTACTGGACTGGCGGAGACTTCATAAAGTAGGCCGCAGGCCCTTCCAGAGTACCACTGAGACCCCTGTCCAGGCCAAGCTTGCAGCAACGGATTGCGTCTACCACCACTCCCGCGGAGTTGGGACTATCCCAAACCTCCAGCTTCAGCTCAAGGTTTATGGGAACATCGCCAAAGGTGGTCCCCTCCATGCGAATGTGGCAGAACTTGCGGTCTGCCAGCCACGGAACGTAGTCGCTGGGGCCAACGTGGATGTTCTCCGCGCCCAGATCGTACTCCAGCTGAGAGGTAACCGCGTTGGTCTTGGATATCTTCTTGGACTCCAGACGCTCCCTCTCCAGCATGTTGTAGAAATCGGTGTTGCCTCCAAAGTTCAACTGGTAGGTCCTGTCCAGTCTGACCCCTCTCTCCCTCATGAGGCGAGTCAAGACCCTGTGGACGATGGTGGCTCCAAACTGGGACTTGATGTCATCGCCGATGACGGGCAGGTTCCTCTCCTGGAACCTCTTCTGCCAGTACTTCTCCCTGCCAATGAACACCGGGATGCAGTTGACAAAGCCACACCCGGCGGTCAGCACCTGCTCCACGTACCACTTGGTCGCCTCCTCGCTGCCCACGGGCAGATAGTTCACCACTACGTGAGTCTGCCTCTCCTTGAGGATTTTGACGATGTCCGCGGTGGGGCCAGGAGCCTTGACAATTATCTGGGACAGATACTTCCCCAGGCCATCGTGGGTCATGCCCCTCTCCACGGGCACATCCATGAACGGCACATCGGCAAACTTGATGGTGTTGTTGGGCGGAGTGAAGATGGCCTGGGACAAGTCCTTGCCTACCTTGTTCCTGTCGATGTCGAAGGCAGCAACGAAGTTAATGTCCGATATGTGATACCCGCCCAGCACGGGGTGCATCAACCCGGGGATAAAGGCGTCCTCATCGGTATTCCAGTACTTGTACACTCCTTGCACCAGGGAGGAGGCGCAGTTTCCCACACCTATAATAGCCACATTAATCTTTGACACGTTTCACCACCTCAGCTACGGTATTTCCACGCTCGGGCCTCATGTCGGCCCCTCCGTGCCGTCGAGAATCTTAGCAGTTTTCCCCCCCCTTCACAAGCCGAAGGGACCCGACACGGCATCCCTTCATGTCCCAACAAGCATCTCACGTCGGTTCCTGGAGAGGTACGCCTGAACGCTATCGTCCCCTGTAAGGCCGCCTGCGCTGTATCACTTCCATCACAACGCCCAGGACCAGGGGGAGTACGCCAATGATTTGGTACTGAAGAAGCCACCCTAGTCCCATGCCTATGACCACGCCATTCCACAGCCCAGACCAGCGCTGGCGCTTTATATAATAGGACTCCCGCTCACCAAAAACAGGGGGCTCCATCTATTCCTCCCTTTGCACCTTCAGAGTAGTCTCGCCAACACTATACTCCCTATTCCCTGGCTTTGCCACAAACTGTACTTGTCTAGCAGGGCCTTTCGGTTATTCTGTCATGCTGAGCGTAGCGAAGCATCTGGGGTGGTGCCCCTCCCCAGGCCCTTCGCGGAGTTTATCCTGAGCCGAGGCGAAGGGCTCAGGGCGACAATCGAAAGACCCTGACTCGTCCAGTAGACTAGAGACCATTCGGAAAATCTGTTTGGGGGGAGCACTGAGTCCCGACAAGTCGGGACGGAGCCTGCCCACAGCTCCGATTCCACTCCGTTCCATGCGGAGTCCGATGAAATCGGACTTGCCAAAGGAGGGCACAGGGAGGCGAGGGATTTCCGAATAGTACCTGGTGTTGCAAATCGGCGTTACACTGCTCCGCTCATATGGTTCGACAGGCTCACCATGAGCGGAGCAGTGTAGGGGCGATTCATGAATCGCCCCTACGGGTGAGCGGGACTTGAAGTACGAAATGTTTACGCGAATTTACAAAAGGAACTACTAGTGGCACTATTCCAAGTGTCACCAACGTTATGAACGAGAGCACTCTCTGCGAGAGATGGTGAGCATAATATCGGGCCTCTGGCCCTTCTCACGCTGGGCGGGTGGAAGCACCAATCTCCCGCTCCGTGGCAGAAGAGACTTGCCTCTGGCAGCCAGCCCGCTGTAGCGAGCAAGGTAGTTTGCCCCCGATAGCACGGTCAAGGCCACCGCCAGTAGCATGGCCCAGGGCACTAGGGAGAGCAGCATGGACACTGGAACGTGGCTGTCGGCCTTCGCCAGCAGACCCCACTGGAGCATGTCTTGCCGTAGCAGCACCCCCACTATTGCTGCCATGGAGATTGCCATCTTCATCTTGCCCAAGACGTCGGAGGCCGGAGGCCGCCGGCCAAACAGGACCAGGCGGGCCAGGGAAACCGTCGCTTCTCTTATGATAACCACTGTCGGCATCCAGAGGGGAATGACCTCGGCCCAGGCCAGTAGAAGGAGCATTCCGCAGACAAACAGCTTATCGGCCAGCAGGTCAAGGTGGATGCCCAACGCGGTGGTGCACCCGAGCTTTCGCGCCAGGAAACCGTCCATCGCGTCTGTTGCTCCTGCCAGAACAGACACGGCGGCGGCCACGAGCAGGTCGTGGCTCCATCCAAGAACCACCGGCAACACTGCAACCGGTAGAAACAACAGCCTGGAAAGCGTAATCCAGCAAGGGACGTTCAGCAGTCTCAACACCATCCGCCTATCTCACGTTTCTGGTAATGCTACCACAAAGGCCAGCAGCCCGTCCGAGCTGCCTACAGGCTGATACTCTTCAGACAGGCCTTGGTGTGGCGGGGCACCCTGGCCTCCGGCATCTGCTCCAGCCGCTCCAAATCCAGCCGCAACCGGCGCAGGTCATCAACGGTATCCACATCCGAGCAGGTCTCCAGCAGGGCTAACGATAGCCCAGCCGCCTTGGCCCTGTCCATGGTGTCCTGGAGCACTCGTGGTGTGCTCCAGGACACGCCTTCGAAAAGACCTCTGTGCGCGCCTTGAGCGCCGATAAGGTAGTAGCCGCCGTCGCGGCTGGGCCCCAGGCACACTTCGTTGTCACGCAGGCACTCGATGGCCCTTTCCAGGTGGTCAGGCTGGAGGGTGGGAATGTCACTGCCGACAACCACTATCGAGGAGTAACCCCTATCGCAAAGCTGCTGGAAGACGCTGTACATCTTCTGACCCAGATCGCCTTCGCCCTGATCCAGAAGGCCGACACGAGAAGAGACGAGCTGTCGGAAGAACGCCTCCATGTCCGGCGGGGTAAAGGCAAGGAAAGGGACGCACGCCTTTACCGACATGACCAACTCCAGCGCGTCCCTGAGGAATGCCAGGGCTAGGTCGGCACTCTGCTCGCGCGTAAGGAAGGGCTGGAGCCTGGTTTTAGCCTGGCCTGGTGCGGGCGCCCGAGTCATAATCGCCAGGGCGGGGCCGCTCATCGGGTCTCGCCGTACAGCCTTTTTAGCCGGGAAGGAGAGAGGTGCAGGATGAACAGGAAACGCAGCATCCACATCAGCAGTATAGTCCTGAGCACCCCGTTCTTCTGCCAGCGGCGGGCGGAGGTGGTAACGCACAGAGGGAGCCTGGCCACCTTCCCTGCCCTGGCCATCCGCTTGCCGAACTCCAGGTCCTCCATCAGCGGCATCTCGCGATAGCCTCCCAGGGACTGGAACACCCTGGCCAGGACGAAGATGGCCTGATCCCCGGTGAAGCCCCCAAGCAGACGGTCCCGCATGTTGATGCTGAACCCAATGACCCGGTAGGCCCAACCGGGATGGTCAAGGCGTACCTTGAACCGGCCTCCCACCACTCTGGGGTCGGCAAGGGCGTGTTCTACGGCAGCCATTGCTCCAGGTGGCAGGACGGTGTCGGCGTGCAGGAAAAGGAGCACGTCGCCCCGGACCTCTCTGGCACCCACGTTCATCTGCGTGGCCCGTCCTCGCGGGCTTGCCAGCACCCTGGCATAGCGGCCTGCGATGGCTACGGTGTCGTCGGTGCTACCCCCGTCCACGACGACGACTTCATAGTCGCCTTCCAGAGACAAAACGCTCTCCAGGGTGGAGGCAATGGTGGAGGATTCGTCGAGAACGGGAATGACAATGGAGATCATACCCGGAATCCTACCTGCGCAAGGCGAAGACCACCCCACCAGCCAGGCTCACCAGGGCAACCAGCGCCCAGAAGACCAGCGAGGAGGCGATAGCCTCGGTGCTGGATAGTCCCACACCACCGAAGAAATAGACGTAAGCGCCTTCGCGAACTCCCAGGCCACTGATGGATATGGGCACCATCTGGATGGCCGAGATGATGGGGATGAACAGGAGACAGTAGACGAAGGGAACATCCAGACCCAGGGCAATGAAGATGAGATAGGTAATCAGGACTACCATGAGATGGAAGAGCACGGAGTACGCCAGCACCCAGGCCACGGTTGCCCGGTTCTGCAAGCATGTGGACATGGAAGCGACCACTTGGCTGATGCGCTGCCGCAGGGAAAAGATGCCTGGAAGCCTGACCTTCTGGCCCACGACTCGCCGCAGTTTCCCGTTGCCCAACAGCAGAATAAGCCCCAATGTGAGGACGAACAGCCCGCCGACCAGGGAGCCGAACTCCTTGGACGTCTGATAGCTCAGGGCCAGGCCCAGGGCGGCGGTGAGCGCCAGGGCAAAGGCGGCCAGCAGCCTCTCGCTGATGACCGAGGCCACGGATTCGGCAGTCTTGCCGGTGTACGTGGCAACATCGTGTATGCGCACCACGTCTCCGCCTATGTTGGTGGGCAGGAAGTTGTTGAAAAAGAGTCCCACCAGATAGGAGTTGAACAGCCGCGGCAGAGGGACATTCACTTTTTGGACTGCCAGCAGCAGATGCCACTTGTAGGCGCTGACAACCAGCGCCGCCACCACCAGCAAAAGAGCTATGGCCATGAACACAACGTTGGCCCCTTCCGCCAGGGCAGCGAAGTCCGACAGCCTGGCCCCACGCAGCAGGAACACCAGCAGGCCGATTCCTATTACCGGCCTGAGCAGACGCAGCCAGCCAAGCCTCTTCTTTGGTGGCGCTGCGGGGGCGTCTGGTTGCTCCAATAGCCTTTCCCTTGCTGTCATTGCTTTATCTTGCCGGCTTCCTTCTGGTTGAGCCGTCTCTCCATGGCCTTCTTCACCGTGAAGGCCAGCACCAGCAGGGCTACTACCGCTCCAAATGCAAACAGGCCGATGTTCGCCAGTGTGGGTAGCTTCTGCCCCAGGATGGAGTACAGGATGGTCGCGGGCAACTGGCCGATGCCGGTGGCAATGAGAAAACTGGAGAGGGATATGGAGGTCGTTCCTGCGATGTAGCTGACCACGTCGAAGGAGACCACCGGGACCAGGCGGGCAATGAGCACGCTGTGGCTGCCATACCGTTCAAAGAAGCGGTCTGCCACCGTCAAGGCCCTCTTGCTCACCAGCCGCTCCACCGCCGGCCGTCCCAGGACCCGGGCTATGGCGTAGCAGACTATAGCGCCGACCATCGCGCTGCTCCAGGACAGGATGGTGCCCCAGAAAGCCCCAAAAAGCAGCCCGTTGGTGATGGTGACAATAAAGGCGGGCAAAGGAAAAAGGACCGACTGTAGCACCATGACCAGCGCAGAGACAATGGGCGCCCAAACGCCGAAGGAGACCAGGTACTGGCGAAACGCCTCGATGTTGGCTCTGGAGATAACCCTGATAGCGTCGCGCATCTCGGCTCGGAAAGCAGGCCACAGCCAGTAGGCCAGCGCCAGCAGAGCTGTCAGCGCCAGCAATATGGCGAGATTGCGCCACCGTCTCTTGATCGAAGCTCTATCTTGCTGCACAGTCGCCTCGTGTCCTATCTCAAAATTCTCATAGGGAGATTCAGGAGGGCGTAGCCCTTCTGACGGGGGGTTGGGGGGGTGTCCCCCCACCCCAAACACATTGGAGGGGGGTGGGAACACCCCACTAGCTGCCTCCATTCACGTCCATGGCCAGCACACAGGCGCAGTGATAGGTTCCCACGTTGAAGGCGGCATCCAGCACCTGGTTGCCGTCGATGGCGCAGGAGGGCAGCTCGGCGCCCATAGCCCGGTACAGCAGGGGGCGGCTGTCGTCTCTGTTTTCACGGCCAGGTGTGGCTGCCTCCCACATCAGCTCCAGCAGCTGAGTCTTGTAGGCTTCACAGTAGGGGTCCGGGGCCATGATGCAGCCGTAGCCCTGGGTCATTTCGTAGGCGAAGTAGGACTGGGCAAGACAGCCGCCGCCGCAGAAGTATTTCAGGAAGCAGGTGCTGCACCCCACCCTCTTCTGCACCGAGTCCTCCCGAATCCAGTTGGATACCCGCGACTCTTGCCATATCTCTTTCAGGCTCTTCTCCTTAATAGAGCCGCAATCGAAGCCGTCAGCACCACAGAGGGCGGCGCAGGGGTAGACGTGGCCGTCGGCGTTGACGCTGAGCATGCCGAAGCAGGCATTGCACAGGTCGTTTTTCCTGCCCCGTCCGCTGATGGCTCGCACTTTGAGGGACTCCTCATTATCCACCACAATACCCGCTTGTTTCGCCGTCTGCCTTAGCTCGCTCATAACCTCCGCCACCCTGGTGCCTGGTAGCAGCAGGTCGTCCACGTTCTCGCGCATCCGGCCCCGACCGTGGAGCCAGAGCACGTGGTGGTCCTGGACGCCCAGAGAGGCCAGGAACCGCGTGGTGTCTGTCACCCGCTGGTGGTTCAGCCGGGTGATGGTGGTGGTGACAATGGGCGGGAGGCCGGCCTTCACCAGCATCTTTATGCCCCGCACGGCAAGGTCGAAGTTGCCCTCTCCTCGGATGGCATCGTTGGTCTCGGCATTCGGGCCTTCCAGACTTATCTGCACCAGTAGATTACCGTTGCCCAGCGCCTTGAGCCTGGACACCTTCTCATCGGACACCAGCACGCCGCTGGTAAGGATGACCAACTGGGCACGGGCTGTCACGTGCTCCACCAGGGTGAACAGGTCTCTTCTCAGAAGAGGCTCCCCGCCTGTGAAGTATATGCGTTTCACGCCCAGGGCCACGGCGTCGTCCACCAGCCTCTCTATTTCCGCCGTGGTCAGGGGCTTGGGCGGCTTGACACCGGCGTTGACCAGGCAGTGCTTGCAGCGCAGAGGGCAGGAGAGGTTGGTGGTAATCCAGAGCTCCTCCAGCTTCTCGCAGCCGATGGCGTTGGCCCGTCCCCGGTAGGCGGGTGCCAGGTCCGGGCTGGTGGAGACCATGCCCGTCTCAACGGCCTGGTGCAGGAACTGGACAACGTCCCAGGCCTTTAGCTCCAGCTCGTGGCTGAGGCCCTCGGCAAGCTCACGAAGGGTATGTCGGCCATCGCACCGGCGGACTACCTGCGACCCAGGCCCGTTGGTGCTCACCCAGTTGGGCGCAACGGGGTCTATGAGCAGGTAGATGCCCTCCCGCTGCTGCTGAACGACGCTAGGCGAGTACAGGATGCTGTCTGCCTCAATCAGCATCCCGGAGTTTGTCGTTGTCACCATGAATTTACCTTTCTAACAAGGTGCTGAGGACTCCTTCCACCATCCCCCTGGCCCCCTTCCTGGCCAGGAAGGGGGGAGAAGAGATTTGCCTGGGGACACCCCAGACTCCGCCCCTTCGGCAAGCTCAGGGCAGGCTCCGGGGCTTCGCCCCTCTGGACACCTCTTTTCCCGCAGCCTGTAAAAGAGTTGCCGTTGTTGTCCTCCGCTTCCTACTGGTCGGCTGGCGTGTTGGGGTCGTTGCCCCACTCCGACCAGGAGCCGTCGTAGTTGCGGACGTTGTCATATCCCAGCAGCCTCAGTGTTAGGTACGTCACCGACGACCTTATGCCGCCCTCTCAGTATAAGATGGTGTTCTTGTCCTTGGTGACGCCCTTGGCCTGGTACATTGGGGCCAGCTCCACCGCCGTTTTGAACACGGGCACATCGCCCGAGGTCAGGTTCTCCGTCCAGTCGAGCTGCAATGCCCCAGGTATGTGGCCTCCCTTCACGTGGCCCGCGGTGTTGCCACCGCTGAACTCTGCCAATGGAATGGTGGCCAGGATGGTTGTGTCCGTCTGGCCCAACCAGGCCAGAATCTGGTCTTTGGTGGCCATCCTGTCAGGCACGGCCGGGTGGTTGACAAGGGTGGCCCTCTGGACAATGGGCACCTCCGCGGTGAGCAGGCGATTCTCAGCCTGCCACTTCTTCAGGCCGCCGTCCAGCACCCGGGCCTTGCCGTCGCCGTGTCCGTAGTACTCCAGGGTCCAGAACAGGCGAGAAGCCCACAACATGCGGGCGTCGTCCACCGCCACTACTATGGTGTCGTTGCGAATGCCCAGGTCGGTAAAGAGGCTTTCCAGCTTGTCCTCGGGCAACACAGTCCACTTCACCGGATTGGTCTGGTCGTACATTGGGCCGGCGGGATTAGTAGTATCCAGGTTCACCGCGTTCCTGATGTGCCCTGCGTTGTAAGACTCGGCCTTTCTTACATCCACCACACGGACATTGGGGTCGTCCAGATGGTCAGCCAGCCATTCGGTATCCACCAGCAGTTCGGGGTTGGCAAAGACGGCGGGCTGGGTGGTGGGCGTAGTTGCCGGCGTGGGAGTAGACCCCGTGGCGCACCCCGCCAACGTCACGGCCAGCGCCAGGACTGTTATAACCAACGGTAGTTTGCTAAACGGTGTTTTCATTTGTTAGGCCCTTTCTTCTTTCAGATTCGGTCCGGGGTATTATTCCCCCACCCGTCGGCGCAGGAGCGCGATAGGAAGGACTATCGATAGCAGTAGGAAAGGAGACCATGTCACGGTGGCATACACAGGGTAGGAGATGTTTGGCCTGCCCAGCAGATCCAGAGCCAGGGCGAAGTAGGGCTGAAAGGGCCAGTACAGGATGCGCTGGACCTGGTACCAGGCTGAGGGCATGGTCGGAAGCCATACGAAGGCGTTGACTATCACCACCGCGCTGGTAAGGAAGTACGCCATACCCACAAGCCACGCCATGCCTTTCAGCAACAGGCTGATTCTGCCCTTTTTCTGGGTTCTGCTCACAGTCTTGATCCCTGCTCTGTGTTCTACCCATGCCATACTCTACTGCTCAATGGGGACATCCGGGTCGTTGCCCCACTCTTGCCAGGAGCCGTCGTAGCCGCGCACTCTGTCATAGCCCAGAAGTCTTAGTGTCAGGTACGCCACCGACGACCTTTGATGGGTCTGGCAGTAGACGAACACCTCCTTGTCCTTGGTGACGCCCGCATCCTCGTACATTTTCCTGAGCTCGGCGGGGGACTTGAGCACTGGGGTCTCACCGGCAGTGAACAGATCTCGCCAGTCAATGTTGACCGCCCCTGGTACATGACCTCCCCGCTTGGCCCTCAGGTCTTCGCCCCGGTACTCCGCTGCGGAGCGGGCATCGACGATAGCCACGCCCGGCTTGCCCAATGCCGCCAGAATATCGTCTTTGTCAGCCAGGAGGGATGGCTGGGCAGTAGCGGTGAAACTGGTGGCGGCAGCGGTGTGTTCCTCGCTGGCCACAGGCAGGTTCTCTCCCTGCCACTTCTTGAAGCCACCGTCCAGGACGGCGACGTTGGTGTGGCCGAAGTACTCCAGGGTCCAGAGGATACGTGGTGCCTTGGTCTCCTTGCCATTGTCATACACGATGACCGTGGTGCCGTTGCCTATCCCCCTCTGGCCAAAGAGCTGTTCTATCTGCTCTTGCGGTCCGGCCATCTGTTTGGGGCCTTCGGTGTTGAAGGTGTCTTCCACGGGGATGCTGATGGCGCCCTGGATGTGATTAGCCTGGTAGTCTTTGGCGGCGCGGGCATCGACGATACGTATGTTGGCGTCGTCCAGGTGTTGGGACAGCCAGGCCGTATCTACCAGCAGGTCGGGGTTGGCAAAGCCAGCCGGGGTAGCCGTAGGGACAGGTTTGGAAGTCGCCGTTGGCGAGAGCGTGGGAGTAGGTTCCGCCGTGCACGCGGCCAATGCGATGGCCAGCACCAAGAGCATCCCTAACAATGGTAGTTTGATAAACAGTCCTTTCATCGGAAAAATCCTCTCTTCCTTACAGACATAGTCAAGGGGAGTTTCATCCTGGTTCTCCATCTGCCGGCTAGGATGGCAGCGACTCTTTTTCGCGTTTATAGCAGCGGCTACAGTATCTGAACCTGGCTATGTCCGTTCGGACGTACCTCCAGCTATGGAGTACTCCAAGGCACTTGGTCTTGTAGAGGAACGCCCGCCAGAGGTATACACTCTTTCCTCTCATTGTGGTAGCCATTACGTCTCATACTCCGCAGGGGATATTTGCTCTCCTTTGTTGTACTCCTTGACTCCTGGGCTTATGCGAGGAGCCTTTCATGGTGCGCGGGGGCGGCAAGATGCAAAAGACAGCCCTCTTGGTGCTAAAAGCTGTAGCGCTGCATGGTTAGCGGGGTGCGGTTACGGGCTGGCCGACCCCTTACGCCGCGCTACAGCGGCTACAGGAGCAGCACAGACCACAGTAAGAAGAGGAAAGATAAACCAGAAACCTGATATCGGCTTGTGTAAGCCGATTGCTACCAGCGTGAGTCATCTCAGTACCAGGCATCGAAACCTACCTGAGGGGCATTATGTAGCAGAGGCTGCGTGGTGTCAAGCTCTGGCACTGGTACTCGTCGGGTATGGGGGTGGGATGTAAAGGGGAGGGGCAACGCAGGCGCGCTGCCCCTCCTTATACCTTAACCCCTGGATAGTGGAAGGAAGGCCATGTTGCGATAGGCAAACGGTGGGTTTTCTCAGGGGCCGACCTCTTGGGCTGGGGGAGCTCCCTCCGCCCTTCCGAAGAAGGACGGGTCATGCTCAACCCCGACTCTTTTGGTCGACCGCCCACCGACCGAACTAGGATTCCCGACGTGTCGGGACTCCTTAGAAAGGAGGTGATCCAGCCGCACCTTCCGGTACAGCTACCTTGTTACGACTTCGTCCCAGTCACCGGCCCCACCCTCGGCCGCTGCCTCCCCGAAGGGTTAGCTTGCGGACTTCAGGCATTGTCGGCTTCCATGACGTGACGGGCGGTGTGTACAAGGCCCGGGAACGTATTCACCGCAGTAGTGCTGACCTGCGGTTACTAGCAACTCCGCGTTCATGCAGGC
>JACQTZ010000017.1 GCA_016210515.1 Chloroflexota bacterium
CTGCGGCTATGACCAGGAGGACGAGCCGGATGCTCCCCCCATAGCACCTGGCGGTGGGCAGGCGTGGCACATGGGGAGTCACTTTGCCTTCATTGCCATTGGAGCGGCGCTGATACACCGGTCGGTGACAGGTCGGGGGCAGTACATAGACGTCTCTGTCCATGACTCATGCGCCCTGACCACCGAGATGCACGTCAATACCTATATCTACACCAAGCAGATAGTCCGCAGGCAGACCGGCCGCCACGCCGCTCCCACGCCCAACCAGAAGACACAGCACGTGTGCGCGGACGGCAAGTACATCAACGTCGCCGCTCAAATAGTGACGCGACTGACCGAAGAGCGGCTTCATGTCGTGGGAGACTGGATGAAGGAGCAGGGGCTGGGCGTGGACCTGATAGAAGAAAAGTACCGGAATCCGGACGCGATTACCGACAACGAGCTGTTCCTCTTCTTCATTGCCAATATGGCTCGGGATGCCATGTATCACGGCGGGCAGAGGCGGGGTTTCAACATGGGGGCGGTCTGGTCGCCCGACGAGGTGATGAAAGACCCGCACCTGCAGGACAGAAGGTTCTGGACAGCGGTGGAGCAACCGGAGGTGGGTAAGACCTTCCTCCATCCTGGCCCCGCCGGCATTTTCAACGGCTCGCCCTGGCGCATCTCCCGGCGTGCGCCCCTTATCGGGGAGCACAACGAGGAGATTCTGGGGAAAGAGCTGGGGCTGTCCAGGGCGGAGTTGAGCGTCCTGGCCGAGGGAGGCGTGGTCTAGCCTCGGTCTTCTGTGCCTCGAAGAGTCTCGGCAAGCAGATGGTATCTTCGTGGAGGCGACTCCATGGGTTGGCCTGAGGGCTAGCACTAGCCTGCAGGCCAACTGACCTTTGGGAACGGGGGTCCAGCGCTGGCGTATCCCTCTGAGTGTGCCCCTCAGCATCAGAGACGCCTCCCGCCGCTGATTGCTAACTGAAAGTCCGCTCTTTTGACTAAGGGCGGGCCTCTGTCAAGAGACGGGCACGGCTCTCCATTGCCACATGCCATTCCGAGGAGCGGAGCGACGAGGAATCTGGCAGGCTACGGGAAAAGGGGAGTGCAGAGGGGCGAAGCCCCTTCGCCGGGAGTCTGAGGGTGTCCCTCAGATACAAATCTCCTTCCCCCTTCCTGGCTAGGAGGGGGGAAGGGGGATGGTCGAAGGAGTTGGAGTTGTTCAGCACTATGCTAGGGCTTATGCTATCAACAAGGTCGCAGGCCCTAGCTTTTTCAGGACCTTACTCCTTTGGAACACTCAAGGCAGACTGGGATCTGAGCCGAAAGGCTCGGGATGACAGTAGTGGCGCTATTCTTACGGGCGAGCGCAGTGCGCCCACGCATGTTACCTCCATTGTGGCTATGCTATAATCGCGCTATAGGGAGAGGTACGTGCGTTGGGCCGCGGAACGCGGCCTGATGGCGGGGGTACCATCACATCAAACGGGAGCTAATAAGGAGACAATGCTTCGCCAAGATGAACTGAAAGTATTCGTCGGAACAGCCCATCCCACCCTGGCCCAGGACATCTGCCAGTACCTGAACATCCCCGTAGGAAAGTCCAACGTTTTCAAGTTCAGCAACGACAACACTTTTGTCCAGATACTGGAGAATATCCGCCAGCGAGATGTCTTTCTCATCCAGCCCTTCGCCTATCCCGTCAACGACCACATCATGGAGCTCTTGATAATGCTGGATGCCGCCAAGCGTGCCTCGGCGGGGCGCATCACCGCTGTCGTACCCTACTACGCCTATGGCCGCACGGACAAGAAGGACCAGCCCAGGGTTCCCATCACAGCCAGGCTGGTGGCCGACCTCCTTACCGCCGCCGGAGCCAACCGGGTGCTTACGGTAGACCTCCATGCAGGACAGATACAGGGATTCTTCAACATTCCGGTGGACGAGCTTACGGGCCTGCCCATTCTGGCCCGGTACTTTCAGGACAAAGGGCTGGATAACCTGGTGGTGGTCGCGGTGGACATCGGCATCAGCAAACGCGCGCGAGACATGGCGGCTCGCCTGAAGGCACCCCTGGCCATCATCGAAAAGCGGCGCATCGGCAACGGAGAGAGCACCGAGAGTCTCAACATCATTGGTGACGTGGCCGGAAAGACGGCCCTTACTTTTGACGATGAGACTGACACAGCCGGCTCTCTTATGGCCGCTGTGGAGGCCTTGCACAAGGCTGGCGTGAAAGATGTTTACTCTTGCTGCACTCACGGCGTCCTCTCCGGGCCTGGGGCCAGGAGGGTGGAGCAGAGCTCCATCAGGGAACTGGTGGTGACGGACACCCTTCCGGTGCCCCAGGAGAAGCGCAATGGCAAGATAACGGTGCTTTCGGTGGCTCCCCTGCTGGGAGAGGCCATACGGCGGATTCATGAAGGGCTTTCCGTGGGAGCCATGTTCGAGTAGGGGAGATGGTGCCCAATGCTTGGCAAACTCTTTGGCTTTCTTGCTGACTCCAACGATAAGGCCGTGAACAGGCTCCAACCCCTGGTGGAGGAGATCAACGAGCTGGAGCCAGCGTGGGAAAAGCTCTCCAACGATGCCCTGAAGGCCAAGACTCAGGAGCTCAAGGAGGCTCTCCAGCACGGCAAAGACATGGATGACTTGTTGCCCCAGGCCTTCGCTTCGGTGAGAGAGGCAGCCAAGCGTACCCTTGGCCAGAGGCACTTCGACGAGCAGCTCATGGGGGGCATTGTCCTCCACCAGGGCAAGATCGCCGAGATGAAGACTGGCGAGGGGAAGACCCTGGTGGCTACCCTCCCCGTCTACCTCAATGCCCTTACCGGACGTGGTGTCCACGTAGTGACGGTGAACGACTACCTGGCCCGGCGGGACACCCAGTGGATGGGCCCCATCTACGATTTGCTGGGCCTTAGCGTTGGCTGCCTTCAGCACGAGGCCTCGTTCCTGTACGACGCCACGTTTGAGAAGGAAGGCGCCTCGCTGGCCAGGATGAGGCCCGTAGGCAGAAGAGACGCCTACGCCGCAGACATCACCTATGGCACCAACAACGAGTTCGGTTTCGACTACTTGCGGGACAACATGGTGGTAGACCTGTCCCAGATGGTGCAGAAAGAGTTGCACTACGCCATAGTGGACGAGGTGGACAACATCCTCATCGACGAAGCCAGGACTCCCCTCATCATCAGCGGCCCTGCCGAGGAGTCCGCCCAGCTCTACGCCAACTTCGCCCGCCTGGTGCCTCGTCTGCACCAGGAAGAGGACTACACCATCGACGAAAAGCAGCGCACCATTGCCCTCACAGACTCTGGCGTGGGCAAGATGGAGCAGTGGCTCAACCTGGGCAACCTGTACGACCCCAGCAACTACATCTACACCCACTACATAGAGAACGCCCTGAGAGCACTCAAGCTATACGGCCGTGACAAGGAGTACGTGGTCAAGGACGGTGAGGTCGTCATCGTGGACGACTTCACCGGGCGGCTCATGCCAGGCCGGCGCTACTCCGACGGCCTCCATCAGGCCATCGAGGCCAAAGAGGGCGTGAAAGTACAGCGGGAGAGCATCACCTACGCCACCATTACCCTTCAGAACTACTTCCGCATGTATCAGAAGCTGGCGGGCATGACCGGCACCGCTGCCACCGAGGCGGAGGAGCTATCCAAGATATACAAGCTGGAGGTGGTGGTAATCCCTACCCACGAGCCTATGATTCGCCAGGACTTTCCAGACCTGGTCTATGCCACGGAGAAGGCCAAGTTTCAGGCCATAGCCGAAGACGTGGAGCAGCTATCCCAAGAAGGGCGTCCCGTTCTGATTGGCACCGTCTCCATCGAGAAATCGGAGTTGTTGAGCGATATTCTCAAGCGCCGTGGCATCTCCTGCCAGGTGCTCAATGCCAAGCAGCATGAGATGGAGGCCACCATCGTGGCCCAGGCAGGACGTCCCGGTGCCGTCACCGTGGCTACCAACATGGCCGGCCGCGGCACAGACATAATCCTTGGAGGCAACCCGTCAAGCCTGGATATGTCCCCCCAGCAGTGGCAGGAGGCCCACAACAAGGTGGTGGCCCTGGGAGGTTTGCACATCATCGGCACGGAGCGTCACGAGTCCCGGCGCATAGACAACCAGCTCCGAGGCCGCGCTGGACGCCAGGGAGACCCCGGCTCCTCGCGCTTCTACGTCTCCCGGGAGGACGACGTGATGCGTCGTGTTGGAGGAGACCGCATAAAAGGGATCATGGAGTGGGCAGGGATGGGGGAGGATGTCCCCATCGAGAACCGCCTGGTCAGCAAGTCCATCGAGGCGTCCCAGAGCAAGGTGGAGGGCTTCCACTTCGAGATACGCAAACACCTGGTGGAGTACGACGACGTCGCCAACATGCACCGAAACGTCATCTACTCCGAGCGGCATAAGATACTGGAGGGCGCAGACCTCAAGGCCAATATCCAGGAGATGGTGCATAAGGAGCTTTCCGCCCTGGGGGCAGCCCATCTCTCGGGTGAGAACAGTGAGAACTGGGACCTGAATGCCTTCATAGGGGAGATGAACACCATACTCCCTATGCCTCCAGACTTGACCCAGAGCAGCATGTCCAACATGCATCCAAGAGAGGTTGAAGAGCGCCTGGTAGAGCTTGCTGATGCCCTGTACGAGGAGAAGGAGAGCCAGATTGGCGCTGAAGAAATGCGCACCCTGGAGCGTCTGGTGATGCTGCGCACCATAGACTCCCACTGGGTGCAGCACCTCACCTCCATGGAAAACCTCCGCCAGGGCATAGGCCTTCAGGCCTTTGGCCAGCGAGACCCCCTGGTCATGTACAAGCGGGAAGGCCACGAGATGTTCCAGAACCTCCTGGGCCGCATCCAGCACGACATCGTTCACACCATCTTCAGGGTGGGGCTGGCGGCCCAGCCCGGGACTCATAGGGTTCAGAGGCCCCAGTCGAAGGAGACCGTGGTCAGCGCCGTGGCGGCGCGGCAGCGGCAAGGGCAGGCCGTCGTCGCGAGCGGTGGCAAGGTAGGCCGCAACGACCCGTGCCCCTGTGGCAGCGGCAAGAAGTACAAGCGGTGCCACGGGATGGCGGCATAGGGGATAGGGGTCTGGGGAGAACAGAAGAGGACCTGGAGATGAGCCGCAACCTATCCAATGAGGATGAGACATGCGAAAAGCTGGCTACCATGAACAACGCTCAGATAGCTAAAGTCTTCGAGAACATCGCTAATCTCCTGGAGCTCCAGGGGGACTCGGCCTTCAAGATTCGCGCCTACCAACGGGCCGCCCGCACCATCGAGCATCTGCCTGTAGAGCTGTCCCAGTTGCTCAACGAAGAGAAGGATCTCCGGCGGATTCCAGGCATAGGAGAGGCCATAGAGAGCAAAATCCAGGAGCTGGTGGCCACGGGACGGCTGGAGTACCTGGAAAAGCTGATAGGTGAGTTCCCAGAGGGTATCCTGGCCCTGATGGATGTGCCTGGAGTAGGCCCAAAGACTGCCATGCGCATCAGCAAGGAGATGGGCATATCCACGGTAGAGGCCCTGGAGCAGGCCATTGTGGAAGGCAGGCTGGCGACCCTGCCCCGGCTGGGGGAGAAAACCGCGGGAAACATCCTTCGCCACATCCGTTCCCTGCGCACCAAGGACCAGCGCATTCCCCTGGGTCGCGCCCTGCCCATCGCGGAGCAGGTCATAGGTGCCCTTAGACAGACGTGTTCGGGGATTCAGCACATCGACGCGGCGGGCAGCCTCCGACGATGGCAGGAGACCATAGGTGATATAGACATAATGGGGAGCGCAGAAGACCCGGAGGAGGTCATCAACTGCTTTGTGGAGCTGCCCCTGGTTGAGGAAGTCCTGGTTCACGGCCCTACCAAGGCCAGCGTGGTCGTCCACGGTGGGCTTCAGGTAGACCTGCGCATGGTGGAGGGCAGCAGCTACGGTGCTCTTATCCAGTACTTCACCGGGAGCAAGCAGCACAACATACTCCTGCGAGAGTTCGCCAACAGGATGGGCCTCTCTCTGAACGAGTATGGAATCGCCCATGTGAAGACGGAGCAGGTCGAGAGGTTCGCAGACGAAAGGTCATTCTATGCCCGCCTGGGCTTGCAGTTCATTCCACCGGAGCTAAGAGAAGGGCTTCGTGAGGTGGAGATGGCTGCCCGCCAGGCCCTGCCAACCCTGGTGGAGCTGAAAGACGTCAGAGGAGACCTCCACTGCCACACCAACGAGAGTGATGGCCACGACTCTCTGGAGTCCATGGTGGAAGCTGCGCGCCTGCGCGGATACGAGTACGTGGCCATCACGGATCACTCCGTTGGACGCGGTATCGCCAGCGGCCTGAGCGAAGAGCGGCTGATACAGCAGTTGGCCCGTATCCGATCCCTGGACCGAAGCCTGTTGGACATAAAAGTCCTGGCAGGCTCCGAGGTGGACATCCGGTCCGACGGCTCCCTTGACTACCCGGATGAGCTGCTGAGCCAGCTAGATGTGGTGGTGGCGTCAGTGCACTCGGCCATGGGGCAAGAACGGGGCAAAATGACCGACAGGATAGTCAGGGCCATGCACAACCCCCACGTGGATGTCGTTGGCCATCTTACCTGTCGTCTCATGGGGGAGAGGGAGCCTGTGGACCTGGACGTGGAGGCCATTTTCAAGGCCGCCGTGGAAACCTCCACCGCCCTGGAGGTTAACGCCTCTCCAGAGCGCTTGGACCTGAAGGACATCCATGTCTTGCGAGCCAGGGAGCTGGGAGTGCCCCTCGTCATCAGCACCGATGCCCATGCCACAGAGCACCTGGATAACATGCGCTTCGGAGTGGCAACGGCCCGCAGGGGCTGGTGCCAGGCAGGGGACATCCTGAACACACGACCCCTGGGGGAGTTCCTGCCTCTCCTCCACCGAAAGTCAGAGTCTTTCTAATGGACGGCTACACTCCAGGTTCAGACCCTCTGAGCAACGTTCAGGCCATAGCGCACCTGAAGCGCGCCATGGCCCAGGGAAGGGAGTGGATGCCGGCCTTGCTGGAAGCCATGGCCCTCTGGACACTTCCGGAAGAGGTGTACCAGGACCAGCACCACAGATACCTCCTCGATGGAGAAGCCTTCGACCTGCTGCTGCTGGCGGAGCGCCTTCTGGCGGAGGTGGACGGCCTGGTGCCGAAGGAGGAGAAGAGGGATCTGCTCCTTTCTGGTGATGTCTCCCACAACCTGACGGAAAACGAGTTCAAGGGTCTGCTGGGGCCGCAGAAGTACAGCGCTTATCTTAACTACTGGTATGGGGTGGTGGTGGAAGAGGCCATCCTCCAGTCTGCCGAAGAGGAGGAACGGAAGAGGCTCCACAGCGGCGGTCTGCGTGGGGTTTTTGGGGTTAAAGAGCGGGCTTTTCTACACGTCTATGGAGCTGAGCGTGAGGAGCTCCAGCGACAGTTTCGGGAGGGAAAGGGGTATCCCGAGTCGGCCAGCTGGACCCAGACCGAGGCCAAAGAGTTCACCTACTGGCTGTTCAAGTACCGCCTGATTCACGGCGAAGGTGCCCGTGTAGCCAGCGACACCCGGAAAGGCCTGCTGTTTCTTCAGAAGAGGCGTGCCCGGGCGCGAAAGAGTTAAGGGGAGTTGCCTGTACCTGGCTGTGCCAGGAACTCCTGAATCCGGTCGCGCCGCTCCTCCAGTCGCTCCAGACGCTCTCTTTCCCGCTCTATCACGTCCTCTGGAGCTTTGCTGGTGAAATCGGCGTTGCTCAACCTTTGAGAGAGGTTTCTCATGTTCTCCAGGCAGCCTCGTAGCTCCTGCTCCAGGCGGGCGCGCTCCCTGGAGGTATCTACCAGGCCCGCCAGGGGGATCAGCACTGTCGCACCAGGGAGAATGGCGGACACCGTGGTATCTGCCGGTGGCCTGGGTGTTCCCTCTTTCAGGAAAACCAGCGGCTCTGTTCGCGCAAGGCTCTTGATGGACTGGGCTTCCTCTGCTACGGCGGCGGCGGACGGCGAAAGCTCCACCAGGCTCTGAAGTGGCTGGCTGGGCGGTATCTTGAACTCGGCTCTGACGTTTCGGATAGCTCTCACCACCTCGGTCAGCACTCCTACCTCTCGTTCCGCCTGCTCGTCTAGGGCGTCGCTATCCGCGGCAGGGTAGTGCGCAACGACTATCGAGTCGGGCATGTCCTTCGCCTGGGGCAACCGGGCCTTGAGGCTCTGCCATACCTCCTCGGTTACAAAGGGGATGAAGGGATGCATGAGCCGCAGGCTCTTCTCCAGCACGTGTACCAGGACGGGCAGGGGAGACGGCTCTTGCCCGGCCCGCAGCCTCAGCTTTGCCATCTCGATGTACCAGTCGCAGAACTCGTCCCAGAAGAAGTCGTGGACCTCCCGCTGGGCCTCTCCAAACAGGAACTCCTCCATGAAGCGGTTCACCTGCTCCGTCACTCGGTTGAGGCGGCTGACAATCCATCGGTCATGGCGGTGCTCCAGGGAAGGCGTTTGCCAGTCCCCCGGGTTTTGGGTTTCGTCAATGGCTGAGAGGACGTACCTGGATGCGTTCCACACCTTGTTGATGAAGTTTCTGCTGGCCCCCAGCTTCGCGTCGCTGAGGCGCATGTCGTTGCCAGGAGCGTTGCCTGTGGTCAGTGTGAAGCGAAGTGCATCGGTGCCGTAGGTGTCTACGGCCTTGATGGGGTCGGCCACGTTGCCCCGCGTCTTGCTCATCTTCGCCCCCTGCGCGTCCCGAATCAGCCCGTGGAGGTACACGTGGCGGAAGGGTATCTCTCCCATGTTTTCCAACCCCATCACTATCATCCGCGCCACCCAGAAGAAGAGGATGTCGTAGCCCGTCTCCATGACGGCAGTCGGATAGAAGTAGCGCAGGTCTTCGGTATCCTGCGGCCAGCCCAGGGTGGAGTGGGGCCAGAGGGCCGATGAAAACCACGTGTCCAGCACGTCTGGGTCCTGGAAAAGGTCGGTGCTTCCGCAGGTGGGACATCTCTCCGGCGGGTTCACCGAGACTATGGGATTGGCGTCCAGGTCTATGAAGATGTGGCTGGCCCCGGCCTCGATCTCCTCCCAGGAGAGGCCCCTCTCCTTGAGGGCGCGGTAGACGCCGCCCAGGATACCCTCTGGGCCAAAAGGCTCGGCGAAGGTAACCTGGACCGCATCTTCGGAGCAGCGGAGGCAGTACCAGGCGGGAATGCGGTGTCCCCACCACAACTGGCGGCTGATGCACCAGTCGCGGATGTTCTCCATCCAGTTGAGATAGACCCTGGCGAATCTCTCTGGGAGTATCTTTATGCGCCCGTCCTTCACCACGTCCATGGCCGGCCCGGCCAGGCTTTCCATGTTGACGAACCACTGCTTGCTCACCAGGGGTTCCACCGCCACCGTGCAGCGCCCGCAGTGCCCAACCGCATGGCCGTAGGGTTCGAGCTTCTCCAGGAGGCCCTCTTTCTCCAGGTCTTTCAGGATGGCCTCCCGGCACTCAAAGCGGTCCATGCCCTCGTAAGGCCCCGCCTCACGGTTCATGGTGCCGTCCAGGTTCATAGCGGTGATGGTGGGCAGCCCGTGGCGCTGTCCTACCTCAAAGTCCACCGGGTCGTGGCCCGGCGTTATCTTCAGGGCGCCGGTGCCGAAGGACGGGTCTACCGCCTCGTCACCGATGATGCGCAAGGGACGGTTCAAGATGGGCAGCAGCACCCACTTGCCCACCAGGTGCTTGTATCTGGCATCCTCCGGGTTCACGGCCACCGCGGTGTCACCCAGCAGAGTCTCTGGGCGGGTCGTAGCCACCGTCACGAAGCCCGTGCCCTCTTTCAGGGGATAACGAATGTGGTAGAGGTGGCCCTGCTCTTCCTGGTGCTCCACCTCCAGGTCTGACAGGGCGGTAGCGCACCGGGGACACCAGTTGATGATGCGCTCGCCCCGGTAGATGAGACCCTTGTTGTAGAGGTTGGCAAAGGTGGTGCGCACGGCCAGGCTGGGGCCTTCGTCCAGGGTGAACCGACGGCGAGTCCAGTCGCAGGAGACGCCCAGCCGCTTGTGCTGCTCATCAATGGCGTGGCCGTAGAGTCTCACCCACTCCCACACACGCTCCAGGAACCTCTCTCTTCCCATCTGTTGCCGAGTAAGGCCTTCCCGGGCCAGAGTTCGCTCCACCATCACCTGGGTGGCAATGCCGGCAAGGTCGGCTCCTGGGAGCCAGAGGGTCGGCTCGCCCTTCATCCGGTGCCAGCGGGTCATGATGTCCTCCAGAGTGGCCGTCAGGGCGTGTCCCAGGTGAAGCTCTCCGGTGACGTTGGGCGGAGGCATGATGATAACGAAGGGTTTCTTGGAAGGGTCTATCTTTGGGGTGAAGTACCCCCCTTCTATCCAAGACCGGTAGAGGCGCTGCTCTACGGTCTTGGGTTCATAAGCCTTGGGTATCTCTGTGGCGCTGTGTTCTACCTGTCTCATGTTGAAAAAAGGCGTACGGCTTGTTCAACGGTGGCGGTTTACCAATCAGCCCATTCTATCTACTCCCAGTGGCTCGGTCAACGTGGGTCATTGCCAGGCGGCGTGCCAGGATGGTGGTCTGCGGATGGGTCGAGGGCTTGATACCCGTTCTGGAGACGCTCCTGGGCGTTAGAGGCGAACAACCGTACCCCTGCATCCACATCCCTGGACATGGATGCCACCAGGTGGAGTGCCTCCCCCAGCTCCAGAAGAGACCAGGCCGCGTTCCGCCGTACCCACGGCTTGGAGTCGGTGAGGGCGATGCAGAGGGCTGAGACGCTCTCCCTGTCTCCCAGAGCTCCCAGGGCGTAGGCGGCCGCGCCCCGCAGGTGCTCGTCGGGGTCACGCATGAACATCCGCACGGGCGCAATGGCCGCGGCCTGGCCCAGGCGGTAGAGTGCCCGCACCGCGCTCAGCCGCACAGAGCGGGCCTCGTCTTCCAGGATGGGCACCACATCCAGAGCGGCCTCTGTTTGGCCCCGGCCTGCTATCACGTGAAGAGACCAGGCCCTGGCGATGGGGCTTTCTTGCTTTAGAGCCTTCAGGAGAGCGTCGTCGGCTAGGCGGCTGTCGAAGTGCATCAGGGCATCGGCTGCCTGCTGGCGCACCCAGGAATCCGCGTCTCCCAGAGTGCGGCAGAGGGCAGGCAGGGTATCGGGTTCCTGGAGCCGGCCCAGCGCGTAGGCGGACCAGCCTCGCACCCAGGAGGAGGGGTCGGAAAGCGCCTGAAGCAGCGGCTCCAGAGCGCCCTTTTCCTGCGACTGCCCCAGCTCCAGAGCAACGCAACCTCGGGTGTACTCCGATGAGTCACTCCTCAGGAGCTGTATGAGCGCTCTTGGATTTCCGTCCGAAGCAGGGCCTGGCATCTAGTCTCCAGTTTTTCCAACGGGGGCGACATGGCGGCGCAACGGTTTTCGCGCTGGAAGGATGACGATGGCTCCCAGGAAATTCAGCGCTGCCAGGCTGAGGAAGGCAATGAAGTAGCTTCCCAGGGTATCGAAGAGGTAGCCTGCCAGAATTGGGGTGCCCATAGTGGCGATGTTCATGGGCAGTTGTGAGACCCCTAGAATGGTGGCGAAGTTCTTCCTGCCAAAGTAGTCCCCTCGGATGGCCGTCAGCAGAGGCGCTCTTCCACCAAGGCCGATGCCGAACAGCACGGCAAAGAGAAAGGCCGCGGGGACCGTGTGCATGACCGCCGCAATCGCCATGCCGGCTGCCTGCAAGCCAACAAAGATAGCGATGGCAGGGGGCTTGGGAAAGCGGTCACCGACGAAGCCTCCCACAAGCTGGAATACTACCCCCATGAAGGTGTAGGTGGCCACCACCAACCCCGCCATTGGGAGGGACATCCCCATGTCTGTCAGGGCGGGCATGATGTGAATGGAGACGGCGGTGAAAGAGGCAACAGCGAGGCCGTGGCTCATGGTGATGAACCAGAAGGCAGGCGTCCGAAGGGCCTCTGCTACCGTGAAGCTGTCATCATCCTTTTCAGCCACTCCGGACATAGCCTCTGGGGTATTGGCGTGTGCTGCCGAGGTGTCAGGAGAAGGATCGCCGTCAGGGCGGAGGCCGTATTCTGCGGGTCGGTTACGCACCTGCGAGGCGATGGGGAAGGCCAGGGCACAAATGACCAGCCCTATCCCCAACGAAGCGGCCTGCCAGCCGGCGGAGGCGACTGCCCAGGCCAGAGCGGGTACCAGCAGCCCTCCAATGTTGAACCCCGTCATCCCTATGGCCATGGCCGTTGTCCTCCGGCGGACGAACCAATGGTTGATGGTCGTCATGAGCGGCAGGAATCCGCCCAGGCCGGCGCCCGCGTAGATGAGCAGGAACGCGACGTAGAAGGTGACAATGCTCTGAACAAAGCTGAGGGCAACAAGTCCCACCCCAAGGGTTATCAACCCGATGAGTACGATTCGACGTGCCCCCAGGTGGTCAATGAGAAATCCCTCGATGGGACCCAGGAGAGCACCCTCGGCACGGCTTAGAGCGAAGGCGCCGGAAAGGAGCGCGCGGCTCCACCCGAAGTAACGCTCCAGGGCCACAAAGAAGATACCCACGCCCTGGAAGCTGGAGCCGCTGACCACCGACATGGTGAGGACGGTGATTCCCACCAGCCGCCAGCCATAGAATACGTGGGGAGGTCTTGGGAATCGCATGGTTGCTCGTGCTTCTTGGTGCGTGAAGGTTGCCCTGGAAGGCATCCATGAGATTCTATCACAAGGGAAGTATCCTGTGGCATCCTGGGTAGTAACCTCGTTGACGCTGCCCCAAGGCCGTTCTATACTACGGTCAATCTACCCCAGAGGATGTGCTTATGAGGCTATCGTGTCTGCAAGAAAACCTGAGCCGCGGGCTTGCGCTGGTCAGTCGCGCAGTGGCCACTCGTACCACTCTGCCCATTACCCAGAACGTCCTCATGGAGACCGACCAGTCCAGGTTGAAGCTATCGGCCACCAATCTGGAACTGGCTGTTACCACCTGGGTAGGGGCCAAGGTCGACCAGGAAGGAGCCATCACCATACCTGCGCGCCTCCTGACGGACTTCATAAACTCCCTCCCCAGTGAAAGAGTGGACATGGAGTTGACCCCCAGGCCCCTGGGAATCCATTTCCAGTGTGCACGCTTTGAAGCCCACATCAACGGTGTCGACGCCCAGGAGTTTCCTCCTATCCCCACGGTGGAGGAGGGCGAAACCATCCGAATAGACCCCCAGGTCCTGCGGACGGCCATCAACAGGGTGGTCTTTGCCGCCGCCACCGAGGAGACCCGCCCTGTCCTTACCGGGGTGAAGGTGGAGATCTCGGGCCAGCAGTTCACCCTCGCCGGAGCCGATGGATTTCGCCTGGCGGTATATAAAGGGCCTCTGTTGGACCCGGCCCCTGAGAAGGCAGAGGCAATAGTCCCCGCGCGAACATTAAAAGAGTTGGAGCGCCTGTTGGTAGACCAGGATGAGCCTGTGGAGCTGGTCATCACTCCATCCAAGAGTCAGCTGCTGGTGCATCTCAAGGGAGTAGAGATAGTCTCACAGCTCATCCAGGGCACCTTCCCCAACTATGCTCAGCTCGTACCCCAGAGCTTCGGCACCAGGGCCGTGGTAGACCTCCAGGAGTTCTCCCGGGCTGCTCGGGCCGCCTCCATTTTCGCCCGAGACGGAGGGGGCATCATACGCCTTCAGATGGTACCCGGAGCCGATGGGGTGGCAGGCAAGATGATTGTCACCTCCAGAGCCGAAGAGACAGGAGATAACCAGGGAGAGATCGACGCTAAAATCGACGGCGGCGAGGCTAAGATAGCCTTTAGCAGCCGCTACCTGACCGAGGTTCTCTCCGTCATGGAGAAGGGTGAAGTGGCACTGGAGACTACCACCCCTTCCAGCCCGGGCGTCGTCAGGCCCGTCGGCAACGAGGACTACGTCCACGTCGTCATGCCCATGTTCGTTCAATGGTAGCAAGGATTTGAGTTGACGGGACAGCTATCGAAGCCTTCACGTCCCCTGTATCTGACACCGTGGCCTCAAAGCCCAGCAGGGATAGCAGTTCCTTCCGTTGCTCCACTTCCATTGCCTTCAAGAAGGGCTTTACTGCGGCACAGAACGCCTTGATAGCCTCTGGGTCAACACTCACCTGCCCCTTGTGACCATTGGCCTTGCCGATAGCCTCTAGCTGGCGCTCCAGGGACTTCCGCTCGCTGGCTATCTTCTCCAACTCACCGGTGATACCCTCCGCCGCGCTGGGCGCTGTCCTCAAAGCGGCTACCAGGTTGCGCTCCTCCAGGGCCAGGGCCTTCACCCTTGCCTTGATATGGACTACCTCACCGTCGTTGTCGGTAGAGGGGGGTGCGTCATGTAGTGCCAGGAGCCTATCGTAAATGAATTCAGGGTCGCTGACCGCCCTGGAGACAGCCGACCATACCCGCTCTTCAATGCTCTCCGTGCGAGTCCGCTTTGCCCAGCACGTTCTAGACCGAATGGGAGTCGGATATGTGGCCCTGCAAACGTAGTAGCGCCAGCGCCCCGCCAGCTTCTGCCCCGTTAGGGATGTGCCACAACTAGCGCATCGGAGCATCCCACTGAGCATGTAAGGCTCGTGGGCATGGCCTGAGCGACGGGGCCTTTCAAGGTGTCGCTGGACTCGCTCAAAGGTAGTAGCATCAACAATCGGCGGGGTGAAGCCGTCAATCAGGATAACATCGGCATCATCCCTCTTGATTCGGGTGACATGCCCTCTCTTGTTTGTCGGTGTGACAGGGCCGAGCTTTGTAACCTCTTCCCCATACCGGGTGATTCCCATGTAGGCGGGATTCCTCAATAGGCTAAAGACAGTCCTGGGATGCCAGAGCTTTCCTTGTTTGCTCCGTATGCCGTCCCGATTCAAGATGGTGGCTATGGTGCTGAGGCCCAGACCCTCTAATGCCATGCCAAACATCCGGCGCACCACGGCGGCCTCCGCCTGATTGATGGTTCGTTTTTGTGCCTGGTTGTTTATCTTATCCCTGGGAGTGTAGTCGTACCCGTAGATGCCACCACCACAGCCCACGGGCAGGACGGCGTTACCCCTTTGTTTTGCGGCGGCGTTCTTGCCGTCCATTGTCCTCTGCCGTATCTTGTCCTTCTCCAAGGCGGAGGCGTAGGACTTGACGTAGGAGATGAGCTTGCCCTCACGGGTTGAATCTACTGGCCCGGTACGAGTATAGATGGTGACTCCCGCTTCCTGGGCCTCGGATAGCAGAATCACCGTCCCTATCTCATCGCGGGATAACCTATCCGTGTCATAGCAGATAAGGGCGACAACCTTCTTGCTTCTCACGACGGCCCTGGCTCTGTCCAGTCCTACCCGCTCCAGGAAGGCTCCCGACCCTTGCTCTGAGATAACCATGTCCTCCAGCACGGTGAAGCCGTACTGGACGGCGACCTTCTGGCAGGCTTCAAGCTGGGCCTCCAGCCCTAGCCCGTCCTCCACCTGCCCTGGGGTAGAAACCCGACAGTAGATGATGGCGTTCATGTCTGCACCTTCCTTCGTGGCCCTGATTGCATTACCTTCGGCTTATTCCAATATGGTGAATTGCAGCCAGGGCAGACTTTAGGCGCTACCTGCCTATTAGGTATCCATTCGTGGCCGCAACGAAGGCATTTGAGTGTCGGGATATTTAAGTTCATGCCCCAAGTCTATCACCACAACGATATAGTGTCAATACCCCCTGTGCATCCAGGCGGGACGGCTGGCAGTTCATATCAGTCGCTCATTAGAGTTTTAACCCTTCTTGGCAGATATTCATAACGCTTACGAACATACCGAACCTGACGCCCCCCGCCACGCCAATACAGCCCGTCGGATAGACACTGGACTACACCGCCCCCATACTCGTCAATCTCACCTTCGTACCGTTCCAGTGGCACAAGGAAGTGAAACGCCTCTAACTCACCCCTTGCCACCAACCCCTTAATTGCCCGGCTAAAGGATGCTTCCCAACTATCCGTCGTGAAGCGCGCGTGCGACAGGCCTCCGTGCGCTCTCGCTAGTCTCTTCGACAGGAGCCGAAGGTCAATAACACACGGCTGCAAATGCACACCCGCGCGCTCGTGCTGCCATGACCTACCCAAGGACTCCCCCAGACCGTCAAGTATGAGCCGTTGCATCTTTCCAAGTCCTCTACTCATTCATTGCGCTCCTCTCTCCAGGCGGGACGGCTACGACGCCAGTTCATGTGTCACCCCCTCTCTAGCCGCCCCGCCTTATCATTCAAAGGGAGAATGTCATGCTAGGGTTCGCAACCTCCTGGCAATGGTCATGTGGCTAACTTGTATCCCCTGGGTCGCCAATTCTTTGGCAATGGCCCTTGTCCCCAGGCCCCGTCCCGCCAACTCCCGCAGAGTCGAGTCGAGAGCCTCTTTTGAGGGTGTAACAGCAGGCTCGTTTTCACTGGCCCCTACCAACATCATCGGCTCTGAGTTTTGTTACGCCTCCTGTAAGGGTTAAATGGCCTTCTAGCATGGCATCCGGGGTGGGTCTATAGACCGTTTCCTTTAGCTTTGAGGAAGTTGTCCCGAAAACTGCTGCCATTGACCCCAGGGAGACCGTCGCCCCGGAGGGGGAGGTTGCCCAGCATTGGCCGCCTTCGATGAAAACCTCCTCATTTGGGTAACGCTGCCTCTCAGGGGGCAATACAACCCAGGCCCCCTCACGCGGCTTATAATTCAAGCTCTCTTGCCGTGGCCCACGCCGTCGGCCACTCTGCGCCAGGATGCGCTTCGACAGCGCCTTGATACGTTCACCGTTGCTCATCACTACCTCCTTTTGCTATTGAACGTTCCCACCAGCCGGCAACCTGCCGGCCCATCTCCGTAAGGGAGTAAAAGTACCTCCTCCCCTCTGGAATCATCTGCACAGGACGCCGAAGCACCAGGCCGCGCTGGAGTGCCCTACCGAGCACTCCCTGAATCTGGCCCATAGTGAGTCCAGGCAGGGCTTTAGCCAAGCTCTGAGTGTCAGCCTCACCTAACCTGCCGAGAGTTATCAATAACGGCCCGGTGCTGGAATACTTTAGCCTTTTGCGGTCGTAAGTTGGCGATGACCACCCTTGGAGAAGGCGCTGACGCCGTAGACGCACTGGGGGCGATGGCTCAGGTGTCTCAGGGTTTTGAGACTCAGACCTATAGTGGTCTGCAAGTTCAGGGGGGAAGCATGTCACGAGAATGTTGTAGGGGACTCCAAACCGACTTCCATCCTCCAGGGAAATGACGGTGGCGTATCCAGGCTTTTCCTCTCTGTCGGCATTGAAGTAGCGCTGGGAATCAAGGCGGAACATTGCCCCATCGGACGTGCGTTGCACTACCACTCCTACTGGGCAGTCCGAGATATTTGTGACCACCCCGTCCTCAGTAATCCGTCGCCCCTCGCGCCGCGTCACCAGCGTCTTTGCTTTTCCCCTGGCTGATACCATCTTTTCGGTCCTCCTTTCCGTTTCGCTGAGAGACTCCTCAAATCCTTTCAACGGTTTTTACGAACATATGGATTGGTTACTTGCGGCGGACTTCCCCAGGGAGTCGGGGGGAGCCGCCCAGGGCATCTTCCGTCGGTCTGGACACACACACCGCTTGATAGGCTTGTTACCCAGCGTCGGCAACTCAGGGACTACTTGAGACCAGTTCAGCGCCGCACGGATAATCTCTGTTGGGTCTCCAGGCCGAGGCTTATATTCCGCCAATCGAATAGAACGTGAGAATGTTCTCCCAGGTATGCCCGTCCGGTGCCAGGCCAAGCGTGGACTTTTGCCGACCCATCGTACCAGGTGGCAGTGAGGACACTTTCGAGACCACCAGCAGTAGACCAAGGACCACGACCAGCCGTTGCGTCCAGGCGTCCATTTTGCATGCGGACGCTGGACTTGGGGACGGGGGCGAGGCTGACGCCAAGGGCCACGTGGACGCCGCCAAATCCAGTTGCCGTCGAGGTCGAGGTGACGCTTGCTTGGTCTACCCCTGGGCATCGCTCCCCCCTTCCAGGCGTGTCACAACCGAGTAGCTGTCAGCTTGGAATCGCTTTTCGTCCCGCAATCGCACCACGGTCACATGCCGAGAATCATCACCTGGGCCTATGAGTTGATACCCTTCGCCAGCAACATCAAAGAAGGCATTAGGCGGCAAAGAGCGCAAGGCGATGTTTGGACGCTGAGGAGCAGAAATAAGCCTCTCCAAGATGGCGTTGCGCGGCCTATCGGGATACTGCGGCGCGGGACGCCCAGGCACAATCGGCGATCTGAATGGCGACCTAAGTTTGAATCCCATGTGACCTCCCTTGGGCATACTTAAATCTCGACCCACATTGCGAGCAAGAGGCTATTGTGGCGTTCTCAATGCTCCCCGGCTGGTGACACCCTGGACATATCACCACGGGCGGACGGCTCCGTGGGCTGCCACCATACCCGTGCAACTGCATCTTGCGCGACGTGACGCGGGGTTCAACAATGGACTGACGTTTAGACGTGGTCATGGCCTAGTTCCTCATCGCCCCGTTAGAAAGGCAAATCCTTTACCGACACCTCACCAGCAGATTCACCACGGGACGGGACGGGGAGTTTCGCAGTAGCGCTATCCGACATCTCATCGAAAGATTCCCCACCCGCCGCCCAGTGGCCCCCATGCAGCAGACTAGCAGCGATTTTGCACAAGAGACGCGCCGCATCACCCGCCGAAGTCCCGACGGGAATCAGCACACGCACGTCAGTTCCGTGCATAAGCTCCCACGTCTCCGTCCCCATGATGCCGTCACCCTCCGCATCGGGTTGGATAACATAGTCCCATCCCGTACACAGAAAGCCGTCATACTGCAAGAAGCGCACAGGAGCCTTATGTGCAGCATAATGAGCGAGTACCTCTTCTTTCGTCCTGGCTTGTCCCATGTTCTTACCGTCCTTTCTTTGCGCCCTGTTTGCCAGGGACGCTTGTTTCAGACACCGCTTTGAGCGCCGCAAGGTTCTCTCTCAGCCGTGCCGCCGTCGCCGTGAACCACGCTGGCGTCCACTGGCCGATGCCGCCGACCGCGATACTGGAACGAATCCACCGGAGAACTTGGAGCTTATCTATGATGTACTCCGTCGGGTCCACCACGACGGGCGAGATACCCTCCACGAAAGACACCTTGGCAGGTAGTTCTATGCCGCCCTTGACCACTCTGTGACACCAGATAAGCACTGGATCGCTACCAGCATCCGGCCACGCCATGTCAGCGGCCAAGAATTGTAACAGTTGGCTTTTACAGGCACGTATGGCATCTCGCGTGGCGTCGTCAATCTTGGAGGCAGGTGACACAGCCAAGTGCCCGCCATCCAAGTGGACAGCGAACCCGCGGCTTTTAAGACTGTCCAGCAGGTCAATGGCACGCATCAAAATGTCTCCACGTCGTTGGTGTCAGGGTTGCACCAAGCGCACACCTCATCGCCAGCCTCTGTATAGCGAAAGTCGTCTTTGCCACAAGTGGGACAAACAGGCAATTCAGACGGGGACATTTCATGGTTTTCGGGGACATTTGGCGTCGTATCTGCGGGGACATTTGGAGCCAGATACGAATTAGCTACGGGGGGACATTTCGGGACATTTACTTCTATGTTTTCTCTATATGAGGACTGAATTTGGAACTCAATAGGGAGCGTAGCTTTGCGGGACATTTCCGAAATGTCCCCAGTGCCTAAAATTAGGGCCAAACCGTGATAACCGCGTCCCCCGTCGTGCGACCTCCTCTCCTCCTGAAAGCGAGCCTGGAGTCGCTGGGCAAAGGTTTTGCGGCCTAGAGGGTACTTCACGCGGCTGTCCTTGGCCCAAGCGGAATATGAGTCCCAAAGAGCTTTAAACGGCGTCCACCATCCTGTAATCTCCAGGCCCTTATCCTCTATCCACTCCGCCAACGGATTCATATCAGCCTGGTAGTCCGCCGTTGCTTCTACGACCTGCTGGGGGAGATTGCCGAGTCCCCCTTGTTGCCATGCGAGGCATCCCGCAACGGCCCAGGCCAGTACCGCGGGGCCGGCAATAGAGGGAGTGGCCAGTGTCGGCCTAATGTGCAGGTCTGGCTTTGCGAACACCGTGCGGAACGGGACTTCCCGCAACCGCCGCCATATTCCGGAATCGTTATCGGGCACTCTCAGTCTCTCGTTGGCGATAATCCAAAGCGTGAACTGGGGGATGAATTCAAAGGACTCCTGGTGATGGCTGCGAGTGACGATTGGGTCGCCTCCCGTCGCACGCTTGAGGAGGGCTACTGTCCCCCCCGTATCCACCTCTGATATTGCTACCATGCGCTTGCCCTGGAGTCTCGCGAGGTCAGGTTGTGGCCCGTGTGCATCACGGGCGGTCCTGAAGGTGCTGAAGGTGCTGAGGTCTGCGGCTGCGGCATAGTCCCCCAAGGCGCGCTGGATAGCATTGAGGAACGTACCCTTACCCGTCCCGCCTTGCCCGTGGCAGACCAACAGCAGGTCGTCGTCTGCTTTACCCACAATAGTTGCCCCCACGCAACGCTGAACGTAGGCCCTGGTATCTTCGTCCGGTAGAGCCTCGGAGAGGAATCTGTCCCACAACTCCAGGGTCGCGTGGGGGTCGTATGCGACTGGGGCCAACTTCGTTATGAGCCGCGCTCTGTCATGGGGTATAAGGCTGCCCGTGCGCAAGTCCACGATGCCATTGAGGACGTTCAACACCCACGGGTCGGCATCAAGCTGGCTGGGGACTACGGGGATACCAGGCTCCGATTTCACCAGTGTAATAGCAGCCTCAAGTCTTGCCGTCGCCTCTGACTTTTCAGCCCACTTAAAGAGCGCGTCGCCGTGCTGATGGTGTTTCGCCTGTGCGGTCTTGTCCCCTTTGGCGGCGGCCTCGGTGGAGGCGGCATAGGCAGCTAAAGCCTCTTGATAGAGTGACAGGACGGTATCTTTCGCCAGGGCCATGATGCGCCCCTGGTCATCGCTGGCATAGCGTACACGGTCCCAAATGAGGAATTTGCCCCAAGGGTGACAGTATCGGATGTCTGTGCCATACCGAGCAACGATGCGCTGGGCGAGGCGCATGTCAGTATAGTGCTCAACCTCTTCGCCGATAGCCCCTGGGGAGTGATGCCCGTTAGCACCTGGCGCGGGGGGCAAGTCGTCTTGGATAAGGGTTTGGAGGGCTTGCACGGGCTTGGTGGTCATGGCCTACCCCTTTGGAGTGCCGCCAAATAGTCATCCACCCCGGTCTTACCATCGCCGAGTTGGGGCAACACCAACACACCTACTCTTTTGGCTCCCCGCCATTCCAACCACGCTTTCAGGCGGCTTAGGGCTTCATGGACGGCGGGCTTGGTGAGAATATCGGAGTCGAATGCCAACACCCAGGTTGCGCCCCGAAGGTTGAGTTCCTCCCAGTCTGGAAGTACCGTGGAGCCGCCCTGGGGATTCCGCCCCCGCCAGCCATAGACACCCGCCAAGTTGATAGCTGGAACGCCTATGGACGCCAAGGCGTCGGCTTTGAAGGCCCCCTCGGTTATGAACGCCCCCTCATTTGCAGCTTTCAGCCGCTCACGCATTAGGGGATTCACGTCCAAAATGTTGCGCTGGCCGGCTGGCGATTCGTATTTGATAGGCGAGCCGTCAGCCTTCAGCCGTGGCGAATCAGGGCGAAACTGGAATCCGTCCTGGCGACCATCTACCCGCCAGCGCGGAATGTAGAGTCCTGAACCTTTAGCCGCGTACTTGCGTTCCTTAGCCTCTAGCGCGTCGTATGAATGGCAGCCGCGGGCCAGCGCAACTTCTGGGCTGACACCCCTGGCCCCCAGCATTGTTTTATGATGAGGAGAGAGGGGTAGTCCTGGATATTTCGTGGTAAAATCAATCTGTGGGGCCGTTGCCATCATCGACGCGCTCCTTCTGGCCCAGGTTCGCTTCCTGGGCCTTTCTTTTGTGCTCAAGCAATGGGGCGAACAACTTCGCCCACTGAGCTTCAAACTCACGGCTAGGCTCGGCCTGTGCGATGGTGAGGGCCACGCCCTTGGTGCGGAGGACACGGTTAGCCATTGCTGTCCTCCAAGCCCAGGGCAGCCAAAATACTGACCTTCTCCCCTGGATATAGGCGATGGTCTAATTCAAGGGCAGAAACGGAGCGTTGCGAGACCCCAGCAGCAGCAGCAAGGTCTACTTGCCGCCAACGGCGGGCGATGCGAGCAAGGCGAACCCGAAGGCCGAGGGAGAGGTCTTTGTCCAGCGCCAGAATGTCCATGCAGCTAGCATGGCACAGCTAACGTAGAGTAAGTAGTAAAAAAAGTGGGGGAAAGGGAACTATAGGCCGAATAATTTGACGTAGGGGCGGATGGACTTGATGGCGTTTGATTCATCCCAGTCCCTCACATCTAAATCTCTCTCTTCCGCCATATCCAGCACATCTATCCATTTACGATGCCTGCGTTCCCCAGGGTGAATGTAGCGCAGGGCGAGGAGCACCGCACTGATTACCAGAGCACGCTCCTGCACCAAGTAGAACCTTCCGACCTCCGGGGCCTTCTCTTCGATGATAGGCTTAAGAATGGCCTGAGCATATCGTCTGCCCAGCACCATATCCTTGACCACCTGGGGGGCAACCCCAGCGAACTCAGCAATAACCCCCGTGAGCAATGGGGAGATTGTGCCACTGGCTAGTTTTGGCATGACACCAACCAGAAGGTCAAGGCCGATAGCGGTATGAGCCATTTCGTGGCCTAACAGCCACTTTGCCACGTAGGGGCGGCTTATTTCCCGCTCTGCTTCACCATCAACGGGGTTAAGTCGCTCGTAGGCCCCCCAGAACACGGGGGATATGCGGTTGTCCCTAAAGCCCTTGTTTAGCTCGCGGGCCTGCCATACGAGTGCTCGCACATGCTTCCCCAATGCCTTCTCGTAGGCAGCGAGCATTGCGTCAGCATCCGCCTGGGCTTCGGGCCACAGCCATCGCACCGCTTCGTCCAGGTAAGCCGCGAAGGTGAACCCGTCAGAGCTAATGGGTACTTTCTTGGCTCTGCCGGCAAGTGTAAAGACTCGCTTGTTGTCCATATTTCCTCACTTAGACTATAATCGGGATGCGGGTATTCAAGTCAAGTCCCGCCAAGGCCGAAAGTGCATCGCTAGAGTAAGTGTCGCTTGGCGAACATGCCAATGTTTGTGCAGTGGTAATGACTGTGCAATGGTGGTGCCGAGAGGTTCCCATAACGGGATGTGCTGAACGGCAGCACAAACGGCTGCACGGAATCTTGGGAATGATTGTGGATTGCGGCTGAACGGTTGCCAAACCAAGCGATGCGGTAATATCGAATTCATTTCGTCGTATTCGGGTCCACTCCTATGTACTCAAGGGAGGATGAAACGGTGGATATAGAAGATCGACTGCGACGACTCCGCCGATTCAACGCCATCATGGGGATTGTCCACGC
>JACQTZ010000020.1 GCA_016210515.1 Chloroflexota bacterium
ATGAGCTTGTTGATGGTCTCCACCATGTGGACGGGGATGCGGATGGTGCGGGCCTGGTCGGCGATGGCCCGGGTGATGGCCTGGCGAATCCACCAGGTGGCGTAGGTGCTGAACTTGTACCCCTTGCGGTAGTCGAACTTCTCCACAGCCCGGATAAGGCCTATGTTCCCTTCCTGAACCAGGTCCAGGAGAGACATGCCGCGGCCTATGTACTTCTTGGCTACACTCACCACCAAGCGCAGGTTGGCTTCTGCCAGGTGTTTCTGGGCCTTTTCGCCTTCTTCAACGACCATGTTCAGGTTGGCCCTCAGGCTGCCCTCGCGCACCCTCAGGTCCCGGATGAACTCCTCGTTTTCCTGGAGCGGCGTCAACCTGTCCAGGGGGGTCTTCTCGTCGATGATGTCGAACAGGTCTGGAGGCAGTATGCGACTGTTGACAGACAGGGTGAGGAGGGCCTTTCGCAGCTCATCGGCAGGGGAGTCCAGTTCCTTTGCCAGCTCTGCGGCCATGTCCAGGTTTATCTCGCTATCAATGGAGGAGAGGATTTCCGGGTCAGAGCGTATCTGCCACAGGCTCAAGGCGTCTGGGATCCCCAGCCGTTTTCCCAGCGCATCTGCCAGGGGAGCGGCCTCACTTAGACGGCGCAGCAGGAGGAGGACTATCTCGTAGGCCTTGGGTGGCCGGCCATCCTGGGTAGTGAGCTCACTCTCTAGGCTCTTGACCTGGATGCTGCACTCCATGCTGCGCGCCAAGGTTCGCTCGTCCTTGGCTGTCAGCAGGTGCACCCGGCCTATCTCCCGGAGGTACATGCGGACGGGGTCGTCGATCATGTCTGGGATTTGCAGGTCAGGCTCCAGCTCAACCTCCTCTTCTATCTCAGGGACGATTTCATCCGGCTCTTCCTTGGCCAGGGGGCTGGGTATTATCGGCTCATCCACTTCGCCATCGCCTTGCGGTACGGGGGTGTCCAGGCCCAACTCTTTAGCGTCCTCGCTAACCTCGGAGTCCACGGCTGTTGTGAGGCCCGCCGAGGTGCGTTCCTCCTCTTCGGAGAGTTCGTCTATCAGTTCGTCTAGCTCTTTCTTTCGACTTCTTGCCATTTCACCATCTTATGTAGTAGTGGAGTTTGGACTGGAGAACAGTTCCTTTAGCTGCTGGTTAATCTTCTGGGCTTGACTGAGGGAAGGCTCCAGGGCGAAAATGTCCTTCCAGTCGCTTCCCTCCATCTGCTCCAGAAGGGCTTGTTCCTGGAGTTTGAAGAAGCGCTCCTTCAACCGGTTCACTACTTCTTGCAAGGCCCTCTCGCGTTCCTTTATGTCCAAGGGAGGGTCGTCCAGATTCAGGAGGGCTTGAAGGTGCTCCGTCAAGTCAATGGGCAGACTATCACCTATACTCTCTATTATAGAGCAAGCAGCCCATTTTGTGAATACGCTCCTGTTCTCGGATAGCTCAAAGTAGTCTGGCGATATTTCAAGCCCCTTCTCCCTCAGCTCAGGGTGTTGCAGAAGGAGCGAGAGGCAGTACTCTTCCAGGGGGTCTCCACGGGCTGTGGCCACGGCAGGAGGAGTTGCCCTGCGCCTGCTGGCAGTCGTGCGTCTCTGGGCGCGCCACATATACGTCTCCAGGTCAGTCTCGCTGAAGGCGACGATGCCTGCCAGGCGACGTATGTACCGCCGCTGAGTGAAGGGATTTCCTTCGCCGCGTATGAAGGGAGCCAGGGAGTCGACCATCTGGCGTTTGCCATCGTCGCTGTTGAGGTCAAAGCGGGGCGGGAGCGCCTCGAAGAGGTAGTCCAGCAGGAGCGGGGCTTCTGAGACCAGTCTCTCCCACTCCCGAGCATCTTCATGGATCAGCACGTCCGGGTCTTTTCCTGCGGGAAGCGCTACGATTTTGAGGGACGACGCGCTCATGTGGCGTTGATTGAATACCTCCCTGCCAGCCCGGAGAAAGTCGATCTGTGTTGCCTGCCAGGACGACTCCAGGCTGCGAAGGGTGGCCTCCTTGCCGGCGTTGTCGGGGTCCAGGGCCAGCACAAAGGTGGAGGCGAGAGACTTGAGCCTGGAGACCTGCTGCTCCGTGAGGGCGGTCCCCATGGAGGCCACCACGTTCTGAAACCCGTACTGGTGTGCGGCGATGGCGTCCATGTACCCCTCTACAATGACTGCCAGTCCGGCGCGGCCGATGGCCTCTTTGGCCTGGGGCAGTGCGTACAGGATGCTGCCCTTGTCAAAGATGGGCGTGCGAGGCGTGTTGAGGTACTTGGGTGTGGAGTCGTCCAGCGCCCTGCCACCAAAGCCGGCCACACGCCCGGAGGCGTCTCGGATGGGAAAGATGAGCCGCTGGTGGAAGAGGTCTCGCACGTCCCCTCTTTCGCCCTTGATGGCCAGTCCGGCGGAAAGGATGTCTTCCTGCTGGTATCCTCGCCCCAGCAGGTGCCGGGTCAACGCCTCCCGGCCGCCCGGGCTGAGGCCCAGCTGAAACACCTCCTCAGCCTCCTGGTTCACCCCTCTCTTCTGGAGGTACTCCCTGGCTTTGCTTCCCTCTGGAGAGTGGAGCACCTTTCGGAAGAAGTCCACGGCCTCCTCGTTCACACGGTGCAGCGTCTCTTGCTTTCCACTGGCCTGCCTGGATGGCAGGGTCACGCCGGTGCGCTGGGCCAGATGAGCCAGGGCCTGGGTGAAGTCCTGGTTCTCCGCCTTCATCACAAAGGCGATGATGTCGCCGCCGGTGGCGCAGGCCCCAAAGCAGCGCCACGACTGGCGCTCGGGAAATACGATGAAGGAGGGGGTCTTTTCCGTGTGGAAGGGGCAGTTGGCCTTGAAGTTTCGCCCCGCCTTCTGGAGGGCGACGTACTCCGAGATTATCTCGACTATGTCTGCGCGGCTTTTGACGTCCTGGACTGCGGTCATGGACTGGACCTCACCCGCCTGCGCGGGAACGACCTGGATGTGCTCGGGTCTATTGTAGCAGGCTCCACTGTCAAGCCCTCAAGAGGTGGGGCTGCTGATTGGATGCGTTTTTAGCTGTTTGGATTCTTTATCCATGCCCGTCCCTCCTGACCGACAAGACATTTGCTGAGCTTGTCGAAGGGCAACTAGAATTACTCATGTTTCCCTGGACTCAGGATACTGGGGCGTTATTCCCGAGACCCGGCACTGTTTCCGTCTCCATTGCCATTCACCTCGACTAAATCTTCCGAATGAGCGGGCCTGAACCATTTCTGTGCGATAAACGTGGGTATTACGGCGCTGGCAATAACCACGCCAACCAGCAAGGAGTACTGGGCATGGTCAATAATCCCCGAGGTGAGTCCAAAAATGCTGGCAATAGTGCCGAAGGTGAGGCCGGTACTCATTAGCAGCGTTGTGTACATCGCACCCTGAGGGATAAATCTGCGGGCAAGGAAGTATACTCCGATAAACTTGCTGGCCAGCTTCAAGCCGAACAGGACCAGAAAAGGCCCCAGTGCCGATAATATCAATGGGAAAGAGACCCTCAGGCCGCTAACAATGAAGAATGTAGGGGTGATTATGGCGTAGGCAACAGTACGCAGCTTGTCCCTGACCGAGCGTGTTTGTGACGATTCTCTGAAATGAGATGACATGAGCAGTCCCAGGACAAATGCAGGCAGCACCGCCTGACCATCACCAATCTGGGCAAAGTACATGAAAGTGAGCAGAAGCAAGAAGAGATACTTGATCTCGGGTTCGACGACCTTGTCCTTGAGGCGCGAGTTGTCGAAGACCAGATGAGAGAACCTGGCAGCGAAGATTATCACTGCAATGGAGACCGCGATGAAAACCAGGGTATACCAGGTGGGTTTTATGAAGATAATACTCAATGCCAGCGCTGTGCCCATATCCGTAATGAAGGTGGATGCCATCAGCAGTTTGCCGACTTGAGATCTTGCCAGCCCAGTCTCCACCAGGACGGAATAGACAACAGCCAGCGAGGTCGTGGAAAGCGCCGTGCCTGCCAGCAGGGACGCTTGAGCTGTCCAGTGGGCAACGAAATAGGTGTAAGCGGCCACCACCAGGAAAGGCATCAGGAAAGAGAGAAAGCCAATAAGGAAGCTCTCCTTGAACTTCTCTCTCATCAGCTTGGTATCGATCTCCGTGCCAGCGAGAAAAGTTAGAGTGATACCACCCAGGCTGGCCAGGTAGGTCATCCAGTCCTGCGCGTGAAGGCCAAAGGAGCCGCCGACCGCTCCAAGCAGTATCTCAATGATGGCTACGGACAGCCCCAGCCTCAGCGATATTACGCTGGCCACCAGGAAGATGATGCCCATGACTAGAGGTATAAGAGTATCACTCAAGCAATCGCCTCCGTTACTTCCAGCTCCCGCCAAGGCAGGAAACAGAAAAGCTTCTACCGACGGGATGCCAGTAGAAGCTATCAGCCTGGTTGGGGCGGTTCAGTAAATCACCGATAGTCCTGGGCGAGCTTCATCGCCACTGCCCAATATTCTATCACCATGGGCAAAATTGGCAATTCGCAATTGCCTATCGCTGTAGCTCTATCGCGAAGGGGGCTGCCCTGTGCCGAGCTAGCCTATGCCCGTTTGTCTTTGGCCTCTTCGTCGGGCAGCAGGACGAAGTTGTAGAGCAGGGCTGCCATCGCGGCTCCGACAATGGGGCCAACCCACCATACCCACTGGTCTGTCCAGTGCCCGCTCACAAGCGCGACGCCGAAGGCGCGAGATGGGTTCACGGCAGCACCGGTAAGTGCGCCGCCTGCAAGGATATCCATGGTGATGACGAGGCCAATAACCAGGCCCGCGATCACCTTCGGGCCGCGACTGTCCACGGCCGTCCCGAAGACAGCAAACATCAGGAAAAATGTCATAACGAACTCAAGCAAGACTCCCTGACCTGCGCTGACTCCCTGGCCCAGGGCAGGCGTACCCAGGCTCACCGCGTTGCGAGCCGCTTCTGGGAATGTCCATGTCAAAACCAGTGCTGCCAGGATGGCGCCAGCAAGCTGAGCAACGATGTAGGCGACTGCGCGTAGGACCGGCAGCTTTCTTGTTACGGCCAGTCCTACGGTCAACGCCGGGTTGTACACACCTCCAGAGATGTGGCCTGCGGCTGCGACCATGAGTCCAATGGCCAGGCCGTGGGCCAGCGCAATTGCCACCAGATCCTTGCCGCCAGTAGCGATAATCGTGCCGGCACCGATGAGCGTCAAGGCGAACGGCCCAATGATTTCCACGATAATCCGTCGGAGACTATCCTTCATAAATGCTCCTTTTGCCACTCAGTGTCGAAATTCTATCAGCCTTATTCTGCGCACGCAACTCCGCGAGGCTACCCAGAATTGTCACCAGGGGAGTCCAGAAGTGGTAGACCCCGAAGCTTGCCTTGAGCGAAGCCGAAGGGACGGGGGTCTGGGGGTGTCCCTCCCCAGATTTCCATATTCCTCCTCCTCTCCCTTGCCAAGGGAAAGAGCTTGTCCTGAGCTCCGACTCCGTACGGAGTCCGATGGAATCGGACTTGCCGAAGGAGGGCCAGGGGGTGAGGCCTTTTGTGATGACTCCCACGGATTGACACAGCCAGGACACGCTTGTAATATAAGCGTAGATGCGCATAAACGCATCGCTCATTACAATGCGTGAGTTGGCGAGAGCCTTCAAGGCCCTATCGGATGAGACCAGACTGCGGATTCTGAATCTGCTCCTGGAGAGGCAATGCTGCGTCTGCGAGGTGATGCAAGCACTGGACATCTCCCAGACCAGGGCCTCCCGTAACCTGAGCGCCTTGCATAACGCCGGTTTCTTAAAACTCCAGAAGGAAGGATTGTGGTCGCTATACTCGATAGACCGGGAGGGAATGAAGGAGCAGTTCTATAGCTTGGTGGAGGCTGTGAGGAAGACTCTGGAGGGCAACGAAGTGGTGGCGATGGACAGAGAGCGACTCCAGAAGGCTGTCAGAGTTGGCCCGGGCTGTGGTCAACAGGCAGTGAAGTAGGCGGTCTTTTTGTCCTTTTACAGAGCCTTGAACGGTGAGCTAAACATATGCCCTGTCATTCTGAGGAGCCCGTTCGCAGTGCTCAGGGTAAACTCCGCGACGAAGAATCTAAGACCTACGCCTAAGACCTGCACCTTTAGCATGGATGGGACGCCCTAGAGTTCTCACTGAGTTTACCCCTTCGGTAAACTCAGGGCAGGCTCTGAGCAGAGCCGAAGGGTTCGGAATGACACCCACCAGTCCAGACTGACCGCTGGATATGTTTAGGCGGCTATGCATGGCTCTGTAGATGCGTTCATGCGCATCCAGGTAAGCACATCAGTTGTAAGAAAATGAAATTGAGGTTCGCCACAGGGGGCTTGATGCCCAACTGGTTACCCCGTGAGAGAAGGGAGGGAGATACGATGAGAGTGCTTTTTGTCTGCGTACACAACTCAGGGCGCAGCCAGATGGCCGAGGCCTTTTTCAACCGCTCGGCTCAGGGAACGGCCACAGCCCAGTCTGCAGGTACTCAGCCGGAAGAGCAGGTCAACCCAGCGGTGGTTCAGGCTATGGTGGAAGTGGGGATAGACCTGTCGAAAAAGCGACCTCAGCTCCTCACGCAGGAGATGCTGGACGAGGCCGACAGGGTTATTACCATGGGGTGTAATGTAGAAGAGGCATGTCCTGCCAACATGGTGCTCACGGAGGACTGGGCGCTGGAGGACCCCAAGGGCAAGTCCCTTGCGAAGGTCAGGGAGATAAGGGACCAGATAGAAGCAAGGGTAGTCAAGATGCTGGCGGAGGCTGATGTCTAGACATCCGAAGTTGTCTTTGAAGCTCTAGCTATGTTGAGTGCGCACTATTACCGAGTCTTGAACAACGCCCTAAACATTCACCCCCTCTCTCACTCACCCCCATCAAGGTGGAGAGGATAGTCCCTTCCCCCTAGGTGGGGGAAGGTTAGAGCCTGCGCTGAGCTCCGACTCCACGTGTTGCATCCCGAAGAAATCGGTGCGGAGTCCGATGGAATCGGACCTTGCCGAAGCGATGGGGGTGAACAGGGTTTAGCTTTCTGCTCAAGGATCAGTAGTAATGGAGGCTGACCGCCGTGATGCATAGGCTTTCAACATTAGACCGGTTCCTGACTCTCTGGATATTCCTTGCCATGGTCTTTGGGGTGTCCCTGGGATACTTCGTGCCGGGCGTTGCCAACCTTATCGACTCTTTGAGCATTGGGACTACCTCCGTCCCGATTGCTATTGGCCTCATTCTCATGATGTATCCCCCCCTGGCCCAGGTTAGATATGAGGAGATGGGCCAGGTGTTTCGCGACTGGCGGGTGCTTGCCCTCTCCCTGGTGCAGAACTGGCTCGTCGGCCCGGTGCTCATGTTCTTCCTGGCGATTGTCTTCCTGGGGTTCCTATGGCCGTATCCCGATTACATGGTGGGCCTGATCATGATTGGCCTCGCACGCTGTATCGCCATGGTCATCCTTTGGAACCAGCTGGCAGGGGGAGATAGAGAGTATGCCGCTGGCCTGGTGGCCTTTAACTCGGTCTTTCAGATAGTGTTCTACTCAGTGTACGCCTACGTTTTCATCACCGTCCTGCCGGGCTGGTTCGGACTGAGGGGTGCTGAGGTGGATGTCACCATCGGAGAGATAGCGAAGAGCGTGTTGATTTACCTTGGAATCCCCTTCTTCGCTGGCATGATCACGCGCTTTGTGCTCATCACGGCCAGGGGGCACCAGTGGTATGAAGGTAAGTTTATCCCGAAGATAAGCCATGTCACGTTCGTGTCGCTGCTGTTCACCGTCGTGGTGATGTTCTCGCTCAAAGGCAAGTTTATTGTGCAGATGCCGCTAGATGTGGTGCGCATCGCCGTGCCAATGCTTATCTACTTTGTTGTCATGTTCCTGGTCTCTTTCTACATGGGCAAGAGGATTGGCGCCGACTACTCCAAGACGACGACTATTGCTTTCACCGCCGCCAGCAACAACTTCGAGCTGGCCATTGCGGTGGCAGTGGCGGTCTTCGGCATCGGCTCCGGTCAGGCCTTTGCGGCCGTCATCGGGCCGCTGGTAGAGGTTCCAGTCCTCATCAGCCTGGTAAACGTTGCTCTCTACTTCCAACGCCGATTCTTCCAAAGGTTGGATGTAGAGGCCGCCTGAGAAGCGAAAGGGGACACCCGTCGGTCTGGCACCAGTCCTCTACCTTGGCACTGAGAGTGGGCTAGCCGCGTCTCCATCCCTTGGGTGCGGACAATGGGTTTGCACCTGTTCGTCGATTACATGAGCATATGTCGATTCGTCCAGGGACCTTCTTCAAACTTTCTTATAAGTTGGCTGGTATAAAGAGGGTAGAAAAAGGAAAAAAGAAAGGAGGACTTGGTAATGAAGAAGAGTTGGTTCTTGGTAGCACTGGTGGTGGGGGTCCTGGCCCTGGGTCTCACCGGTGGCGCTGTCCTGGCCCAGGATAGCGAGACGAATAGTGGTGATACACCCTTTGGGAAGTTCGCAGCTAGGGTTGCAACCATCCTGGGGATAGATCAGACCAAGGTTGAGGACGCCTTGAAGCAGGCCGCTCGGGAGACGCAGGACGAAGCGCTCCAGTCAAGGCTGGACAAGCTGGTGGAGAATGGGAAGCTGACCCAGGAGCAGGCGGATGCCTACAAGCAGTGGTTCCTGGCCAGGCCTGAGGGGACGTTCCCTGGACTCCAGGGGATGATGGGGGGTCGCGGGTTCGGGATGATGGGTGGACGCGGCGGTCATGGTGGTGGGATGATGGGTGACCATGGCATGGGGTTCTGGGGGCAGATTCCTCCTACGCCTACCCCGCAAAGCTCCGGGACGACTGGTCTCTAAGGCCGTCGGCCGGATCGAATTGAGAGGGGCGGGGCCATGCCCCGCCCCTCACTATATAATGGATAGATGAGTCATAAAACTCCTCAGAGGTGAAGGGCGTGGCGAGCACGGTACTGATAGTAGAAGACGACCCCAACACCCTGGAGCTGGTGACTATCTACCTTCGCCGCGACGGGCACAAGGTGTTGATGGCTTCGGACGGCCTGGAAGGGCTGCGGCTGGCTAGGGAGGCTCGCCCTGACCTGGTGGTATTGGACCTGATGCTTCCCGGCATGGATGGCATGGAGGTGTGCCGCATTCTGAGGGAGGAGTCAGAGGTTTCCATCGTGATGCTTACGGCTCGTGTCGAAGAGGAGGACCGCTTGGCCGGCCTGGACATGGGGGCCGATGACTACATCACCAAGCCCTTCAGCCCCAGGGAGCTGGCTGCCAGGGTGCGAGCGGTGCTGCGGCGCACAGCCCGTGATGCTTTGGAACAGGGTGTCTCGGAGCTTTCACATGGCGATGTCAAGGTGGACATGCGTCATCACGCCGCGTATCTCAAGGGGATACAGTTGTCTCTCACTCCTACGGAGTTCCGGCTTCTGACCTTGCTTATACACGAGCCAGGCAGAACCTTCACCAGGGAGCAGATCATCGAGCGGGTCTTCGGGTACGATTTCGACGGCTTTGACAGGACGGTGGACGCCCACGTCTCCAATCTCCGCCGCAAGCTGGAGGCTGACCCAGAGAAGCCCCACTACATCCATACCATCTACGGCGTAGGATACAGGTTTGACAATGGCTAGGTGGTTCTTCAGTCTTCAGTTCCGGTTGATAGCGGCTTTTGCCCTGGTGCTGGCCCTGGCCCTGATGAGCGTGAGCATGTACGTTAGTTTTACAGCCAGGCAAGCCACGGAGCGGTTTCAGCAGGAGGTCGAGGAGGTCAGGGCCGCTCGCATGGAGCAGATGGTCAACCAGTACTACGCTGCCCGCAGAGGGTGGGGAGGGCTCCAGGCTGCCGTTGAGCAGGCCAGCTCCCTCTACGGATGGCGAATCGTGGTCAGGGACACGGAGGGACGTATTCTGGCCGACTCCCACCAGTCACTTGGCACTGAAGGAATGATGACCATGCCAGGAATGTCCATGATGAGAGGAAGCCGTCAGTTTCGCGTCCTCAGCAGCGGACGAGAGGTCGGCTCCGTGGTGGTGGCCCCCAGCGTGGCCCTCCAGGAGGTGCCGGAGCCTTCGGTGTCCATCCTTGCCTCGGCGCTGAACAGGTCACTTCTCTGGACGGGCCTGGCCGCGGGAGCCGGAGGGATCCTGCTGGTCTCCCTGCTGTCCCGGCGGGTCCTTGCCCCGGTAAGGGACTTGGGCTTGGCGGCAAGACTCCTGGGTCAGGGCGACCTCTCCCAGCGAGTCTCAAACCAGGGACGGGACGAGATCGCCCAGTTGGGACGCACCTTCAACTCCATGGCGGAAGGCCTGGAGAAGGCGGAGCAGCAGCGGCGGAGCCTCATGGCCGACGTGGCACACGAGCTCAGGACACCCCTCTCCAACATTCAGGGCTATCTGGAGGCGGTACGGGACGGGCTGCTCCAGCCCGACGCCGAGACCATCGACACCATCTATCAGCAGGTGCTTCACCTGGCGCGCCTGGTGGAAGACCTGCGGCTGCTGGCCCTGGCGGAGGCGGGAGCCTTGCGCCTGGACAGGGAGCCAGACTCCCTTGATGAGGTGCTTCACAGGTCTGTGGAAGCTGTCCGACCCCGTGCCGAGGCAAGGGGCGTCTCCCTTTCCTTGGACGTCCCCGACGGTTTTCCATTGGTGACCATGGACAGGACGCGCATAGCCCAGGTGTTGGGAAACCTGCTGGAGAATGCTATCACGCATACCCCTCAAGATGGCAGGGTAGCAGTTCTGGCGGAGGTGATTGGTAGGAGCGTGGCCAGGGTCACCGTCGCCGACACGGGAGTGGGTATTCCTCCGGAGGAGTTACCCAGGGTGTTTGAGCGCTTCTATCGGGTTGACCACTCTCGGACCCGCGCCACTGGCGGCGCTGGCCTGGGGCTGACCATAGCCAAACAACTGGTAGAGGCCCACGGGGGCACTATCCGTGCCGAGAGCGAGCCAGGCAAAGGCAGCCGCTTCATCTTCGAGCTGCCTCTGGCGAGTAGACACGCACCCGAGAAAAATAAGGAGTAGTGACCATGAAAATGTGGCAAGCGGGAGCGCTGGCGGCAGCTTTGATGGGGGTGGCTGGTACTGCCTATGGGGCGTATGTCCTGTTCAGTGGCTCAGGCCAGCAAAAAATGGGCGAAAACCAGCAGCTTATACCAGTGGAGTATGGGAACGTGGTGAACCAGGTCTCCACCAATGGCAGCCTTGTCTTTGCCAGCAGGGAGGCGCTGACCTTTGGTAGCCAAGGGACCATTGGGGAGGTGCTGGTAACCGAAGGACAGCAGGTGAAGAAAAGTCAGCCGCTGGCTAGCCTTGACGACACCACGGTGGCATCTCTGGAGAAAGCGGTTGCCCAGGCAAAGGTTAACGTGCGAAACGCTGAAGATGCCCTGGCGAAGGCAAAGAATCCCCACACGGCCCTGGAGATGGCGCAGGCCGAGGCAGTCGTAGCCAACGCGAGACTGTCGTTGAAGAACGCCCAGGAGTCGCTGGACAAGCTTCTTCCCACGTCCCAGGGCATAGCGCAGGCTGAAGCGGCGGTGTCCAGTGCAAAGCTTGCGCTGCAAAACGCCCAGAAATCGCTGGCTGGTGTGAAGAGCGGGCCTACCGCCGACGACCTGGCCAAAGCTCAGACCCAGATAGATTCTGTTAAAGTATCCCTGTCCAATGCCGAGAACGACCTGAAGCTTGCTCAGAAGGATGGGGACGCAAAGGTAAAAGCAGCGGCTGATGCCCTAGCCACCACCAAGGAAGGCTACCAGGGGGTCTACGCGAAGTGGTTGGGAATTGCGTAGACCAGACCCAGACTGACCTGGCTCCTGACGCGCTTCTGGCCTCCTGGAAAGTTGACTTGACTTCCCTCTTCAATCCTGACCTGCGTTTCCAGGATATTGCTAAGTCGTTCTGGGCGGAGGGACCTCCTCCTGATGACCCTGCTACACCGTGGAGTGAGCTGCAGGTCTACTTCTGGCTCAACCTCTATCCCGGCTACATACTGCCCACGTGTGAGGATGGCTTTATCCCTCCGCAAGGGGTGTGCGTCAAGAAGCAGATGGATGACGCTTGGGATGCCTATCAGAAGGCGCAGGACAATCTGGACCTGGTGCAGCTTCAGGCAGCGAAGGCCCTGTACAGCGCGGAGAGCACGGTATCGAAAGCAAAGGACAGCCTTGCCACAGCAGAGGGGGCCCTGGCAGACCTGAAGGCGGGACCTGACCTGCTGGAGGTGGATGTCAAGGAGAAGCAGCTAGCGGTGGCCCAGGCATCTCTGGCTAGTGCAGAGGAGGACCTGGCAGACCTGAAGGCGGGACCTGACCTGCTGGAGGTGGATGTCAAGGAGAAGCAGCTAGCGGTGGCCCAGGCATCCCTGGTCAGTGCAGAGGAGGCCCTGGCAAAGCTGAACGGGGATGTGGACGCTCTGGAGGTGGCCCTCAAAGAGAACGATGTTGCTTCTGCGCAGACGGCACTGGCGACGGCCATCCAGCGGCTGGAGGGGATAACCCTGACGGCATCCAGTGCCGGGGTGGTTTCTCTGGTCAATGTGGTGACTGGGCAAGCAGTCACAGCAACTACCACCGTCGTTGAGATCGTGGACCCCACGGTGGTCGAACTTAACGGCATCGTGAACGAGATCGACGTCCTCAGCGTCAGGCTGGGAGACCGGGCGGATGTGACCATGGACGCGCTGCCGGGGCAGGTGCTTCAGGGCACCGTCTCGACCATCGCTTCGGCAGCCCAGAGTCAGCAGGGGGTAGTAAGCTATCCGATTAGTATCCAGCTCCAGGTCCCTCAGGGTGTGCAGCTCCGCGAAGGCCTCAGCGCCACCGCCAGCATAATCATCCGCGAAGAGAACAATGTCCTGCGGGTGCCTCTCCAGGCCCTGTATGGCACTTTCGACAAGCCCGTGGTAAAGGTGATGAACAGCGGGCGCACCGAGGACCGGCCCGTGGTCCTCGGCAATAGCGACGACTACTGGGTGGCGGTTCGCCAGGGTCTGGCTGAGGGAGAGCAGGTGGTCATGCAGACGCAACTCGCGACCACCAGCCAGTTTGGGCCAGGAAACGCATTTCGCCAGTCCCAGGGCGGGTTGCCTGGGATCATCACAAGTGACAGCGGGTTGCCTGGGATCATCACAAGTGACAGCGGTGGCCAGGGAACCGGTGGGGGCACGCGGACACCTCAGTCAACGCCACGGACTGGTGGTCAGGGAACCGGTGGGGGCACGCGGATACCTCGGCAGACGCCACAACCAGGTGGGGAGAAGGGACTTGATTGAACTGGAAAACGTGACCAAGGTGTACCACATGGGCAAGGTGGAAGTGCCTGCCCTTCAGGTCGCCAGCCTGACCATTCAGAAAGGCGAGATGCTAGCCATAATGGGCCCTTCTGGTTCTGGCAAGTCTACCATGATGAATATCATAGGGTGCCTGGATGTGCCCACCTCTGGTAGGTACTCTCTGGAAGGCGAAGAGGTGGGAAGCCTGGGAGACGACCGGCTGGCGGAGATACGCAACCGCAAGATAGGCTTCATCTTCCAGACATACAACCTGCTGCATCGGCTGACGGCGCTGGGGAATGTGGAGCTTCCTCTGCTCTACGGCAACGGTCACAACCGCAGAAAGCGGGCGCTGGAGGCACTGGAGAGAGTGGGGCTTGGATCCCGAGCCAACCACCGGCCGGCGGAGCTATCCGGGGGCGAGCAACAGCGGGTGGGCATCGCCCGGGCGCTGGTCAAGAATCCTTCTATCCTTCTGGCTGACGAGCCCACGGGAAACCTGGACAGCAGGGCCAGCTACGAGATCATCGCCATCCTCCAGCGCCTCAACCGCGAAGAGGGGCTTACTGTAATCATAGTTACCCACGAACCAGACATAACTGAACATACCCAGAGAGTCGTTTCCATGCTGGACGGGCGAGTGGTGAAGGACGAACCCGTCAGAAAACCTCGCTGGGCGACTGCTGGAGGCGCAGGGATGGAAGGCCAATCGTAGTGAATCCCCTCACGACTCTACGCACTGCTTTGTCATCTGTCGGGGCCAACAAGCTCCGGTCCGGGCTCACCCTCCTGGGCATTGTTATTGGTGTGGCGGCTGTCATCTCTCTGATGGCCATAGGCAGAGGTGCTCAGCAGGCCGTTACTGCCAACATCGAGGCTCTGGGCACCAATCTGCTATTCGTTCGGCCCGGCGCGACCAGCCAGGGCGGTGTCTCCGGCGGGCTGGGGAGTGCCTCCACCCTGACGCTGGACGATGCATACGCTCTCCTGGATACCGTGTACGCGCCTTCGGTGGCAGCCGTGGCCCCTGAGCTTCGTGCCTCGGCACAGGTGGTGGCAGGTGGCAAGAACACCCGCACCCAGGTGGTCGGGGTGACCCCTGAGTACCAGTTCGTGCGAAATATCCCCGTTGCCTCGGGCAAGTTTGTCACATGGGGGCAGGTGGATAACAGGTCCGAGGTGGCCATCCTTGGGTCGGGGGTGGCGGAGACGCTCTTCGGTTTTCGGGACCCGGTGGGCCAGATGGTGAGAATCAGCGGACGCCAGTTCGCCGTTATCGGAGTATTGAAGAGCATGGGCGGGGGTATACAGGGTTCCTTCGACGACCAGGTCCTGGTGCCCATCACCACGGCGTACTACCGCCTCGCCTCACAACGTACTGTCCAGGGCAGCGTTAGTGTGCAGACTATCAACGTGCAGGTGAGGAGTAGCAACGCCATGGATAACGCGGTTCAGGAGATCGCCACGGTGCTCCGCCTGCGACATCGTATCACCGGCGAGGACGACTTCACCGTCAGCAGCCAGCAGGAGACCATAGCGACCCTAGAGCAAACTACCAATACCTTCGTGGTGTTCTTGGGCGCCATCGCCAGCATCTCTTTGCTGGTGGGTGGCATTGGCATCATGAACATCATGCTGGTGTCTGTGACGGAGCGCACCCGGGAGATAGGCATCCGCAAGGCTATGGGGGCCAAGCGCTGGGATGTCCTGCTCCAGTTCGTGTCCGAGGCGACGCTCCTGAGCCTGGGCGGAGGTGGCGTGGGAGTGCTCCTGGGGCTGGCGCTGTCTCGCCTCATGGACGGCAGGAGCCTGGGGGGCCAGACCTTTCACACAGCCTTCAGTGGAGACGTCGCAGTGCTGGCGCTGGTGGTGTCGGCTGTCATTGGGCTCTTCTTCGGCATCTACCCTGCCTTCCGAGCTGCTCGGCTTCACCCCATAGAGGCGCTGCGGTACGAGTAGGCCCGCAGTACGAACATGCAAAGGAGGAACAGATTGAAATTCTATCTTGTCAAGGAGGCATTGAATGGGATCGATTAAACGGGGCCTGCGCAACGTCCTTCGTAGCCCGATACGGACCGCCCTCGTGGTGGCTCTGCTGTCCATCAGCATCGGCCTGGCGGTGAGTATGCTGGCGGTGAACGGCGCCGTGGGGCAGCGCCTGGAAGAGGTGAACCAGCAACTGACGCCTGACATTACCGTGAGACCCGCAGGCTCCTTTGGCTTCATGGGGGGTGGTGAGCCTTTGAAGGTCAGCGACCTGGCCCCCGTTGAGACGATGGCACATGTGGTCACCGTACAAAAGACCGCCATGAGCCAGTACACGGGCACGGCGCTCCAGTCCGCGATAGACGCGGGGACTCTGGGCCGCCGATTCTTCGGCGGCGGTTCCGGTGGCCAGGGCGGTCCTCCTGGGGGCACGGGCCAGGGAGAGTTCCAAACGACCATCTCCGCGCCCATCACCGTCATGGGTAGTGATCCCATAGGTAGTGGTGCCGAAGGCCAGGTGACGCTTTTTGGCGGCGGTGTAGCCCAGGTGACGGCCGGCCGCAGTCTCACCAGTGAGGACTCTGGAGCCTATGTTGCCATTATGGGAAGCGCGCTGGCGGAGAAGAACGGCCTCCAGGTAGGCTCCACCTTCGAGGTTGTCGAAGGCAGCCCCGTCGAAGTCGTCGGGCTGTTCCAGAGCGGGCAGCGCTTTGGCGACAACACGATTGTGATGCCCTTTGACACATTGCAGAAAGTCTTTGGCCTGGACGGCGAGGTCAACCAGGCCACGGTTGTGGTGGACTCCGTCCAGAACCTGAAATCTGTCGCTGATGCCATCAAGAGCGCTCTGGGCACAGACAAGGTGGACGTTATAACGGACGCCGACCGTCTTACCCAGGCCAACAGTGCCCTGGAAGGGGCCAGCGGAAGCACTCGCACCGGGACTCTGGCTGGCTTGGGAGCAGGGGCAGCGGTCATCGTCTTTGCCATGACCATGGTGGTGCGGGACCGCCGCCGGGAGATAGGCGTGCTCAAGGCCATTGGAGCCTCTAACCGGCAGGTGGCGCTCCAGTTTGCCGTGGAGAGTGGTGCCATCGCCCTCGTCGCGGTGGTACTGGCCCTGGGCGTCGCCCTGGTCGCCGTCCAGCCCGTGGCCGACCAGGTCCTGGCCAGCAATAACACAGCCCCAATGATGGGGCAGTTTGGCAGGTTTGTTGGAGGTGATGGCCAAACCCCTGCCTTTCGCGACATCGCCCAACAGGGCCGCCAGTTTGGAGGTTTCTTCGGCGGCGTGGGCAACCTGGAGGCCGGCCTTACCGCCGGCAGCGCCCTGGCGGCGGGCTTCTCTGGGATTGCCCTGGCACTGGGGGCAGCCCTGGTGGCCAGCCTGTCCATTGCCCGCATCCGGCCTGCGGAGGTGCTGCGTGGTGAGTGAAAACAGTGTCCTGGTCAGGACTGAGAAGCTGGTTCGCCATTTCACCATGGGACCCCACACCGTCCGCGCCGTAGATGGTGTCAGCATGTCCATTCCTCGCGGCAAAATGGTGGCCATCACAGGGCCTAGCGGGTGTGGAAAGACCACTCTCCTGTATATTCTGGGTGCCCTGGAACAGCCCACCTCTGGGAAGGTGCTAGTTGATGGTGTGGAGGTGTCCACCCTTTCGGGGAGTAAGGCCGTGGAGTACCGGCGCACCAAGGTGGGGTTCGTGTTCCAGAACTACTACCTGGTGCCTAATCTCTCTGCCCTGGAGAACGTGATGCTGCCCATGGACCTGCGGGGAGTCCCCAGGGGACAGCAGGAGGCCAGGGCCGAGGAACTGTTGACGCAGGTGGGAATCGAGGAGGAGCGCCTGGATCATAAGCCGGGGAAGCTGTCCGGTGGCCAGCAGCAACGGGTGGTCATCGCCCGGGCGCTGGCCAACGATCCAGCGCTCATCCTGGCGGACGAGCCTACCGGCAACCTGGACCGACGCTCGGGAAGGCAGATTGTAGACTTGCTGCTGAAGCTGGTGGAGACCCAGGGGCGTACCGTTGTGGTGGTGACCCACGATCCATCAGTGGCCCGAAAGGCCCACCTGCGCCTGCGTATGGCCGATGGGAAGGTGCTTGGTCCCGCTGGCGTGCAAGCAGCAGTGTCAGTGACGGAAGAAGCGGAAGAAGAAGAGGACGACATGGAGGTCGAAGAGGCTCCTCAGGAGGAGCTGACCATCGATGACCTGCTCAGGGGTCGCCAGTAGCATGGCCGGCGAGGAGGCTATGAGAGTGCAGAGGATGGTAGGGCGATGATTTGGCTAAAACGCTGTCCCCGGTGCAAGGGGGACTTGCAAGACAATAGAGACACGTATGGCCGCTATTTCGTTTGTATTCAATGCGGCTACTACCTGACCGATTGGGAGGAGGTCTGCCTGCAATACTCTCGAGGCTACGGGTCTTTGCCAAGCTCCATCTATGACGAAAAGAGAATTGAGCCTGCAATAGCAGGTGCACCTGAGGAGGTACAAGAATGGGTAGGATGAACTCGCGAGTCTCACTGCCTATCTGGCTGGTTACTCTGAGCGCCCTGGTGTTGCTGGGTGTCCTTGGAGCGGTGGGCATCGTCGCCTCAGATGCTTCTTCAAAGGTGGCATCGGCGTCGCCGACGCTCTACGACGAGCAAGCGGTGGTCGCTCTATTCGAGAGGGCCGACCCTGCCGTGGTGGAGGTTGAGGTAACCCAGTCGAGCCCCCCCACCCGTTTCAGATTTGGGGTTCCGCAACCCGGGTTTGCGGTTCCGCAAGTCGGGCAGGGCTCAGGATTCCTGGTGGACACCGAAGGCCGCATCCTGACCAACTACCACGTGGTCCAGGGTGCCACGCGAATTCAAGTGACCCTTGCAGATGGCCGAACACTAGAGGCCCAGATAGCCGGGACAAGCCCAGCGGACGACATCGCTCTCTTGAAGGTGGACCCCCAGGCGGTAGCGGGCATAACACCGCTTTCGCTGGGAGACTCCAGCATCGTCAAGCCAGGTCAGATGGCCATCGCCATTGGCAGCCCCTATGGGCTGAGGAGTTCCATCACCGTGGGGGTAGTGAGCGGCATAAACCGCGTTAACATAGGTGTCCTTGGCCGGCCTATCGTGGGCATGCTTCAGACCGACGCCTCCATAAACCCGGGCAGCTCCGGCGGCCCGCTCCTGAACTCCCTTGGAGAGGTCATTGGGATTAACACCGCCATAGAAACCTCCGCCGATGGCGCTACGGGCATCGGCTTTGCCGTGCCCATCAATACGGCCAAGGCCCTCCTGCCGGGGTTCCTTGAAAACACGACGGTGAAGCGACCCTGGCTTGGCATCAGCGGCACAGCCTTGACTCCTGCTCTCGCCGATCAGTTGGGTCTGGACAGTTCGGCGGGCGTCTATGTGGTAACAGTGATGTCGGATAGCCCTGCCCAGGGGGTGGGGCTGAGGGGGGAAGGGGCAGGTGTGAATGGCGGGCCCGCCACCGCCGGTGACATCATCGCAGCCGTGGATGACCGGCCGGTGAAATCTGTTGAGGGGCTTGTCAGCTACTTCAACACACTCAAGCCGGGTGACAAGGTGGTCCTGACCGTGATTCGCGATGGCAAGACACTTCAGGTCAGTGTGGTGCTGGGGGAGTGGCCGGACAGCTTTGGGAGATCTCCAGGATAGGCCCTGGTACCTACAGAGCCATGCATAGCGGTCTGAACGTTTCCAGTGGTCAGCCTGGACTGGTGGATGTCATTCCGAACCCTTCGGCTCTGCTCAGGGTAAACTCAGTGAGGAATCCAGGGCGTTCCATCATTGCTAAAGGCGTAGGTCTTAGATTCTTCGTCGTCCCGACAGGTCGGGACTCCTCAGAATGACAGGGCATATGTTTAGCTC
>JACQTZ010000022.1 GCA_016210515.1 Chloroflexota bacterium
CCCCCATTCTCGCCTTCCCCCATCGAGGGGGAAGGGATATGGTGAGCTCCGATTCCACTCCGTTCCATACGGAGTCCGATGAAGTCGGACTTGTCGAGCCTTGGGGCGTCCAATACATGTGGAGCGTCCCCAACTCCTCACAAACCTCCTCCTCCATCAAGGGGGAGGATTGTCGGGGGGTGTTGCAGGAAAGCCGCCAAATGGGTTGTAGCCTGTGGCGTCTCACCACGGCTCCCCTCCAGACGCGCCGCCTCTTCAGCCGCCTTGAATCACCCGTCCCTCGTGGTCTACCAGGCACAACGGGAGACCAATCTCCCGCAGGCCCGGCTCCACCACCTTCCGGTCTCCCACTACCAGCACCACCAAACGGCTGTTGGTTATGCGCTCCCGGGCCACGCGCCTTACGTCGTCCAGGGACACCGCCTCAATCCTGGCGGCCAGGGTGCGGTAGTAGTCGTCTGGGAGGTCAAAGGACACCAGAGGGACCAGTTGTTCGAGCACCTGCCCAGACGTCTCGAAGGACGAGGGAAACTGGCGCAGCATGGTTGTTTTGGCCTCTTCAAGTTCCATCTCGGTGATCGGCCGGCCGCCCCCGATATCCTGGAACTCCCTCAGGGTCTCCTGCACCGTCTCCCTGGTAACGTCCGTCTGGACTCCACCTCCGGCCAGCAGCAACGACGAGCCACGGTACCACTCGATCCAGGAGTGATAGCCATAGGTATATCCCTTGTCCTCGCGCAGGTTCAGGTTGAGCCTGGCCGTGAACTGTCCTCCGAACAGGTGGTTCAACAAGACCAGGGCAAGGTAGTCGGGATGCTGGCGCGGCACCCCCGTGTGTCCAAACCGGATGACCGACTGGGCGGCTTCGGGTTTGTCCATCAGGAACAGCGTGGTGGAGTCTGGCCCTGAAGGGTTCACGGCCTTCTCAACGACCCTGGCCCCCTGGCCCTTCCAGCCCACCAGGTGCTCTTCCGCCAGCTTCGCAACCTCTTCCAGGGAGATATCTCCCACCACCAGCAGTGCGGCGCTCTTTGGGCCGAAGTTTTTCTCAAAGTAGCCCACCAGGTCCTGCCGAGAGAGTGTCTCCAGGGCATCCTCGGTGCCGTTGACGGGGTGGCCGTAGGCGCTTTCTTTCCCATACACGAGAGCGGGCGCTGCCCGGCCGGCCAGGGCCGCGGGGTCGTCTCGCGTGCGCCGTAGAGACGTCAGCCGCTCTCTCCTTATCCGGGTCAGTTCCTCTTCAGGGAAGGTGGGATTCTGCACCATGTCCGCCACCAGCTCCAGGGCCTTGGGGAAGTGCTTCGACAGGGTCTCGGCGATCAGCAGTGTCCGCTCTCTGCCGGTCATTGAGGCAAGCTGGCTGCCCATGAACTCGAACTCGTCGGCAATCTGCTGGCTGGAGCGAGTGGCTGTCCCTTCCTGGAGCATGGCCGTGGCGAAAGAGGCAAGCCCGGGCAGAGCAGCGGGGTCTCGGACACCACCCGTATCCAGGAGCAGGCCAAAGGCCACCGCGGGAAGCCCGCGCTTTTCTACCACCAGCAGGTTCAGGCCGTTGGCCAGACGATGGCGCTGGGGGATGGGCGACACAAAGGAGGGAGGCGCAGCAGGGGATGGCTGTACGGTGCGGTCAATGGCAACGGTGGCGTGGCTTCGCGAGGGCTCTGGGAGCACCACCATCTGGACCTGGCGGCCCGCCAGATAGGCATGGGCCACACGGCTCACGTCCTTGGGCTGCACCGCCAGGTAGCGCTCCACGTCCCGGTTTATCAGATCGGGGTCTCTCGCGAAGACGTTGAAGGCATTGAGCCGGTTGGCTCTCCCTCCAAAGCCGCCGATGTTGGCCATCTGGCGGACCTGCCGCCACTCAATGCGATTCCTGGTTCGAGCCACCTCTTCAGGGGACGGGGGGCTTTCGCGTATCCGCTGTATTTCAACAAGAGCCGCCTCTTCTATCTCCTCGGCCGTATGTCCTGCCGCGGCGGTCACCTCCACGTGGAACTCTCCGGCTATCTCTGCCGGCCCGTGCCGTACGGTCACGCTCTGGGCAATACGCTGCTCGTATACCAGGGAGCGGTACAGGCGGGAGGTTTTGCCGTCACCCAGGATAGTAGCCAGCATGGAGAGCGGGGCTTCATCCTGGTGGAACCAGGCCACCGTGGGCCATGCCAGAGACAAACGCGGTAGAAGCACCCGGTCATATAGAGTGAGGCGCACGTGCTCCTGAAGGGGAGAGTCCATGCGCCTGGCCCGAAGGAGGGCGGGGCCGGGAGCCAGCTCAGCAAAGTAGCGCTCCACCATTTTCCTGACCTCCTCCCGCTGGAAATCCCCTGCAATGGTCAGGCTGGCGTTGGAAGGAGTATAGAACCTCTGGAAGAAGGCACGAGCGTCGTCCAGGGTCGCCCGGTCCAGGTCTTCATGGAACCCGATGGTTGGCCAGTGGTAAGGATGGGGCAAGGGATACACCGCCCCCTGAAGGTGGATGGTGGACATGCCATAGGGGAAGTTGTCATAGCTTTGACGCCGCTCGTTTTTGACCACGTCTCGCTGCACGTCGAACCGGCGCTGGTCCAGGGCATCCAGCAGGAAACCCATGCGGTCCGATTCCAGCCATAGCGCCAGATCCAGGTAGTTGGATGGCAGGTCCTCCCAGTAGTTGGTCCTATCTGAGTTGGTGGAGCCGTTCAACATGGCTCCTACCTTTTGCAAGGGGTCAAAATAGCTGCTGTCGTGGTGCTTGGACCCAGCAAACATGAGGTGCTCAAAGAGGTGGGCGTACCCTGTCTTGCCCGGCTCCTCGTCTCTGGAGCCAACGTGGTACCAGATATTTACTGCCACCAAGGGCAGCGACTTGTCCTGGTGAAGAATCACGTCCAGGCCGTTGGACAGGGTGAACTTTTCGAAAGAGATGGGATCCATGTCTTCTCCGAGTGTGCCAGTTCGGGGGTCTACCGCGGCGTTAAGAAGCGGCTGTTATAGGATTATAGCTTGAGCAAGGCTATCCCGCCACTGGGCTTCTGGCTTATGCAGGGTTTCTTGACAAGCTTGAACAATTCTCTAAACATTCACACCCTCTCTCACTCTGCCCCGCTTGACACCTTGCGAAATGTGTATACGCTACTGGTGTCCCTGGCATCACGAGTCAAGACCGTTGGGGGGGCAAGCAATGGACAGCATAGAGTCTCTGCTAGAGGAGTTGACCAACGCCTACGGCCCGTCGGGCTTTGAAGGCCCAGTCAGGGCCATTATGCAACGGGAGCTATCCACCCTTTGCAGCCACATAGAAACGGACGGCATGGGCTCCCTCATGGCAAGGCTGGGCGAGGACGACGATGCTCCTCGGATAATGATGGCAGCCCACATGGACGAGGTTGGTCTCATGGTCAAGTTCGTCACCCCGGAAGGGTACGTCAGGTTCCAGCCCCTGGGCGGGTGGCTGGACCAGGCACTGATCAACCAACGATGGGTCATACTCACCAGGAACGGGCCTGTGCCTGGCGTAACGGGGGTAAAGACACCCCACGTCATGACCCCCGAGGCGCGCAACCAGCTCTTCCGACGCGAGCAGATGTTCATAGACGTGGGCGCCAGCAGCCAGCAGGACGCCGCGGAGCGTCTGGGTATACGACCCGGAGACCCAGTCGCTCCGGAGAGCAGGTTCACGCCCCTCAGCGGAGGCTCCCTTTACATGGCCAAGGCCTGGGACGACCGCGCCGGCCTAGCGGTTATGGTCGAGACCATGCGACGCCTCAAGGCTATCTCCTTGCCCAATACCCTCTACGCGGTGGCTACTGTGCAGGAGGAGGTGGGGTTGCGCGGCGCCCAGACCTCCAGCTACAAGATAGAGCCAGATATAGGCATCAACCTGGAAGCGGGGGTAGCTGGAGACTATCCTGGCATCACCCAAGAGGAGTCCCAGGAACGTGTGGGGCAAGGCCCGGCCATCTTCCTCCACGACACCTCCATGCTGCCCAACCTCAGGCTGCGAGACCTCTTCATAGACGTGGCGAAGGAGAACGGGATTCCTTTGCAGTTCGATGTCCTCAGCGGCTACGGCGAGGATGGAGCCGAGATTCAGCGCTCCCGAGGTGGCGCTCCCACTATCAACGTCGCCGTTCCAACTCGCTATCTCCACAGCCACCAGGGGATTATCAGCCGCCAGGACTTCGACCGCACCCTGGAGCTGATAGTCGCTGTTGTCCAAAGCCTGGATGCCGACACGGTGCAGCGCATGAGGAGCTTCGAGTAGCAGGCTGCGGAAAAACCCTTTCGACCATCCCCCTGTCCCCCTTTCCTTCGCTTCGCTCAAGGACAGGCTCTGGCCAGGAAGGGGGGAAAAGAGATTTGTCTGGGGACACCCCAGACCCCGTCCCTTCGGCTCCGCTCAGGGCAAGCTCCGGGGTTTCGCCCCTCTGCACTCCTCCTTATCTTCATCGGCCTGCTAGAAGCCGCCAAGTCTCAAGAAGCCAAGAGATTGGCACGGGGCCAGGAGTTGAGACCGCCAGTGCCGTGGGGCGTTGCAATAAAAGAGCCCCGAAGCGCTTCGGTCGATGACCGTCCCGGTGGACCAAGCCGGGAGCTTCGGGGCCCGGTGCCTGCTGGTTTTCCGTAAACGGATACCAGAGCGCCTTTAGTGTCCAGTGCCGTTTACGTTACAGACACCTCACTAGTAGTCCGTTTATCATCAGATAACAAATGGATCACCTCCTTTCCTAGCATGGTGATACGATACACCCTAACCTGACCCCAGTGCAAGAGGGTTTTGCGGGATTTACCCCCCATCTTGTCGTACTGAAAGCTCGTAGGGGAATTGTCATTGCGAGCCCCGATTCCATCGGGACGTGGCAATGGTTCGGCTGGTCCGATTTCATCGGACTCCGTATGGAACGGAGTGGAATCGGAGCTCATCACGGCGTCTGGGGCGGGGCCCCTCTGTGCGCCGAATCCGTGGTTTATTCAAAAGCCCTGAACGTAGCGAAGAGTCCGAGCTAGCCTTCGCCGGCGGCTTTCTCTTTCTGCGCCGTCTCCGCCACCCGCTTGAAAAGCTCGTAGGGCTGCGCGCCGGAGAAGAAGTAACGTCCAATGATGAAGGAGGGTATGCCGTTGACTCCTATGGATAGGGCCTCATCGTACTGAGCCTGGGCCTGAGGGGTGTAGAAGCCCGTGTCCAGGCGCTCCCTCATCTCGTTAGCATCGAGGCCGACCTGCGCCCCCAGCTGCTGGAGCACGGAGAGCTGCCCCAGGTTGGCACCATCCTCCCAGAAAGCCCGGTAGCACGCCCTGTGGAAGGGATCGAAGAGGCCCTTGTCCTTGGCAAACTCCGAGGCCTCAAAGGCCAGGCGGGTGTTGGGGGTGAGGGAGGCACGCCGCATGGTGAGCCCAGCCTCGTCCGCGACCTCGCCTATGTGCCCCGTGAGGGGGGAGCCTGGCTTCTCACCCTCTCGGGGTGGTCGCACCATGCCCTCCGGAGGCATGTCCGGCCTGAGATAGAAGCTCTTGTAGCTGATTTCAAGGGGAAACTCCGCTGCTAGCTGGTCCAACCTGGCCAGGCCGATGTAGCACCAGGGTCATATGTAGTCGTACCACACGGTAACCGGAATGATACCCTCTCCATGCTCATGGGTTGTCATGGGTCTCCTCCTTCGCTCTCCTTCATTGTTGAGAGCCAGAGTTAATCGCGACATCGCCCCGAGGCTCCGTAGATTTGCATATTGTAATAGAACTGCGCCTTCTCCGCCAGGCATCCTGGAGACCCTCGGTGCAGCATGATGTTGTACAATCGGCACATGTCTCCCTCCCCTGCTAAGAATCACAACATGCCCTTGGGCAGGAGCCCTCGCATCGTTGTCGTGGGTTCAACGGGGTCCGGCAAGACGACCCTTGCCCAACAGCTCTCGTTACTGTTAGATGTCCGCCACATCGAGTTGGATGCTCTCCACTGGGAGGCCAACTGGACCCCCGCCCCAACAGATGTCTTCCGACAGCGAATACGGGACGCCCTTAAGGGAGACACTTGGGTCGTGGATGGCAACTACAGCGCGGTGCGCGACCTGGTGTGGCCCAGGGCAACTGTACTCGTTTGGCTCAACTATCCCCTGAGGGTGCTGATCTGGCGTCTCCTACGCCGAACCTTGCGACGAACACTGAGCAAAGAGGAACTCTGGAGTGGAAACCGTGAGCGATTCTCTACTCAGTTTCTCAGCCGCGACTCCCTGTTCCTGTGGCTGCTTCGCACCTACTGGCGGAGACGGCGAACCTACCCTATTGCCCTCAAGCAACCCGAGCATTCCCACCTTGAGGTAGTTATTTTACGCTCCCAGAGGGAGACTCGCGCTTGGCTGTCCACCATGGGGTGATAGGTAGCCCACCGCCGCCCTACCAGGTTGCGAGCCCCGATTCGCGAACTCATCGGGGCTCGCAACGACGAGGGATTAGCCTTGCCACTGCCTGCAATGCTATAGCAGAAAGTCGGTGGTGGGCCCGGCAGGGATCGAACCTGCGACCAATCGGTTATGAGATGGCCACCTCTACCCTCCGACTGCTGCCTCAAATTCATCCCGGCTGAGGCCCGCCTGGCGGAGGATAGATGCCAGAGTCCCTGCGGGTATCTCTCTCGCCCCCATCTTGACGATAACAGTGTGGGCCCTCTCAGGTGTTTGCCTTCTGAGCTTCAAGTGACTCCCGCGCTGGGACACCTGCTGGAACCCCATCCGCTCCAGTACCCGCACTACCTCTCGGCTGCTATACGGTCCCAACGCTGAGCGTTTCCACTTCTACATTGGCTACCTGGATAACGTCCGAATCTGGAGCATCTTCGAAGTAAAGCTCCAAGGCTTCTTGAATGGCTACTCGCGCCTCCTCACGCGTCTCTCCAAAGGAGGAGACATCCACGTTAAGCGCCTGGGCTACCCAGGCATTTCCTTCTCGATAGAACACAACTTCTATGGTGCGCATGGCTATCACTCTCGCCTTCCCTGCTAAAGAGGCGCTTCTCCTAGCACCTTCACGAACAGCTTTAACTGTAACATGGTGGGCCCGGCAGGGATCGAACCTGCTACCAATCGGTTATGAGCCGACCGCTCTACCACTGAGCTACGGGCCCCATATCCAAGATTAAGGCGGTATCACAGAGGTGTCAAGGAACCGCGGGGTAAGGCAGCAGCTTCTCCACCCGGTCAAGTATCCGGTGGCCCACCTCGTATTTGGTCATCAGGGGCAGTTCTTCCACGCCCCCATCACTGTCCAGGATGGTGACCCTGTTGGTGTCCACGTTAAAACCGCTGTCCGACGCGGTGATGTCGTTGGCGACGATAAGGGCAAGCCTCTTCTCCTTTAGCTTCTTGCTGGCGTTGGCCAGGAGATCCTCGCTCTCCGCGGCGAAGCCCACCCGCAACACCCCTTCGGGAACCTCCAGGAAGAAGTCGGCGTTCTTAACCATGTGCAGGACAAGTCCTTCGTCCTCCGCCTCTTTCTTGATTTTCTGGGAGGCCACACGGGCTGGACGGTAGTCGCTGACCGCCGCCGCCATGATGAGGGCGTCTGCACCCACGCAGGCGCTGAGGACAGCCTCCCGCATCTCGGCCACCGTGGTCACGTGCCGCGTCTCCACCATTGCAGGGTCGGGAATGGACGTGGGCGCGGCGACCAGGGTCACTCGCGCACCCCGGTCTCGGGCCGCTCGGGCCACGGCGTAACCCATCTTGCCAGAGGAGCGGTTGGTTATCACCCTTACCGGGTCGATGGGCTCCTGGGTGCCACCGGCGCTGACCACCACCGACCTCCCCGCCAGGTCGCCCTTTTGCCCCAGAATCGCGCACAGGGTGTCCACAATCTCGGGCACCTCCACCAGGCGTCCCTTACCCACCAGGCCCGAGGCCAGGCGTCCCTCTGCCGGCCCTATGATGAAAACTCCTCTTTCCCGCAGCTTGCCCAGGTTCTCTTGGGTAGCTGGGTTTTCAAACATCTGGCTGTCCATGGCCGGGGCGACGGCCACCGGCGCGGTGGAAGCCAGGATGGTCGCAGTAAGGGCGTCGTCGGCCAGGCCGTGGGCCAGCTTGGCGATGACGTTGGCTGTGGCCGGGGCCACCAGTATGACATCGGCCCTCTGTGCCAGAGCCACGTGGGACAGTGCCAACTCCGATTGCACATCAAACAGGTCGGTAATGACGGGCCTGTGGGTCAGGCTTCGGAAGGTCAGCGGCGTGATGAAGTTGGTAGCGCCCTGGGTGAGAATCACGTCCACCTGAGCGCCTTCCTGGGTGAGCTTGCTGGCCAGGTCGGCGGCCTTGTAGCAGGCAATGCTCCCCGTTACTCCCAGGACAACCTTGCTGCCCGAAAGGGGGCTGAGCATGCTACTCCTCTCCGTGGCCGCCCTTGGCGCTTGTGTTCATCTTGTAGATGAGACGGAGGCCAACAAGGGTGAGGTCCAGGTTCACCGCGTCGAAAACGGAGGTCTCCTTCTGAATCACAGGCGCCAGGCCACCGGTGGCCACCACCCTGGCATCTTCCCCCATCTCCGCCTTGAAGCGACGCACCATGGACTCCACCATGCCCACGTGTCCGAAGAGGATGCCCGATTGAATGCTGGCCGCGGTGTTTCGGCCAATGGCTGTCTTGGGCGGGACCAGCTCCACACGACGTAGCTGGGAGGTGCGCTCGAACAGGGCCTCCGCGGTGAGGTAAACCCCCGAGGCGATGGCCCCTCCCAGGTAGTCTCCATCTTTGGAGATGGCATCGAAGACCGTGGCCGTGCCAAAGTCCACTACGATGACAGGGCCGCCGTAGAGGGTAAAGGCGGCGGCGGCGTCGACCACCCGGTCGGCCCCTACGTCCCGGGGATTCTCGTACAGGATGCGTACCCCCGTTCTAGTCCCGGTCCCTACCACCAGGGGAGAGATGTTGAAGTAGGTGCGGCTCAGATCCTCGAAGACCTGGGTTAGAGGCGGCACCACGCTGCATATGGCAATGCTGCGGATGCCCTCGGGAGCCACACCTTTGAGGGGAAGCAGGCTTCGGATATGAAGGGCGTACTCATCGGGCATCCTGCGGGCGTCCGTGGCCAGACGCCACGTAGCCACCAACTCCTCCCCGCGGAAGACCCCCATGGTCACGTTGGTATTGCCAATATCTATGGCTAGCAGCATGGCTCGACTCCAAGGAGATTATAGCGAAGGTGATTCTAGGTATCAATGAGAGGGCTGTGCATATTTCCTGGGGCCAAAGACCTCGGAGATATACCAAGAAAGGAACTGAAGGAACTAGAGACTAATCGCGCCTACGGCGCCATGACCCATAGCCGAAGCCAGTACCCGCGCCTCCAATGATGAGGGCGGCGTCTTTCAATAATTCTTGAAGAAGGTCAGATAAATTACGGTAGGCAAGTACTATGGCGAAGGCAACAAACACAACAACCAGAAAGCCAACCATGAGGGACAAGGTCAAGCGGGAGCGATGGCGATCTTTGAATTCAAGGTCGGCCTCTTTGCTCGACAGAGATATGAGGTCGCTTATGTGTTGTGGAGTCAGCCGCTGTAGGACTGGGTTCCCGAAGGACATTCCTGCAGCAAAGAACTGCTCAATTCGTCTGCGCTCTGGCGGTGGCAGTTTCTCCAGGATTTCAGGAGGGATAGAAACATTCTCAGAAGGTGCGCTTTGTTCCACCTCGCTAGGGGATGCCAACTCGCCCGTGGTCGGACTAGGCGCATCCCGCTGTTCGCTATCCTCTGGTGATATCATGGCCTACCTCGAGGCAAATATCATGCCGGCGTGTCCAAGTCGAGATCGGCTGTGCAACCTTTTTGGCAAAATGCTTTCCGGCAAATCCCCCACGATGCCCATCATTTTTTCAGCCACGAAAGTAGTCATGATCTGGACTAGAACGAAATCAACCTCTTCCTCGTCTAGGTGTCCAGCGGCGCGCGCGAACATAACACCTCGCAACGCACGTACCAGCCGCTCGCGTTCACTGGTGGGCATATCCGAAAGAATGCGGATTATATCTTCCCATTCAGCATTGACTTGGCTGCTTTGTGCTATTGTCATGGTAGTTGCCTTATGCTTATATCTCTCATAGTGGAACCAACGCTATAAGCTACGCCTTTCGAACATGTTCGTCATAGACGAAAAACCTTTCGTAAAGAGCGTCCATTGCGGCAGCATCCTAGCAGTGGACTTCGCATGTGTCAAGTCCCTATAGTCCCTATATACATAGTACCACTAGGAGGGGGTCCAATCAAACTAGGGAAAACCATAAACCAAAGGATTTCACCTCTAATCCAGGTGCATATTGCCCTCCCTCACCTGCTTGATAACCAGGGGAAGGCGAGGCAGCAGGTCGCTGGCCACCATGCCCGTATCCCCCATTTCACGCCTCACATGCTCTCCGGCAGCTCCGTGAAGGTACACGCCACAGCAGGCGGCATCGAAGGTGGACATGCCCTGGGCCACCAGCCCGGCCACGGCTCCGGCCAGGACATCCCCCGTGCCTCCAGAGGCGAGGCCGGGGTTGGGCTATCTCCAGATGGACGTGAAGTACGTCACGCCGGAGCTCTCTGGGCTGCCCTACACCTGCTACCTCTATGCGGCGATGGATATCTCCACCCGCTACAAGGTTGGGCTGATCCTTCCCAAAGTAGATGAAGGGGGTCGCTCCTTGCCCTCTACCATACCATCCAGACATTGCCCTTCCCCGTGTGTTACGTGCAGACGGACAATGGCTTGGAGTTCCAGAAGCACTTTCATGCTAAGTGTGAGGAGGTGGGACTAGAACACTTCTACATTCACAAAAGCTCTCCCAATGACAATGCGGTGATTGAGCGGAGCTTTCGCACTGATGAAGAGGAATTCTTCTTCTGTCTAGAGAAAGCACCTCAAGACCACCTGGAGCTGAATACTTGGTACCAGCGCTTCCTGGACACGTACAACACCACGCGTCCCCACATGGGCATCAAAATGCTAACTCCAAAGGAGGCCATCGACCTGTACCTAAAGTCCTGAGAGAATAAGCGACGTCTCACCTGGGTGAGCCAAACCGTTCTCTCAGTTGCCTTCATGGTATATAATGCCTTGCAGTTTGGCCTGGAAGGCATTACCTTGGGGAGCTGATGGATCGGCTTTCTCTGTCACCATCTTCTGTGCTGGGTAGATACCTGGGGCCTATGGGTATCGATGTGGCGCTGGTGGTGGTGGCTTACTTCGTTGCCCTGCTATTGCGTTTCGAAGGGCAAATCCCCTCGGACCGTCTTCATAGCTATTACGTGGTTATCTTGCCCATCGGGATGGCGTATGTAGCGGCCAACTACTTCTTTGGCCTGTACCACAGGGTGTGGCGATATGCCAGCTCTTTGGAAGTTACCTCGATAATAGGCGCGGTGGGGGCGGCCACTGCGCTCCTCACGGCAGCCAACTTTTTTTGGGCTGGAGCGCGCCCTCTTCCCTTGAGCGTGCCCATTTCCGGAGGCATCTTTACTCTGGCCGCTTTCGCTGGAGTGCGATACCGGCAACGCCTCATTACCGGGCTGCTCTGGCGTTGGGAAGCCGTCACCAAAGGGCACGGGAACCGGGTGCTGATCGTAGGGGCTGGGGAGGAAGGGCAACTTGTAGGGTGGCGTCTGAGAATTCAGGGAAGCGACTACAACGTGGTTGGCTATGTTGACGATGACCCCTCCAAGCTGGGCTTCAACATTCATGGGGCAAAGGTGTTGGGGACCAGGCAAGAGATCCAGACGCTGGCGATGAAGCACCAGGTGGATACCATCATAGTAGCCATGGACAAGGTATCGGGAGAGGACATCCAGGCAATAGTGGGGCAGTGCGAAAAGACCCGGGCGAAGATCAAAATAGCTCCCAATCTCTTTTCCTTTGTGGAGGGTGCGGAGGGCCAGCCGCTGGTGAGAGATGTGTCCGTGGAAGACCTCCTGGCTAGAGAGAGCGTTCCTCTGGACAGGGAGATGTGCCACAAGCTGCTGGCGGGCAAGGTGGTGCTGGTGACTGGAGCTGCGGGTTCCATAGGCAGCGAGCTTTGCCGCCAGATCATTCAATTCCACCCGGCCTTCCTGCTTATGCTGGATAACAACGAGACGGGCCTGAACGATTTACAGATAGAGCTGTTCGCTGGAGGCAATGACACAGCGCACAAGATACTGGTGGGGGACATTCTGAGGACGCGCCGCATGGAGTCTCTATGGGCTACCTACCAGCCTCAGATTGTGTTTCACTGCGCCGCGTACAAGCACGTACCCCTGATGGAGGAGGCTCCGTGTGAGGCGGTGCTGGTAAACCTCAAGGGAACCCAGAACCTTGCGAACCTGGCGCTAGAACACCACGTGGAACGCTTCGTATTCATATCCACTGACAAAGCGGTAGAGCCTGTCGGAATCATGGGCGCTACCAAGTACCTCGCGGAGAGTCTGGTGCTATCCATGCCACCTAGTCAAGGCTCTTTCTTCACCGCTGTGCGTTTCGGCAACGTTCTCAACAGCCGGGGCAGCGTGGTGCCGCTCTTTCTCAAGCAGATAGACAAGGGCGGCCCGGTGACCGTTACCAGCGAAGAGATGACCAGGTTCCTGATGGGTCTTTCCGAGGCGGTGAGTCTGATCATCCAGGCAGCCACTTACACCCAGGGGAGGGATGTGTTCATGCTGAACATGGGCCAGCCGATGAAGATCGCCGACCTGGCCAGAAAGCTAATCCGCCTGAGGGGCTTGAGGGTAGATGAGGACATCGCCATTGTGTATACGGGGATCAGGCCAGGAGAAAGACTTACAGAGAGCCTGGTGGCCCCTGGGGAGGAGGTTGTACCCACCCCACATCCGTACATATTCAGGCTCATGGGTCGGAACAGGATGGGTAGAGAGGCCCTGGTGGAACGGGTCAGAGAGCTGATCCTGCTGGCGGAAGCTGAACAAGGGGAGGAACTGGCAAGCAGGCTGCTGATCAGGGAGCCATAGCGGGCTGCTCTAGCCAGAAGTGCTGCAAGAGGACTCTCTAACTTCTCAAGGTGGGGTGGTCATTGGTTCAAGGGTTGCCGTGGAGTTGAAATCGTGGGGGTCCTACTGCCAGGTGGCGTTACGGAACCACTCCAGGGTATCGCTCAGCCCCTCTTCCAGGGAGAATCGGGGCTTCCATTCTAGTTGCTGGCGTGCCTTGGTGATGTCCAGGTATATCTTGAATACCTCGCCAGGCTTGGAGGGGCCGTGAGGTGCATCCCCTGAAAAATTGGCGTTCCTTTTCAACAACGAGTAAATCTGGTTGACTGAAGCGCCTCTACCAGTGCCGATGTTGAAGGCCTCGCCGCTGCCCTTTTCCAGGGCAGTGACGCTGGCCTCTACTACGTCGAGGACGTAGAGAAAGTCCCTCTCCTGTTCCCCACTGCCGTTGATCACCAACGGCTTTCCAGTCAACATGGCCTGAGAGAAGATGGCCACGACCCCTGCCTCTCCAAAGGGGTCCTGCCTGGGGCCATAGACGTTGCTCAAGCGCAGTACGGTGTAGTCCAGCCCGTGGGACTGTCGGTACACGTGCAGGTAGTTTTCCACGGCGTACTTGGATACGCCGTAGTGGGAAAGGGGATGTACGGGATGGGTCTCATCGCAGGGCAGGCGCAGGGGCTCGCCGTAGATAGCGCCTCCGCTGGAGGTGTAGACCACCTTCTTGACTCCATACTGCACGCAGTTCTGGAGGAGATTAAGAGAGCCGCGTACGTTGGTGTCGGCGTCGCCCAGAGGGTCTTTCATGGACTGCTGCACGCTAATCTGGGCGGCGTAGTGGCACACCAACTCTGGCCTCTCCTGGCGGAACACCTCCTCCAGGGCTGGGGAGGCTATATCTGTCCGATACAGGGGGATGTGGGGGGACAGGTTGGAGAGGCGTCCTGAGCGGAAGTCGTCCACTACCACTACCTGGTGGCCCAGCTCCAGCAGCCTATCGACTACGTGGGAGCCTATGAACCCTCCGCCTCCGGTGACCAGGATCTTGGTAGCTGTCATAGGGTTTGTCTATAAAGTCGTGGTGGTGCTGGGCGACGTTTTTGATTGAATGGAAAAATTTTCATGGGTCTAGCTATGGTGTTGTAGATGGAAGAAGGTACATGTTTTGATTGAATGGCAGGGCGTGCTCCTTCGACAGGCTCTGCACCCACATGTAGCATACGGGGGGACCCCGCGCCAGACGCCGTGGTGAGCCCGCCGAACCATTGCCGCGTCCCGATGGAATCGGGGCTCGCAATGACAGTTCCCTTACAAGGTCTCACCGTGAGCGGACTATAACCGTTCGCCCTGAGGCTGTCGAAGGGTGAGCCGCCGTTTTCTGAGCGACGCTGGTGTTTGGGATATGCGATTGGAGTGACGAGTCGCAGCATTTCAGTGGTAGTATAGCAGGGTGGAGAGCCAAGAGAAAGGAAGAGGTGGCGATGGGAGTTGCCTTTTCCCGCATTGGAAGATTACTCTGGCAAATGGGTCATGGACTATTGACGAAGGTGTTGACTTGTAGTAGTGTACTCTCGAATTTCGCCTGTTTGACCGCAGGGGAGTGGTAGCGCGTGTGCAGGGATTTCTGTGTAGAGAAACCAGGTGGCGGTCTTAGAGGTGAGTTGATAAGAGTAGATATGGGCGTCAGGAGGGCACCATGCCGGGAATAAAAGAGGCCAAGGGATTTTTATATAGTCTTCTGGTAATAGGCATCCTGGTTGTTATTGCTTCCCTTTACTCTAGTGTGTGGGCTGCTCCTTTGCAGGGGGTGAGTGGCGATACGGTGTCCACCCTCCCCACTGCCACTGCCACGTCTACTGTCCCCACTCTCCCCACCGCCACCGCCACGGCCACCCGCACTCCCACCCCAACCTTCACGCCTGTGCCAACGGCTACTGTGACGCCTACGCCCACGGTGAGGCCGACGGCAACGCCCATCCCGACGGTAGTGCTTCCCACCCCGGTGATACCTGCTGTGACCAAGGCGGAGGTTAGTGTGGCGGTGAAGGTAGAACCCAAGGCCAGCGACAAGGCCAAGGCAGTCTCGGCAACGGGTGTGGATGTTGCAATCAGGACTGGTGAAGCTATTACAATACAGGTGGTGAAGGACACGCCTGGGAAGCTGGTGATCCCCGCGGCCCTGGCAACGGGACAGAAGATGACGTCTTTTGAAGACACGGGGACTGGAGTTACGCTCAAGAACAGCGTTCTCACAGTGCCCATTACTGATGCGCAAGGGGATAAGAGCACAGTTATCGAGGCCAAGGTGAAGGATGTGGTGGGCACGGGAACCACTGCCGAGGCCGCAGTGGAGAGCATTACGCTAAAGACCGCCGAGCAGAAGGTGGACTTCTCCAAAGAGGATGCCAGCGTGGGGAAGACGGGTGCCTCTCTGGTAGCAGGACTCAGTAGCATTCCATCGGCGGCATCTGTTACGGTAAACGTAACCAAGGCACCGTCTGCGACGGCCAACACCGCTTTCGCCCTGGCTGCCTCGGACGCGGGGACCACTATCAAAGACATCGCCTTCACCGTCAACGTGACCAAGGTGAACCTGGACCCCGTGGTGGGAGAGGCCCGTATAACCATGACCGTCTCCTCCGCGTGGGTGAACAAGTACGGTGCCGCCAACGTGCGCATTTTCCGCTTCTCCGACAAGAGCGAGAGAGAGATTCTGCAGACTCGCATCGTCGGGCAGGATGCTGGGGGGAACCTCATTTTTGAGGGTGTTTCCCCCAAGGGCCTGTCTGTGTTCAGCCTGGCAGCCCTGGATGCAGCTCCGCCTGTTGCAGTGCCCTCGGGAGGAGCTGTAAAGGCTTTTGCTCCAGGCGCTGTTACCACACTGGCTTCCCCGGATGGCAAGGTCAGCGTTGTTATTCCTGCTACCGCTCCCAAGGGGATCGGCTGGCTCATGTACACTCCCAAGACCAGTGCCGACGCGCCGGCGGTTGCGCCCGCGGGGTTGGGCTTTGGCACGGCCATCTTTGAACTCACCGGGATAGATGCCAGTGGCGTGGCGGCCTCAAGCACCACTTTCCATACCGGTGTTACCATATCGGTGAAGTATGCCGATGCGGACCTCCAGGCGGCCCAGGGCAACCCCAGCAGGCTGGTCCTTTACAGGTATGATTCGACGCTGAAGGCCTGGACGCCTCTGACTACCACCTTTGACCCGATTACCAAGACGGTGCAGACGCAGGTTAGCCAGCTGAGCTTCTTTGCCTTGCTGGGTCAGGCGCAGCCTCCTACGCCCACAGTGACCCCCACGCCGACCCTGTTGCCTGGAGTGCCCACGCCTACGCCTACGGTGACCCCCACGGTGCCCCCCACTTCAACCCCCAAACCCGCCACTGCCACGCCGACGGCCACCCTCAAGCCCCCGACGCCTGGCGATGTGGCACCGGGCTCTGGCTTGCTGATGGGCCTGCTGGTGGTTGCCTTCATCCTCATTGTGGCTGGAGGTTACTACCTGCGGCAGAGCAGGCAGAACTAAGCCCTGAAATAGGAGCATCGGTATAATGCCAAAGGGGGAGTCCCAAGACCCCCTTTGGCATTATCATTTACAGGCCATGGCTTTGATGCGGGGGCCTTTCTCAGAATCTCTTACAGCGCTGCTCGTGTTCCTGGGGGCCATGGCCCTGTACCTCTTCACGCTGGCGCCCACCATAACCCAGCGGCATTTTGGAGCGGACGGAGCGGAGCTGACGGCAGCGGCTTATACCCTGGGTGTGGCCCATCCATCGGGGTATCCCACGTATCTTCTCCTGGCTAAGGCCTTTACTCTGGTAGTCCCCTGGGGTGAGGTAGCCTATCGTGTCAATGTGCTGTCGGCCTTTAGCGGGGCGGGGGCTGTGGTTCTGGTGTACTTCATGTGCCGTTTGTTCATAGGGAAGGCCTTCAGGGGTGCAGAGAACTCCTCGATTGGAGCCACGGCGGCGGCCACCGTTGCTGCCGCGTCTTTTGCGGTCTCGCCTCTTTTCTGGTCCCAGTCTGTGATTGCAGAGGTATACTCGCTGAATGCCCTCTTCATGGGGGGCGTCATGTTTCTGGCCCTGCGATGGTGGAGGGATCCCGGGGCAGGTTTCTGGCCTCTGCTCACGGCTGCGTTTCTTCTGGGCTTGGGACTGGGGAATCACCTGACACTGGTTTTTGTCACTCTTCCACTAGGTTACGTTATGGAAGTGCGCAGCGGGGAGCTTACCCCCGGGGCCTTGGCCAAACTACTGGGAGCGTTCATTTTGGGACTGTTTGTATATGCGTACCTGCCCATTCGCGCGTCTGGAAATCCCGCTATCAATTGGGGCGATGCTACAAGCCTGGAGGGTTTTCTGTGGACTGTGTCAGCAGCTCCTTACCGTGGGCTGGCCTTCAGTGTCCCCCTGGCTGACATGCCTGAGCGACTGGCGGAGTGGGCTGCCATAATGGTGAGGCAGTTCAATGTCCTGGGACTGTTCATGGGAATCCTGGGCGTGTGGCGGCTAAGGGTGAGTGGATTGCCTCTGTTGGTGTTTACGGCGCTACTGTTCCTTTTGACCTTGACGTTTTCTGTCACGTATCCAGCCAGCGGTGCCCAGGTTTACCTGATACCTGCATTCATGGTTTTTGCCATCTGGATAGGTGTGGGTGTTTACTGGCTTGGCAACCTGGTCTTGGAGGCCGGGGGCTTGAGGTTGAGGTGGTCGGTGCCACTGCTTCTGGCCCTGTTCCTCGCCGCTCTCCTGGTGTTGCCGGGGTTGAACCTTCTGCGGAACTACGGGGGCGTCAGCCTCAGGGGTGATGATGAAAGCCTTATCTATGCTCAAGGGGTTTTTCAGGGGGTAGAGCCCGATGCGGTGATTCTGGCGGATACCGATTATGAGCTGTTCTCCCTGTGGTACTACAGCCTGGTGAAAAAGGGGGGTCGTGGCCCCACGGTGGTATCGACGCGCTTGACCCAGTTCGAGTGGTACTTGAGGGGACAGAGCAAGCGGTATCCGGAGGTGGTCCCCGCCGGTGTGACGGGCGCTTACGATAGCCGTCTCATCCAGATTGTAGAGTTCAACCTGGGAGTACGTCCGGTGTACATCACCACCGGGGCCAATGCTCTCCTGGCGCACTTTGAGGGGAAGGAAGAGGGAACTCTCTACCGACTGCTCAGCCGCAAGGGCTGAGGGACGCGTTTTCTGGCAGGCTGGGTCTGGGGGTAGATAATGATGCGGTTGCTCAGGATAGTGAGACGCGCTGTGGTAGGCGTGGCGGTGGTGGGAGTGGTCCTGACTGTTGTCGCTGTCGCTACTCCCCAGGGGCGCACGGTGGCCAAGACGGGTGGCTTCGTGTTCCAGGTGCTGCCCAATGTCCCGGTGAAACCGCTGGAGTGGTTTACGGCGAGCCCGGTTAAAGAGGAGGTCTTTTTTCCTCAAGGTCAGGGGCAGGGGGTGGCCGATCTGTACAGGCCCAGCGGCACTGGCAGACGGGCCGCGGTGCTGCTGTTCCTGGGTGTGAACCCCGCCGGCCGGGATGACGAGCGGGTGGTCAACCTGGCCGAGGGGCTGGCCCGGTCTGGGATGGTGGTCATGGTTCCCTGGTCGGAGAGCATGACCCGGTATCGAATTGACCCGATGGAGGTGGATAACCTGGTCCGGGCGTTCCAGTACCTTAGGGAGCTGGAGTACGTGGACCCTGAGCGTGTGGGGATGGGCGGCTTCTGTGTAGGTGCGTCCCTCTCCACCGTAGCGGCCCAGGACCCTCGGATAAGAGAGGACGTGGCCTTTATCAACTTCTTCGGGGGCTACTTTGACGCCCGGGACTTGCTCAGGGCTATTGCCAGCCGCACCAGGTTTGACGAAGGGGGCCAGGAGCCGTGGGAGCCCAGCGGCCAGACCTGGAAGACCTTTCGGAATCACCTCATCGAGAGCGTGGAAAGGCCAGAGGATCGGGGGTTTTTGACAGAGGTGTTTGTGGACGGAGCGGAGCCATCGCCTGGAGAGGTGGAGGAACTGTCTGCCGTGGGAAGGGCTGTCTATGGTCTGCTGAGGGGAGTGTCCCTGGCAGAGGCGGGGGAGCTGCTGGACCAGCTTCCAGGGGAGTTCCAGGAGAATCTACGAAGCATCTCTCCCAGCCAGAATCTGGGTGACCTGAAGGCGAAGATGCTTATTATGCACGATGCGCAGGACGACAACGTACCGTCGGAGGAGTCCCGCCGCCTGGCGGCTGCCCTGGAGGAGCGGGGGAGTGTTCACTACACGGAGTTTGTCTTTTTTCAGCACATGGACCCGGCCAGGGCGGTGAATCCCCTGACCTGGACCAGGGACGTATCCAAGCTGTTCTTGCACCTGTACCAGGTTATCCGTGTTGCAGCCTAGTGTCGCGTCACCGGATGAGAAGGTACTGCCCTTCTACACCGGCAGAGAGCGCTACTGTTCCAGAGCGTCTTTGATCTTTTGCAGGCTGACGGTCATCTCCCTGCCGAAGATCTGGTGGTCTATGAACCAGAGAAGAGGGGGAAACCACAGTCGAAGGGGTTTGGGCGTGAAGGTGCGCCCTTCCAGAGAGTAGGTCAGCCGTGTGCCCTGGCCCTGGGGCTCCAGGGTGCAGGCCCAGCGGAAGGTATCTTGTCTTCGAACTCCAGAGGTCACCGTTTCCCAGGCCAGGCGGCGGTTCGGCTGGGTCTCGGTAACGGTGGAGGTGTCTTCCACACCAGCCCTGGAGAGGGGGCGACCCACGGACTTGAACACGGAGCCTGCCATCAACGGCCCGGGGGTGAGCTTCTCGATTCTCTCCAGGCCAAAGCCGAGCTTTCCAGACCACTCAATGTGTCGCTCTACGTCTTCCAGGTAGGCGAATACCCTGTCCGCCGGTGCCTCGATGTAGATGCTCCTGGTTACCACGGGCATCTTGTCTCTCCGTTACGGGGCATCCATGCGCCGGTGTGCTACTCGCCGATGACCTGGACGAGGACTTCCCTGGGGCGTGGCATGTCCAGCTCTATGAGGAAGATGCGTTGCCATCGGCCAAACTGGAGATGTCCGTCGATGATGGGGATGTTTTCGCTGGTCCCCAGGAGAAGGTGCTGGCAGTGGGCGTGGCCATTGGGACATTCGTCCTCGGTCATGTTTTCCGTTCGGACAGAGAAGTTGTTATGCCGGTAGTTGCCGTTGCGGGATGCCATTCTCTCCAGGAACTCCTCCATGTCTTTCAGAAGGAGAGGCTCGTTCTCGTTGATTTTGATGGCGGCAGTGGTGTGTTTTGAATACACAACAGCGAAGCCGTTGAGGATCTGGGAGTCTTGGATGAGCGCACAGACTCTATCGGTGATATCTATGAACTCCGGCGCTCGGGTGCTTTCCAAACACACGCGATATGTGCGGGTTTTCATGACATGTTTCTTGGTTTTCAAAGGTGAGTGGCGTAGTGTACAACGAGATACCCTAGCATAATGGTGGGGAAGTTTCAATATCTCCTGGTATCTGTTGGTGAGCCGTGCAGTATCGGCTTCTCATCTTGGTGGTGTCCTGTGCTCGCGGATGCCAAGGGCTTGGTTGCCCAGGGAGCAGGTACAATGGCGACGAAATGTGAACATCACCCAGGGATGAAGGAATACGTATTCATAGAGCGGGGTATCGGACCAACTAGTATGACTCGTGGGAGTATGTGTAGTAGTTTCAGGGGATTGACAAGCAAAATGTTCTATGCTAGTTTGCCCATATCACCTAGAGCAGCTGTCCAGAGGGGCAAAAGGAGGATACAGATGTTGCGGAAAGCGTTGCTTACCAGGTTCGCAGTAACGAGTGTCGCTGCCGCCATGCTGGTGGTGGCTCTGGCGTGTGGAGGTGAGGAGGCAGCAACACCCACCAGTGAGCCCACGGCAACCAGCCGTCCCACGGCAACGGTTGCCGTGGCTACAGCTACC
>JACQTZ010000021.1 GCA_016210515.1 Chloroflexota bacterium
CCGCCAGTGCCCTTACCAACTCGGTCTTTCCCACTCCGGTGGGGCCCAGGAAGATGAAGCTGCCTATGGGTCTGCGGGGGTCTTTTATCCCTGCCCTGGCCCGTCGGACCGCCTTGGAGACTATGTTTATGGCCTCATCCTGACCAACGATTCTCTTGTGGAGAGCCTCTTCCATGTGCAAGAGACGCTCCATATCCTCCATGACCAGGCGGGTGACGGGGATGCCCGTCCACATGCTCACCACCTCGGCAATATCTTCCTCGGTCACCACGATATCATGTTCGCCTTCCGTGGACTCCCAGTCCTTCTCCATATGTTCCAACTTGTCCGCCAGCTTCAGCTCTCGGTCTCGTAGCTCTGCGGCGTACTCATACTGCTGCCCGGCTATGGCCTCATCCTTCTCCCGCCGTACGTGCTCCAGGACCTTCAGGGACTCCTTTATGGAGAGGGGGGTTGAGCTGGCGCGAATTCGCACCTTGGAGGCTGCCTCGTCCATCAGGTCTATGGCCTTGTCTGGCATGAAACGGTCTGCGATGAAACGGGACGCCAGGGTGGCTGCCGTGTGCAGAGCCTCATCGGTGATGGTCAGGTGATGGTGCTCTTCGTAGCGGCCTCTTATCCCCTTCAGAATGGCAATGGTGTCCTCCGTGGAAGGCTCCTCCACGTGCACCGGCTGGAACCGGCGCTCCAGGGCAGGGTCCCTTTCCACGTATTTTCGGTAGTCGTCCAGGGTGGTGGCTCCTATGCACTGTATCTCGCCCCGAGAGAGGGCTGGCTTCAAGATGTTGGCGGCATCCACCGCGCCCTCCGCAGCTCCTGCACCCACCATGGTGTGCATCTCATCTATGAAGAGGATGCAGGTGCCAGACCCACGTATCTCTTCCAGGACCTTCTTCAGGCGCTCCTCAAACTCACCGCGGTATTTGGTGCCGGCTACCAGCGCCCCCATGTCCAGGGTAACCAAACGCTTCCCCTGCAGGGTCTCGGGCACCTCCCCATTGATCATGCGCTGGGCCAGGGCCTCCACAATGGCCGTCTTGCCCACGCCGGGTTCACCTATTAGGACGGGGTTGTTCTTGGTGCGGCGGCTCAAAATCTGCACTACCCGTTGGAGCTCCTTCTCTCTGCCAACCACGGGGTCCAGCTTGCCGGCGCGAGCGGCGCTGGTAAGGTCAATACCCAACTGGTCCAGGGTGGGAGTGCGTGTGGTCGACTTGGCGTTCGCGTGCCCGGGAGCAACGCTCTGGCTCAGGATGCGGCTGGTCTCCGCCCGGACCTTGTCCAGGGATACCCCCAAACTCTCCAGGACGCCCGCGGCAACTCCCTCTCCCTCTCGCATGAGGCCGATTAGGATGTGCTCCGTGCCGATGTAGTGGTGGTTTAGCCGGCGCGCTTCATCTACGGCTAGCTCGATGACCTTCTTTGCCCTGGGAGTGAGGCCGATCTCCCCTGGAGTGTGCCTCTCGCCCCTGCCAATGATGAACTCCACCGCGGAGCGCACCTTGCTCAGTTCCACCCCCAGATTGGACAACACTCGCGCCGCCACCCCATCCGTCTCTCGCGCAAGGCCCAAGAGAATGTGCTCGGTCCCTATGTAGTTATGGTTGAAGCGCTGGGCTTCTTCCTGGGCCAGGGACAGTACCCTGCGGGCTCTTTCCGAGAACTTCTCGAATCTGCTAGTCACGGTTTTCTCCTAAATTAGCGATCTCTCAGGCGTGGGCTTTCATCTTCTGCCCAAATGTCTGCCGCCTGCTTAAGGCTGAGCGCCAAGCGCCTTCGCTCGGGCTCTATCTTCAGGATCTTCAGGGTGAGAACATCCCCTTCTTTTACTACTTCCTTCGGGTGGTGGATCACATTGTGGCTCAACTCCGAGATGTGGATGAGCCCTTCCACTGAACCCTCTATGCGGGCAAAGGCACCGAAGTTTGTCAGCTTGGTTATGGTGCCAGAGATTAGCTGGTCCACATGATATCTGTCCGGTACGGTGTCCCATGGCTCCGGCCGCGTCCGCCTGAGGCTCAGGGCTATCCTCTTGCTATCATGGTCAACCTTCATCACGTAGACGTCCACCTCATCTGCCACCTTCAGGACCTGTTCTGTGGATTGAACGGGCTCCCAGGACAGCTCTGAGATGTGAATCAGGCCGTCTGCTCCACCCAGGTCTACAAAAGCACCAAAGTCGCAGATGCCCGTTACCCTGCCCCTTCTGACCTGCCCCTCCTGCAACTCCTGGAGTATCCGCTCCTTCTGGGACTCCCGCTTCTCCTGGAGTGCTACTTTCTCTGAGAAGATAGCCCTCTTCTTGAAGCGGTCAACCTCTATTATCTTCAGGTCCACCCTTTTCCCAATGAGGCGCTCCATCTCCGCTTCCCCTCCGCCATTGGAGCCTCGCAGCCCTCCCCCCAGGTGAGATATGGGTATAAACCCCTTCACTCCATGTACGTCCACCAACGCCCCTCCCCGGTTGAACCCTTCTATGGTGCCTTCAACCGGCTCTCCACTGCTGAACTTCTGCTCTATGTCCAGCCACCCCATCTCCTCTTTGGCCCTATCTACGGAGAGGACGGCAGGCCCCTCTTCTCTCTCTGGCTCCAATACCCGGATGAGGATCTTGCCTCCTACCCTTAGAGATGCCAACTCCTCTTCGTTCAGGGAACGCATCTCCCTGGGGGAGACGGTGCCCTCAGACTTGTTGCCTATGCTGACCAGAATACCCTCCTGGTCAACCCTCATTATCACTCCCTGTACCAGCTCTCCTCTGCGGACAACTTTAGCTAGCTCGGCCTCTTTGAGGAGAGCTTCCATGTTTTCGACGGGGGCGCTGGTGTTAGTGGACACTTGCTAATCTCTTCTTCAGGCTATTACCGCTATCACCCATACTACAATTATATGTCTCACCTTGTAGTGTGTAAAGGTGCTGCTGTAGAGCTTGTGTCATGGGATGGTGATGACGCGCTGCGGATGTATTGACATCTGCTGGGGAAACGATGAATGGCCTCCATCCTCGGGCGCCTGCCACGCTTGGTGCAGGCCCCTTGGATCCCTCAATCAAAACGAGGGCTTAGTGCCTCTGGCAGTGACCTATTTTCCCACCCCGTTACCAGGGCAGTATCGTCGGCGCTGGGGCGTTTCACTTCCGTGTTCGAGATGGGTACGGGTGGTTCCACCCCGCCAGAACCACCAGAGACTCTACTATAATAGCTGAACAGCATGAGCTTTGCAAGGGGGGTCGTGGGAGTTGGTTCTACGCTATTACTGAGCCTTGCATTGATGGCTAAACCTTCCCCCCATCACTTCGGCGAGCTCAGTGCAGGCTCTGACCTTCCCCCTTCGAGGGGGAAGGGATTTGTTCTCTCCCCCATCAAGGGGGAGAGTGAGAGAGGGGGTGAGTTAAGCCGTCCACTCATGGCTCTGTAAGTGTGAAAGAGGGTGGAAGTTGACACCGTGTCCTGGACGCTATAGCCTGTCAACACGGGAAATGACCGCCTGTTTCCACCACCAACGCTCTTTACGTAATGGAGGATAAGCGATGCCCACTGTGAATACCGTCCTTGGCCCCGTGGATGTCAACGACCTGGGCTTCACCCTGACCCATGAGCACATACGGGAAAGCTCGGCGGGCGTCCCCTACTCCTTCCCAGAGCTGTTCGATTTCGACGAAGACCTCACCCGGACCGTGGCTGCCCTTAACGAGGTTGCTGCCGAAGGGGTCGGCACTATTGTGAACCTCACTACTGTGGACCTGGGGCGTGATATGCGGCTCATGCAAGGGGTGGCCGAACGCGCACAGTTGCACATTGTCCCAGCCACAGGCATCTGGAGGGACATCCCACGCGCCATCAGCCAGGGCTGCACGCCCGACCGGTTGGCCAAGGCATTCGTACGAGAGATAGAGGTGGGTATCGAAGGGACAGGGGTGAAGGCCGGAGCAATCAAGGTAGCCACCGATATGGAGCACATAGCGGACGGGAGGCTCACCCAGCCCAACGAGTTGGTCCTTCGGGCGGCGGCTCGGGCCTGCAACTACACTGGTGTGCCGATTTCCACCCACACAGCCGCTCCCGCCAGGGCCGGAGACCTGCAGGTGGCCGTCTTCGAAGAGGAGGGCGTAGACCTGCGGCGGGTGTGCATCGGCCACAGCAACGATACCGACAACATGGACTACCTGCTGGGGATTCTCCGCAAGGGGTGTTTCCTGGGGATGGACCGCTACCCCGGCGGCCGGACCGGCGGCCTGAACTGGGAACAGCGTACCCAGGTGTTGAAAAAGCTGGTGGACCTGGGATTTGCACGCCAGCTTACCCTCTCTCACGACTTCGGAGGCTGGCGTCCCGCTCTGCCGGAGCAGGTGGAAATGCGGAAGACCTACAACCCCGATGGCTACTGCTTCATCCCGCGAAGGGTGTTGCCGCGCCTGCGGGAGCTGGGAGTGAGCGAAGAGGCCATTCACACCATGACGGTGGATGCGCCGCGCCGCCTCTTGAGTGTTGTGTAAGAGGCACACTCTTCGGGTATACTGGGGGGCGACTGGGGTGCTGTGAGGGAAGCGCAATGACAGACCTCTTCGAAGACCGGCGGAGGAGAGCCCTGGGACGGGAAGCGCCCCTGGCAGCCCGCATGCGACCCCGGACCTTTGACGATTTCGTGGGGCAGGAGCACATAGTTGGCCCTGGGAGAGTCCTGCGGCGAAGCATAGAGGCAGACCAGATTCCCTCCATGATACTGTGGGGGCCGCCCGGCAGCGGCAAGACAACCCTTGCTTACCTCATCGCTACGGTCACCCGCTCCTACTTCGACCCCGTTAGCGCCGTCACCGCCGGAGTGGCCGACCTGCGCAAGATAATCGAGCAGGCCAGGGAACGGCGTGGGATGTACGCCCAGCGCACCCTCCTCTTCGTGGACGAGATTCACCGCTTCAGCAAAGCCCAGCAGGACGTGGTCCTCCCCCACGTAGAAGATGGCACAGTGACCTTCATTGGGGCCACCACGGAGAACCCCTCCTTTGAGGTTATAGCCCCGCTGCTCTCCCGGTGCAGGGTCTTCACCCTCAAAGCCCTCACCGATGAGGAGGTAGCCACAATAGTGCAAAGGGCTACAGTGGATGAAGAGCGTGGGATAGGCTCTCTCCACGTTGTTCTGGCGGAGGATGCCCTCCACCACCTGGTGACCATGGCCAACGGCGATGCCAGGGTGGCCCTCAACGCCCTGGAGCTGGCGGGTTCCGCCACGGCTCCAGACCCCTCCGGCGCTCGCCACGTGACCCTGGACACCATCGAGGATGCCCTTCAGCAGCGTTCCATCCTGTACGACAAGGCAGGAGAGCAGCACTACGACACCATCTCCGCCTTCATCAAGTCGGTGCGCGGCTCCGACCCCGACGCGGCCATCTACTGGCTGGTGCGCATGATTGAGGCAGGGGAGGACCCCCTGTTCATCGCCCGGCGACTGGTTATCCTGGCGGCGGAAGACATTGGTATGGCAGACCCCCAGGGATTGCCAGTGGCGGTGGCCGCTCAGCAGGCGGTCCACTTCGTCGGGATGCCAGAGGGGGCCATCCCACTGGCGGAGGCCACGGTCTACCTGGCCACGGCCCCTAAAAGCAACTCCGCCTACGCCGCTCTGAACCAGGCCAGGGAGGATGCGCGACGCACCCGCAACGAGCCTGTGCCCATGCACCTGCGCAACCCCGTTACGCCCCTGATGAAGGAGCAGGGCTATGGCAAGGGCTACAGGTACTCCCACGACTACCCAGGCCACTTCGCCCCCATGGAGAACCTTCCCCCATCTTTGAGAAACCGCCGCTATTACCAGCCCAGCGACCAGGGGTATGAGAAGGCTGTGGCCCAGCGTCTCAAGGAGTGGTGGGCCGGACACAAGGGTGGTGCTCAGAGCAAAGGAAGCGAATAGCTCCGCCGTGCCACAACGTCTACTGATTCTTGAGCAATTTCCTAAGCATCCACCCCCTCTCTAACTCTCCCCCATCAAGGGGGAGAGGATAATCCCTTCCCCTCCGAGAGGGAAAGTTAGAGCCTGCGCTGAGCTCCGACTCCATACGGAGTCCGATGGAATCGGACCTTGTCGAAGCGATGGGGGTGAACTAGGTTCTTTCTGTTCAAGGCTCAGCAAATAATGTGGGATGTTGGCCCCTGACGCATGAGGGTTGTACAGGGTTGGTGGCGGGACTGGAGCAAACGGGGTATACTACATCAGTGCCCGGTCCACCATATTGTTGCATAGGAGGAGAGCCATGACATTCAGGAAGCGAAGCGTTAGTGGAAACCTTGTCCTGTTCCTCACCCTTGTCCTGAGCACCGTCCTGTTTCTTGCCGCGTGTTCAAAGGAAGAGTCCACGCCGGTTCCTTCCCCCACTCCCAAACCGCCCGTAGTGCTGCATCTCAACCTGGGCACCGAGCCGCCCACCCTGGATCCGGCCCTGTCGGTGGACAACGTATCCATAGACCTGGCCGGTTCCCTCTTCGTAGGGCTTACCAAGGTGGATGAGGCGACCTCCGCTATCCTACCCGACCTGGCCACCAGGTGGGATGTCTCCGCAGACGGGACCAAGTACACCTTCCACCTGCGTACAGACGTCAAGTGGAGCGACGGCAAGCCAGTGACTGCCTACGACGTGGAGTACGGCATTCTCCGCACCCTGGCCCCGGCCACGGCCTCCGAGTACTCTTATGTTGCAGCCACCATTATCAAGGGCGCTGCCGACTTCAACGCAGGTAAGACTACCGACCCCTTAACGGTGGGCGTGCGGGCCCTGGACGCCGGGACCCTGGAGATAGAGCTGGAACACGCGGCGGGTTACTTCCCAGGCATCGCCTCTATGTGGGTGTTATACCCCCAGCCCAGATGGGCAATCGAGGCCTATGGTACCAAGTGGATCGAGCCGGAGAACATCGTCACCAGCGGCCCCTTCAAGCTGGAGGGTTGGACGCACGACCAGAGCCTGGTCCTGGTGAAGAACCCAGACTACTACAATGCCTCCAAGGTGGAGATCGACCGCATCGAGTTTGTCATAGTCAACGAGGCCTCCACAGCCATGGCTATGTATGAGGCGGGGCAACTGGACAGCCTCTACCAGACCGGGGTTCCCCTGGAGGACCTGGACCGGGTCAGGGCCGACTCCAAGCTGAGCAAGGAGCTATACATAGCTCCTGAGCTCACTACCTACTACTACGGCTTCGACAACAAAGAGGCTCCTTTTGACAAGCCTCTGGTGCGGAAGGCCTTCAGCGCGGCCATCGACCGCCAGAGCCTCATTACCAACGTTCTCAAGGGCGGGCAGAAGCCAGCCCGCACCTTCACAGCCCCGGGGAACTTTGGGGCCGTGGATGCCGAGAAGGAAAACATAGGAATCAAGTTCGACACAGTGCAGGCCAAGGCTTGGCTTGCTGAGGCTGGCTATCCCAACTGCCAGGGACTGCCCTCAGTTACGCTGATGTACAACACCTCCGAAGGACACAAGAAGATAGCCGAGGCTATTCAGGCCATGTGGAAACAGCACCTGAACTGCGACGTCAGCGTAGTGAACCAGGAGTGGGCTGTCTACCTCAAGACCCTTCAGACAGACCCACCTCAGATATACCGACTGGGCTGGGGAGCCGACTACCCCGACGCCAATAACTGGCTCAACGAGGTCTTCCACTCCACCTCGGCCAGCAACTACGCCAGGTACGAGAACGCCCAGTTCGACGGCCTGGTGGAGCAGGCGGCAAGGGAGCAGGACCCGACCAAACGCCTGGACCTCTACAAACAGGCGGAGCGGCTGTTTACCGAGGTGGACGCTGGCATAGCCCCCATTTATTTCTACACCACTGTCCAACTCACCAAGCCCTATTTGCAGCGGACCTACTCTCCCTTCGGCTCCGAACGCTTCGAGAACTGGAAAGTGGTGCGGTAGCCTGGCCCAGCACTACAAGAACCGTCGTGGGGGCGGATTCAAAACCCGCCCCCACCTGGTTTGGGCCCACGGCGACCAACCGTCGGCCACTCGCTGGGCGCGCAGTGATCACAACCATAGCGCGGGTGGGGATATGAGGAAGCTGAAGAAGGTCGGCCAGCCTAAGCATGTCGACAAGGTCTTTTAAAAGTCTGTCCCCGAGCCGAATTCAAAACTGTCATCGCCACCGAAATGTCATTCTTCGTCGTCCTTCTCTGAAGGACGACGAAGAATCTGGGGAGGAGGCTATTCCCCACCACCCCAGGCCCTTCGCTTCGCTCAGGGTGACAAGCAAATGAGGATGAGCTTGCATCAGAACTAGCCAGAGGTCTACACTAGTATTATGAGAGGGATACGGCCAGTGCCCCTAGCGCTTGTCGTATCAAGGAGAGGACAAGGCTGGTGGTAGCTTACGTCGTTCGCCGTATCTTGGGAGCCATCCCCGTTCTCCTTACTCTCTCCCTCATAACCTTTCTCCTCATGCACGCCGTCCCTGGCGGGCCTTTCGACAGGGAGAAGCGTCTGCCCCCCGAGATAATAGCCAACCTGGAAAGCAAGTATCACCTGGACAGGCCTCTCTGGCGCCAGTACACAGACTACATAGGCGGCATAGTAACCCGCTTCGACTTCGGCCCCACGTACCGCTCCACGACCCGCACGGTCAACGACATCTTCTCAGAGCAGCTGCCTGTATCGGCCCAGCTGGGTGGGCTGGCTCTCCTCATCGCTATAGGAATAGGGATACCGGCCGGGATTATCGCCGCCCTCAGGCAGAACACGGTAACTGACTACACGGTCATGTTCATCGCCATCCTGGGCCTGTCCATTCCCAACCTGGCCCTGGGGCCTCTCCTGATGTGGGTCTTTGGCCTGAAGCTGGAGTGGCTGCCGGTGGCCACCTGGGGCACCTGGAAGCACCTGATCCTACCTGCTGTCACCCTGGGCACAGGCTACAGCGCCTTTATAGCCCGCCTGACCAGGGCCTCCATGCTCCAGGTCGTTCGAGAAGATTACATAAGGACGGCCAGGGCCAAGGGCCTATCGGAGAGCGTAATCATGGTTCGCCATGCTCTGAAGAATGGCCTTATCCCGGTGGCCACCGTTATCGGCCCCCTTTTCGCCGTCCTTATCACAGGGACTGTGGTAGTAGAGCAGATATTCGCCGTCCCTGGCATCGGCAGGTACTTCGTGACCAGCATCGGCAACAGGGACTACCCTGTGATCATGGGCACTACTCTCCTCTTTGGTGTGGCCATCGTCGTAGCCAACCTTCTGGTGGACTTGACCTACGCCTTCCTTGACCCCCGCATACGGCTGAGGTGAGTAGGCCCATGTCTACAGCCTTCCAGCGCGGCACCGGAGAAGCAGGAGGCGTATCTCACCGAATGGCCCGCCACGGCTTTTGGGGAGACGCCTTCCGTCTTCTCATCAGAAACCGCATGGCTCTGATAGGGGGGATTTTCATCATACTGATGGCTCTGACAGCCATCTTTGCTCCGTGGATTGCCCCCAAGGATTACGCCGAAGGCAACCTGGTTGACAACTATGCCAAGCCGGGGTCGAGATTCCTCCTGGGCGCGGACTTCATGGGCAGAGACCTGCTCAGCCGGATTATCTATGGCGCCAGGGTCTCCCTCACGGTGGGAGTGGTGGGGGCCACCATGGCCACCATCATCGGTATGGCCTACGGCTCCATATCGGGCTACTACGGTGGCCGCGTAGACAACTGGATGATGCGTTTCGTTGACCTGATGTATGGCATGCCAACCCTGCTGCTCATCATCCTCCTGATGGTCTTCTTCCGGGGCAGCGCCACGGGACCCGAGACCAACGCCTTCTTCAGTTTCATGAAGTCCGTCGATGACTCCATCGGAGGGATGTTCTTCATATTCGTAGGCATAGCCCTGACCTCCTGGCTGACCATGGCCCGGCTGGTGCGAGGGCAGATCCTCTCCCTGAAAGAGCGGGAGTTTGTAGATGCTGCCAGGGCCGTGGGAGCTGGGCACATGCGCATCATGACAGTCCACCTGCTGCCCAACTTCCTGGGGCCGGTCATCGTCGCAGAGACCCTCAACATTCCCACGTACATCCTCTTCGAGGCCTTCCTCAGCTTCATTGGCCTGGGGGTCAACCCTCCCATGCCTAGCTGGGGCAGCATGATCAACGAGGGCATTCGTGGCGTGCGCTCCTATCCCCATCTTGTCCTCTTCCCATCCATAGCCCTGTCTCTCACTCTGCTGGCCTTCAACTTTCTGGGTGACGGCTTGCGGGATGCCCTGGACCCCCGTATGCGCTAGCCGTAGCTCATGTCGGACAATATGGTAAGCTTATTCCAAAACTCAAACTTCGTTCAAACCTCATTCTCATTACAATCACACCTGGTGGCAAGCAAAATAGATTTGGCTGTACTGTGTTTCAGACAAGGAAGGCAAGGGAAAACCTCTCTAGGTGCGGCCCTGGGCCCCTTCCTCCTATCCGATGAGACCAATGCGGCCAAATAAATACAGGAGGGCAATATGGGGCGCATACGTTCGTTAACGGTACTGGGAGTCTTGGCGGGCATGCTCCTTTTTGGAGCAGTGGCAGTCCAGGCCGGTTGGTATTGGAATGCTCGGGTTGATGTGGAGGGCACAACCGTGAGGACTATCTGGAGTGTGGTCGGCGATAACGATGGGAGCAGCAGCTACACGGCTGCCATTGGCATACTTCTGCCGGAAGGGGCACAGGCGACACTGCTATCTAAAGCCGACCAGGAGACGGTCACCATTGGTACAGACCCCAGCCTGGAGTGCGCCTCGGAGGAGGTCGAGGGCGTTGTCACCTACAACGTGACCCCGCTGGCTGGGGCGGTAGGGAGAATGGTGAGGGTTACTGTGAAGGCCGATGGAGTATCCGTCGGACAGGGAATTGGCGAGCTGGGCGAGGATATCAGGGTGGATGTAAGCATTCCAGTGGGGAGTGCCTCCTGCCAGTAGGCCAATGTCCCATGGAGGGGAAGCGCGTGTGAGTCAGAACCTCCAGAAGCCACTACAAGCTTACGTCGTGGCAACGGTTGTCACTGGCGGGGCTCTGGTGAGCTATCTGGCATCTGGAGGGGGGTGGGGCCTTTCCACTCTCGGAGAGGCCGCCCCCTTCCTTGTGCTGGTGGTAGTGGCGGGCTGTTTCCCGCTGCCCGTAGCTCCCAAGGTCAAGACCGATGTCACCACCGCAGTGCTCTTTGGCGCCGCCCTCACTCTGGAACCGGTGGTAGCTGCCCTGACGGGAGCTGTGGGCATCGTAATCTACACCGTCATCAGGCTGCACCTGCCGTGGTACAAATACCCGTTCAATGCCAGCGCGACGGCCATTTACGTGGGCCTGGCATCCCTGGTGTTCCACAGCCTGGCTCCAGACCATTCGTTGCTGAGCATGGCGGTGGCGCCCGCTGCTGCAATAATGTACCTGGCCAATACCGCTCTGGTCACAGGCGCGGCCAGCCTTCAGTTGGGAGCTAACCCCTTCCGCTTCTGGTGGATGGGGACCAGAGAGAACGGGCCTGCGGAGGTGGGCCTGCTGTCCTTCGGATTTCTGGGTGCCTTGGCATACCAGCAAAGTCCCTGGACCGTGCTGGCCCTATTTACGCCGGTAGCCATAATCTATTTCGCGTTCTCCAGACTTGCCCAGGCCAATGCCGAGCTTGAAGAGGCCATGAAAAAACTGGAGGCACTCCAGGGTCGCATAGCCACCGATGCCAAGCTGGCCTCTGTCGGTGCTCTGTATCTGGACCTGGCCCACCAGATCAAGAACCCCCTGACCATTGCCATGGGTAGGCTGGAGAGTCTCAGGAGCCGTCTTGAAGATGGGAGTACAGCCCGCCGTCACCTGGACATTGCCATGGAGGCAACCGTGCGTATCCAGTCTCTGACGGAAAACTTCATCTCTGTGGGACAGAAGCGGTGGGTGCCGATAGACGTACCCACTCTGGTAAACGAGGCCCTCGGGATGGCTGGCCTCCTGAATCACACGAGGGTTGAGACGCGCCTGGAGTACAGCGAGGGTCTTCCCCAGGTCTCTGGTAACCCGGTGCTCCTGCGGGAGTCCTTGACCAACGTCTTCTCCAACGCCCTGGAAGCGGTGGAGGAGGACGGGCTTATCGCCGTTGCTGCCTTCCAGGACGAAGGGAGCGTAGTTGTGCGTATCTCCGACAACGGGGTGGGGATACCCCGGGAGATGAAAGCTCACCTGTTTGAACCCTTCCGCTCATCCAAGCCCCAGGGAGCGGGAGTAGGACTCTTTGCCGCCAAGCATATCCTGGAGATGCACGAGGGCAGTGTGGGGATAGAGAGTGAAGAGGGGAAGGGAACCACCGTTACAGTGAGACTCCCGGCTGTCCTTGCTAGGAATGGGGCTGAGGGGCAGGGCTTTGCGGATAGTAGCGATATCCTACCACGGGGATTGTCACAATGAGACGGGGGGCGCTGGGGTCCTCCTCCAGCTTCATCCTCAGAGAGTGGATATACCATTTCAGGCTGTCCAGGGAGCCTATTCCTTCACCCCAGACATGGTCCAGGAGCTCCTGGTGCTCTATCACCCGATCTCGGTTCAGACAGAGATAGCTTAGTAGTCGGAACTCCGTCGGCCTCAAATAGAGGGAGTTTTCCCTCACCCGCACCTCTCGTGTGAGGAAATTCAGGGAGAGAGAGGCATCGGAGTAGCCGGATGGAGCCTCATCGTTGGAGGATACCGCACGACGAAGGAGGGCACGCACCCGTGCCAGGAAGGCCCTGCGAGACACAGGCTTGACCAGGTACTCGTCGGCACCCAGGTTCAGGCCGCGAATGACGTATTCATCGTTGCCAAGCCCAGTCAAAACCAGAATATAGGAGTCAGAAATCTCTCGGATGCGAGCGATCAAATGGAAACCGTCGATCCCCGGCATGAGCAAGTCCACCACACTCAAGGCGGGCTGGTGCTGAAAGAACAGCTTCAGGGCTTCGCTCCCGTCCATGGCACAGCAGACCTGGTAGCCCTCCTCTTCCAGCCACTCTCGCAAGAGCAGTGCCAGGTTGGGTTCATCATCCACAACCAGTATCTTGGGGGAGGTCACCATAATGCCGTCCGACGAACCTAGCATGAATTCTAACTCACCTTACACTGTTTTCCAACCAATGGCAACCCGCAAGCCACAGCCCGTGAAAGCGCAGCTCCTCATTGTAGATGACGAAGCTGGTATTCGAGACATGTTTCAGGAGACCCTGGAGGAGTGCGGATACGCCTGCCTCACGGCTCCCAGCGGTGAGGCAGCCCTGGAAGTCTTGGCCAACAACCCGGTCGACCTGCTGCTCCTGGACATCCTTATGCCAAAGATGAGCGGGTTGGCCTGCTTCGAGCACGTCAAAGAGAGGTATCCAGACGTGGCTGTTATTTTTGTCACCGCGATGGACGATGTTCCCTTGGCAGTGCGTAATATGCGAGAGGGAGCCTTTGACTACCTGGTCAAACCCATGACTGCAAAGCTCCTGGAGCAAGCGGTTGAAGAGGCTCTGGCCAGGCGCAGCTTCCATCTGGCGGAGAAGAAACAGCGGGAGATTCTGGAAAAGGAGCTGATCCAGCAGCTGGACCAGCGTGGACGGGAGCTAGCATCTCTGAACGTGCTGTTTCAGCAACACCTGAAACAGCACTTCGCCGTAGTTGAAGCGTACCGGGACATTCGGAACAGGCTTACCGAACTGATGCAGCATGTCGATACTCAGTACCAGATCCCCATACCGCCGCTGCCTCCCGAGCTGATGGACTCCTTAGACGCCGAGGGTGGTGATCATGGGGTGAACAGCAATGACCTGCCAATCCCATAGGTGCGTGGCACCTGGGTCCCAGCAGGCCGTCTGAGCCTGAAGCCTTCGCCACGCCGACTCTCTGATACGCCCTGGTGTCGAGTGCTGAGTGTCACGGCAAAGGCTTTAGATTCTTCGTCCCGATTTCATCGGGACTCAGGATGACATCCAGGCGTATCATCACCTTGACGCACATGGTTCAAGGGGATAATCACCTAAAATAATGGATGGTATAATGTCGCGCGGGCCAGCGTAGCTCAGGGGTAGAGCAGCTGTTTCGTAAACAGCAGGTCAAGGGTTCGAATCCCCTCGCTGGCTCCACCTTCCCTCTCGTCCCCAGGGAAGGCTAGGGCGAAAGAGGAGCGCTTATCACCAGGTACAGGGCGTCCTGGTTGGTCTCGTTGCGCATGCCGTGCGGTTCGCGAACCCCAGTCCACACAGCCTGGCCCGCAGTCACTTTGATGCTCCCGTTGGGCATGGTGACGACAACCTCCCCCTGGAGGATGTAGTGGCAGTGCTCGGAGCTATCGTGGGTGTGTATTTCCGCCCACCCGCCGGGTGAGATTCGTCCCAGGGCCACGCTCATCTTCTCGGCACCCATCGCCCTGCCGACTATCTGCCGGTTGAATATGTCGTAGTGCCTGGGTGGAGAGTACTCTTCCGACTCTTCGGGCTTTATGACCTTAACCACGGTAGACCTCCTTCACTCCAAGCATCACTTTGGTTTTGTGCGCCATTGTTGAGACACCGCCCTGGAAACGCGGCCAAACCCTAGCACCATTCTGGGCGTGTGTCAAATCATGAAGTCATCCCAATATTGCCACCAGGGGAGTCCAGAGGTGGTAGACCCCGAAGCCTGCCCTGAGCGAAGCCGAAGGGGCGGGGGGTTGGGTGTCCCCCAGATTCCAAGATTTCTCCCCGGCCGACTCTGGTTGACAAGTATAGCTTCCCATTCCTACAATGCGACCATGTGGAGCCTGCCATGACCGTTGTTCAACAGCTTTTCGACCTCATGGGCGTGGACGTTGATATCGAACGTTACAATCAGTCTATCGCTTCCGTCGAGGAGGCCCTGGCAGACAACCACCTGCTTCTGGAGGCTCAACGGGCCGTTGAAGAGGCCCAGGCTGTCCTGAAAAAGCAGGAAGGGGAGCGCAGGGACCTGGAGCTCACCGTGGGTTCCTTCCAGGACAAGACCAAAGAGCTGGAAAGCAAACTCTACGGGGGAACGGTGCGCAACCCCCGGGAGTTGCAGGATATGCAGAAAGAGCTAAACATCTTTCGGGAGCAGCAGAAGCAGCAAGAGGAGAGCTTGCTCCTGGCCCTGGAGTTGGTCGAGGAGACTGCGCAAGGCCTTGGTAGTCTGGAGCGTGCTCTTCGAGAGGCCCAGGTGGCATGGCAAAAGGAGCAAGAACGGCTGACGGGGGAGAGAGCGAACCTGCAAAAAGATTCGACTCTCCTGGAGGAGAAACGTCGAGGTCTATCCTCGCTGATTAGCACCGAGCATCTGAGGCTTTACGATTCCCTTCGTTCCATCCGTCAAGGGCAGGCAGTAGCCAAGGTGGAGAGAGGAATGTGCCGTGGCTGTCGTATCTCCCTGCCCACCAGGGTAGTGCAGCAGGCCCGCTCCTCGCCAAAGCCGGTCCAATGCCCCAGCTGTAGCCGGATACTGTACGTAAACTGATTGCCTGTCAAGGTTGCCTGTACCTCTGTCTGCAAAGGTGTTTTCGGTATCGAGGATATGGGCTGTCCCCTTTGACCGTTCCAGGTGTCGGTGTTAAACTACAGGTGAGTTGGTAGGCAGGCCGGGTGATCGCCCCGATGTAATCGGGGAGGAAAGTCCGAGCTCCACCGGGCAGGGTGCTGGCTAACGGCCAGGCGGGGTAACCCGACGGAAAGTGCCACAGAAAAAACACCGCCCCGAGCAATCGGGGTAAGGGTGAAATGGCGAGGCAAGAGCTCACCGCTCCGATGGTGACATCGGAGGTAGGGCAAACCCCACCCGGAGCAAGGCCAAATAGGGGGACAAAGGACGCCCGGCCCGTCCCCGGGTTGGCTGCTAGAGGCTTCGAGCAATCGGAGTCCCAGATAGATGGTCACCGTCCCGACTGTGTCGGGATACAGGACTCGGCTTACAGGCCTGCCTATCAACCGCGACTTCCGCTTTATCACCCTTGCGAAACGAAGGGTCTGAGGCCACAAGCCCTAGATTCTTCACTTCGTTCAGAATGACATGTTCATGCCGATGACGTTCTCAAGCAATAATGTCTTATAGAGCAATGTTCTCTGACCACCTCAGTCAAGAGATAATCCAGGGCGGTCTATCCACCTCCCTCCTGGGCCGCCGCGTGGCTTACTTTCGGGCCACCGGCTCCACCATGGACGAGGCCAGGAAGGCGGCCCTGGGCAATGCCCCGGAAGGGACCCTGGTGGTGGCAGAAGAGCAGACCACGGGCCGAGGTCGTTTTCAGAGGACGTGGATATCTCCCCCGGGTGTGAACCTCTATCTCTCCCTGTTACTGCGTCCCGAACCGAGTCACGCGTCCCAGTTGACCATGCTGGCCTCCCTGGCCCTGGCCCGGGCCTTACGACGAATTGCCCAGGAGAGCAGCCCGGTCACCATCAAGTGGCCTAACGACGTCCGCATGGGGGGAAGGAAGATTGCAGGAATCCTCATAGAGAGCTTCCTGGCCGAAGAGGGCACGGGTAACTTCTCCATAGTTGGCATGGGGGTCAACGTCAACTTCGACCCGCGGGAGTACCCCGAAATCAGTGACATAGCCACCAGCCTTCAGCGCGAGCTGGGGCGTCCCGTGCCTCGTCTGGGCCTATTGAAAGGGATCATGGCCGAGATGGAGGTGCTCTACCTGGCCATCAAGCAGGGAGGCTCGGTTCGAGATGAGTGGTCGTCGTGGTTGGACACTCTGGGCCAACAGGTACGGGTTACCTGGGGGGGACAGGTGTATGAGGGGTACGCCCAGGGAGTTGACCAGGACGGCAGCCTGCTCTTGCGACTTTCCAACGGCTCTCTTCTGGCCCTGGCCGCGGGAGAGGTGACCCTTCGCGCCTGACGTGTGAGTAAGGGTGTTACCTCGCCTTTTCCAGCACCAGGGGCGCGTGGTCCCGGTTGGCCCACTCTCCCATGGAGCCGTCGTAGTTGCGGACGCGAGGGTAGCCCAGCAGGGTGAGAACGAAGGCTCCGTGCGCCGCACGGATTCCTCCCTGTCAGTAGGTGATGACTTGCTTGTCTGGGGTGACGCCGCGCTCCTCCAGCATGGCTCGCAGCTCGCGAGCCGGCCTGATGGTCTGGTGCTTGTCGCTGGTGACGAAGTTGAGCCACTCCAGGTGTACCGCCCCAGGCACGTGGCCCGCCCGCCGGTTCCCCCGATCGTTGGTGCCCTCCCACTCGCCATCGGAGCGCACGTCGAGGAAAACGGTGTTCGACTGCCCTACGCAGGAGACACCGTAGTCCATCATGCACACCAGGCCGGGGCGCTCCCTGGGAGTGAAGGTAGCCTGCGCGGTTTGAGGCACGTCGGTGGTCACCGGACGGCCCTCGTCGAACCACTTGTTCCAGCCACCGTTGAGCACCTTGACGTTGCTGTGCCCGTAGTAGTTGAGGACCCACCAGACGCGAGCGGCGTAGAGGCCGCCGAACCCGTCGTAGGTTACCACCAGGGTGTCGTCCCCGATTCCTATGCTGCCCATGAGCTGGGCAACCTGCTCTGCGGACGCCACAAGGGGGTGGCTAGTGGGGTCTTTGGGATAGTCGGGGTGCTTGATGTAGTGGTGCTCGCGAATGCCCACGGCGTTGGTGATGTGGGCGCGACGGTAGCCATCGTACTGGTCGCAGTCCACTATTCGCAGGTTGCGGTCGTTCAGGCGGGCCTCAAGCCAGTCCGACTCCACCAGAAGCTCAGGGTGGGCATAGCTGTCACTGGTCATGGCTCACCTCCTGGGAAAGCGCCTTGCCGAATCTTGTGCCCATGATTGTATCATAGACGGCAGGCGTTCCAGACGCGTTCATGCCGGGCAGCGCTTGAGTTGCGCGAGAGCACGGGTTTCCCTACAATGGGCGTGCAGCAACCGACTATTGGCACTCCACGTCCCAGGAGCAAAACATGGCCGAACGCCCCGAACTGACCTGTGAGACCTTTCTGACCCTTGCGCGACAGCAAGGGTTGGAGATGGACATACCCCATCTCCAGGGGCTGTTTCCAGAGGTGCAGGCCATGTTCCAGCGCATCAAGCTGCTCGACCAGGTGGACACCTCCGGCATCCTGCCAGGCCCCAGCTTCATCCTCACCGACACGGGCGCACCCGAGTAGACGTGCCGAACGAAGACCTGACCCAGCTTACCGTGGCCCAACTGGGCGCACGCATCCAGCGCGGGGATGTCTCCCCCTTGGAGGTGGCCGAGGCCTTTCTCCACCGCATAGATGCCCTGGAGCCGCGACTCAACGCCTTCATAACCCGCATGGATGAGCACGCCTTGCAAGCGGCCAGTGAAGCAGAAGAAGAGCTTGTGCAAGGGGAGTACTGCGGCCTCTTTCACGGCATTCCCGTGGGCTTGAAAGACCTGTTCTGGACCAGGGGCATCCGCACCACCTCCGGCTCGCTGATAGATAGGGAGTTCGTGCCTGCCGAGGACTCGGCTGTGGCCTCACGGATGATAGACGCAGGTGCATACTGCATTGGCAAGCTCCACATGACGGAGTTCGCCTTCGACGGCACCAGCCTTAACCCCCACTACGGCCCAGCGCGCAACCCGTGGGACACGACGCGAATGGCCGGCGGCTCCAGCAGCGGCCCCGCAGTGGCGGTCGCTAGTGGCGAGGTCCCCATCGCCATAGGCACAGACACAGGAGGGTCGGTACGCGTGCCCGCGGCCTTGTGTGGCATCACCGGCCTCAAACCCACCTTTGGCCTCATCAGCAGGTACGGCGTCACGCCCCTGTCCTGGTCTATGGACCACGTTGGCCCCCTGGCCCGAACGGTGCGGGACGCAGCGTTGGCCCTGAACATGCTGGCGGGCCACGACTCGCGAGACCCGGCCTCCGTTCAAATAGCTCCACAAGACTATTCAAAAGAGCTGGGGAGGGAAGTGAAGGACACACGCATTGGCGTGCCGCGTGAGTTTGTCTGGGAGGTGATGGACTCCGAGGTGGAGCAGGCATTTCGCGCCGCCCTGGCCCAGATGGAGTCGCTGGGGGCGAGAGTTCGGGAGGTCTCCATCCCTGACCTGGGGCTGATTAACGCCGCGGGAAGCGTGGTGCAGACGGCGGAGGCCGCCACCATCCACCGTTCGCGAGTGCTGGCCCAGGGACACCACTTCGACCCTGTAATCCGGCGGCGCATCGAGAGCGGGCTGTTCATCCCTGCCGAGGCGTACCTCCATGCGCAGCAAGTGAGGGCCAAACTCAAAAGGAGGCTGCTGGAAACCTTCGCGGAAATAGACCTGCTAGCCACGCCGACCACGGCCATCGCCGCGCCCGGCATCGAGCAAGAGCGAGTGACCATACACGGGCAGGACGTGCCCATAAGGGAGGCCCTGTTGCGTATCACCCGTATTTTCAGCGCCGTGGGGCTGCCCGCCATCTCGGTGCCCTGTGGGTTCACCAGGGGCGGCCTTCCAGTCGGCTTGCAGCTGGTCGGCAAGCCCTTTACTGAGAGCCTTCTGCTGCGGGTGGCCCATGCCTACCAGGAGTCCACACTCTGGCACCTTCGTAGACCCGAGTTGTGAAGGCGCAGGATGGGGACACAATCAACTCCTCTGCTATAATGGGGCCAGCCTGGATGAGCCACCCCGAGGGTGCTGCCCGTGTACGTCTCCCACCTGAGCCTCACCAACTTCCGCAACTACCACCGCCTGGAGATGGACATTCCTGCGGGCCTGGTGGTTATCTTTGGAGGCAACGCCCAGGGAAAGTCCAACCTGCTTGAAGCGGTGTATCTTCTGTCCATCGCCAAGGCTTATCGGGCCAGTGGCGATCGGGAAGCTATCTGTAGGGCGGCCGTCGAGGACCCGGACCACACCCAGGTCCTGGGCATCGTCCATAGGGGACAGGACAGGGTGCGCATTGCGGTGGACATGCACCTGGAACAGTCCCTTCTCGAAGATGGCCAGCCCTATCTTCGTAAAGACGTCAGGGTCAACGGCGTCCACGTTTCGGCCTCGGACCTGGTGGGAGTGGTCAACGCCGTCCTATTCGATGCCGAGGATATCCAGCTGGTCTCTGGACCTCCAGCGATACGACGCCGTTACCTGGACATCCTCATATGCCAGCTAGACAGGCCCTATCTCCGAGCCCTCCAGAGATACCAGAAGGTGGTGTACCAGCGGAACCATCTCCTGCGCCTCCTGAGAGAGCGCAGAGCACAGCCTGGGGAGATGGATTTCTGGAACGAGGCCATGGTGCAGGAGGGTGCTCACATAACTCTAAGGCGGCATCAGGTCGTCCAGGAGCTACGGCAGCTTGTCAGTGGCCTCCACTGCGAGCTGACCGAGGCCCAGGAGGAGCTGAGCATGGAGTATGTCCCCAGCGTTCCTCTGGAGGGTGTGGAGAAGGAGGACATCCACCGTTCTTTCCAGCGTACCCTGGAGGAGGGCCGGGAAAGGGAGATGGCCCTGGGTTCATCCCAGTGGGGGCCGCACAGGGACGACCTGCGCCTTATGGTGGGAGGAATGGAGGCAGCCAGCTACGCGTCCAGGGGCCAGGCTCGCACCCTGGCCATCTCCCTGAAGCTGGCCGAGGGAACCCTGCTGGAAAGAGAGCGTGGCGAATCCCCAATCCTGCTGCTAGACGACGTTTTTTCGGAGTTGGACGCCTCCCGGCGTCGTCGCCTCCTGGAGTACGTCTCCCGTAGCCAGCAGGCCCTGGTCTCCACCACCGACCTGGACAGGATCGAGAGCCACTTTCTGGCCCAGGCCAGCAAGTTCCTGGTGGGAAAGGGGAGCGTCAGCCCCCTTTGATGTGTTGGTTTCGGGTTGCAATAGACTAAGAGGGTGTTTCCAAAGGGATGCGCTACATTGTGAACCGGCTACCCCCTCTCTGACTCTCCCCCGTGCAACGGGGGAGAGAAATCCCTTCCTCCGCTCGCGGGGGAAGGTTAGAGCTTGCCCTGAGCGAAGCCGAAGGGATGGGGGCTTTCCGTGGGTTGGGGAACGGCTTCTAAGCACTGCCAGAGGCGTAGCTTTCCCAGCGGATTATGTCCTCCACAGCTAGTCGTTGCCGTTCCGCGGGCGGTTGGTCAGGATACCCTACGCCCATAACCATGGGCACGGACAAGTTATCGGGGATGGACAGAATTTCGCGAACAGAGTTCTGTCTTCGTTCACTTTCTTCGGAGTTGTCACTCTGGTACATCTCTGCCCAGGCTGCCCCCAGTCCCAGATCTGTTGCCGTTAGCCATATGGTGTAAGCCGCGATGCTGCAGTCCTCAAGCCAGTATCGCGTCGCTGCGGCATCGGCCACTATAGCGATTCCCGCCGGCACCGAAGCCAGCCAGCTACAGGTGCGAGCTATGCCACCGAGACGGGTCAGAGTATCCTTCTGCGTAGTTACCACAAAACGCCAGGGGTTCCTGTTGGCTCCCGAGGGCGAGTAACGGGCAACATCGATGAGCTTGAGCAGCGTATCTTGCGGCACTGGCTTTGGCAAGAAGCTTTTGATGCTGCGGCGGGTCTGCAATACCTGGAGTGTTTCCATAGCCTGTCAAAACCTCCCCAAATAATATGGATTCTAAATCTATCCCCAACACAGTTGCTGCTGATACGACTTTTGTCGTAGAAACGGACGTGCTGGTTTTCCACGCACCAATTGACTACTAGCTGCCACTTATCATACTATGCAGGTGAGTCCTCTTTGTAACAACTGAATAGAGTCCAGCGGGAGCTTGGGAGTGCCAGGCTGAGAGGCCCCGATGCATGGGGGCGACCGTGGGAACCTGAACTGGGTAATGCCAGCGGAGGGAGAGCGCACCTGTTCACTCTTTGCACCGCTGATAGCCCGGCGGTGTTTTGTTTACAGGCGCCAGCTTTGACTGGACATAAAGGAGCTAGGATGAAGCTTTGGAGCGAGGAAGTAGCTGAGGCAAGGGCGTTGATCGAGTCGGTGGTCAAGGAGCTTGATCCCGGGCTGGAATGCGACGCAGACGGACACCGCGGGTTCTACAACGACACGGTGGACGTGGTTCTGAGCAAAGGGGAGCGAAAAGCGTTCGTTGTAGTATCAGCTGAGTCTTGGATCAACGCAAAGACGAATCCACAAGTAATGAAGCAGGCATTCAACAGGGTCATTGGCGAGTTGAAATTGGAGCCGGACAAGGTGTTCTTGATTACTACGGCGGGCCTTAAGGAAGTTGCTCTGGGGACGGAATGGGAAGCATTGAAGGAACCCGGAGGCTGGACCAAATTCGAGGACGAGGCTGCTTTTGTGGAGGGGGATAGAGAAGCAGAACGTATGATAAACCAATTGAAGGGTAAATTGGAGTCATAGGTGTATTTGTTCTTTAGGCCATCGGCATTGAGCATCTGGCGCGACGAATTGCCCCAATGGCAGAAAGAGCGAGTATCTGAGCGAGCAGTTGGGCTTCTACACGAACCACGGCCTCGAGCTGCACAATCTTTGGTAGTGTCATCGGGCGAAGAAAGATACGAGGTATGGCAAGGTGACCTACGGATTGTCTACAGCATTTACAAAGACGACGATGGGCATGACGTGCTCATAGGCGTCTTGAGGATTGAGGAATATGGTAGCTAACTTGACCATCGCCGGCAAACAGTTCACGTCCCGCCTGATTCTGGGCACAGGGAAGTACCGCTCCATGGAGGAGATGGTGAGCGCCATCGAGGCCTCCGGCACGGAGATGATCACCGTTGCGCTCCGCCGCCTGGACCTGGACGACCCCAATAAGAAGACCCTGCTGGACTACATAGACTGGAGCAAGTACCAGATTCTCCCCAATACCGCAGGCTGCCGCACTCCGGAGGAGGCCCTTACCGTCGCCCGGCTGTCCCGGGCTATGGGCCTCTCCGACTGGATCAAGCTGGAGGTTATTCCAGACCCCAAATACCTTCTTCCAGACCCCATCGGGACCCTGGAGGCGGCGAAAGCCCTTATTGCTGAAGGCTTCACTGTGCTCCCCTATATCCATGCCGACCCCGTCCTGGCCAGGAAGCTCCAGGAGATGGGGTGCGCCACGGTGATGCCCCTGGGCTCGGCCATAGGCTCCGGGCAGGGAATCCACACTGCGGAGGAGATTCAGATAATCATCGAGCAGGCCACCGTCCCCGTCGTGGTGGACGCGGGTCTGGGAGTCCCCTCGGACGCCGCGCAGGCCATGGAGATGGGGGCCGACGCCGTCCTGGTGAACACCGCCATTGCCCAGGCGGGCAACCCAGCCCTCATGGCCGAGGCCTTTCGCCAGGGGGTGGAGGCGGGGTTCAAAGCCTTCCACGCGGGACGAATTGCCAGGAGAACCTACGCGTCTGCCAGCAGCCCCCTTGAGGGCGTGGTGGGGCGAAGCTGAATTGAGGTGAAACCTGTGCCCCCTGTACCCGTCCCTTGCCTCTGCCTGGTGACCGACAGGACGCTGTGCGGCCCCAACCTGTTGGAGAAGAAGGTTGCCGCGGCGATGTCGGGGGGAGTGGATATGGTGCAGCTTCGTGAGAAAGACCTGCCCGCAAGCGAGCTTCTGGAGCTGGCCTTGAAGCTGCGCTCCATCACCAGGGGGAAGGCCCTTCTCGTAATCAACGATCGCCTGGATGTGGCCCTGGCCGCCGGAGCCGATGGCCTTCATCTACCCCAGGACTCGCTTTCCGTTCAAGACGCCAGGCGGGTAGTGCCGTCGCACCTTCTGGTGGGCAAGTCCGTCCACGACCTCACCAGCACATCTCTGGCGGCAAAGGAAGGCGCAGACTACCTGGTCCTGGGCACCATCTTCCCCACCTCCTCGCACCCCGGTGCTCACACCGGCGGCCTCAACCTCATATCTACCGTGACGCGCCAGGTGGACGCTCCCGTGCTGGCCATTGGTGGCGTTAACTCCAGCAATGTGGCCTCGGTGGTGGGGGCGGGGGCGAAGGGGGTCGCCGTCATCAGCGCCATCCTGGCTGCGCCGGACCCGGAAAGGGCTGCCAGGGAGCTGAAGCACTCCCTGATAGCAGCTTGGGAAGCCAGGGAAGGGCTTGCTCTGCACTCATAAGCTCGTGATTACCCTGACCATCAACGGCCGACGCCGAAAGCTAGAGGGGCCTACCCCGCTCATAGATTTCCTTCGTTCCAGTGGAGTCAACATTCAGTTCATTGCCGTGGCTCGCAACGGAGAGGTGGTGGAAAGAGGGCGCTTTTCTGAGGTTATTCTGGACGAAGGGGATGAGGTTGAGATAGTCCGCCCCGTGGGTGGCGGATAAGCCCACGAAGGGAGCATGGTGACATCGAATAAACACGTTGTGGTCATAGGCGGGGGAGTCATCGGCTGCTCCATCGCTTACCATTTGGCAAGTGCTGGAATCAGGGTGACGGTGGTAGAGCGGGGTAGGGTAGGGGGGGCTGCATCGGGTGTGGCCGCTGGCATGGTGGCGTCGCTTTCGGAGGGGTACTCCCAGGGCGAGCCCCTCAAGCTGGCCCTGGGGAGCCGCGCACTGCTGCTGGAGCTGCTGCCCCAGCTTCAAAAAGAGTCGGGCATAGATGTGGAGTACCGTTCACCCGGCATTCTCCACATTGCCAAGACCCCGGAGGAAGAGGAGGGTCTCAAGGCCCGCCTGAAATGGCAGGAGCCGTTGAATATGGGGGTCAGGTGGCTGACCGCCCAGGAGTTGCGCCGCATGGAGCCAGCCCTGGGAGAGGGCGTTCGGGGCGCTCTGTTCTCGCCCCAGGAGGGGCATCTGAACAGTCGGAGGCTGGTCAGGGCCTTTGCCCAGGGAGCGGCCAGACGGGGAGCCACCCTGCTTCAGGATACTGAAGCGATGGGCCTCGTGCAGCAGGAGCGCCGGGTTGTCGGCGTGCGACTTGCCTCAGGCAACCTGGAGGCGGACTGGGTTGTGCTGGCCTCTGGGTCATGGGTGGGCCAGTACCGTGACTGGCTGGGGGTGGACATCCCGGTGCATCCGGTGAGGGGGCAGATTCTGGCAGCCCGCATCCTTCCATCGCCCATCTCCGCTATCGTATGGCACGGGTTGACCTATCTGCTTCCCAAGGCCGACGGCTCCATCGTCATTGGGACGACTCAGGAAGACGCGGGCTTTCGCGACCAGCCCACTATTGAGGGCATAGCTGGAATCCTCTCCAGGGCGATTGAGCTGGTTCCCGCCATGGCAGGGGCTGGGCTGCACAAGGCCTGGGCTGGCTTGCGTCCGGCCTCCCCGGATGAGATCCCCATTCTGGGCCCGATAGATGGATGGGAGGGGGTCCTGATGGCATTGGGCCACTATCGAAGCGGCATGCTCTTCAGCATGGCTACAGGGAAGCTGATTACGGACTACATCGCCAGGGGAGAGGAGACGCCCCTTCTGCCTTTTGGCCTCTCCCGGTTCGCCTCCTAGTGCCTGGTTGCAGAAAACGCCTCCCAATACTCAGCTCGTATAGTTTGACAAGCTCACCACGAGCGGAGCATTGTAGGAGCGATTCACGAAACGCCTCTACTTGAGGTGTGACATGCTTGCGCGGATTTACGAAGGGAAGTACTGGTGCCTGCCGTCATAAATCGGCGTAACGTCCGCCTGGGGAGTCCAGGGGGGCTCCGCCCCGGCGCCTGTCCTGAGCGAAGTCGAAGGAACGGGGGCACTGGGGGTGTCCCCCAGAAACTTCTTTATCCCCTTTCCAGAAAAGGGCCTGTCCTGAGTGGAGCCGAAGGAAAGGGGGATAAAGGGGGATGGTTCGGTGGGTCGAGAACGCGTCTGTAAGGGTTCGTGAGAACGCTGATTCACGCATCAGTGGGGTGTGATCAAAGGGAAGCCCAGGCGGCTTGCCCTGGGGAGCTTGGGGATAGCTCTAGCCCATCCCTGTAAACCAAGTGCTGCCGGCGGGGTTGCCTTGGCATGGAAGCCCGTATATAATGCCTCCAGTCTCTGGAAAAGGAGCCGGAACAATGACCTATGCCTTCTTGAACGGTGAAGTCCTGCCATTGTCTGAGGCCAAGGTAGGGGTGATGACCCACGCCCTTCACTACGGCACCTCCGTCTTTGAAGGCATTCGGGGCAACTGGAACCCCGAACAGGAGAGGATGTACGTGTTCCGGCCCAGGGAGCACTACCAGCGGTTTCTACAGGGATGCAAGATCATGCGGATAAACGTCCCCTACACCCCAGAGGAGCTGAGCGACATCACCCTGGACCTGGTGGAGCGGTGTGAATTTCGGCAGGACATCTACATACGCCCCCTGGCCTTCAAAGGAGAGGAGCGGGTAGCCGTCCTCAAGCTCCAGGACCTGAAGGACTCCCTGGTCATCTTCCCCATTCCCTTTGGGGCCTACCTGGATCTAGAGGCGGCAGCCCGATGCTGCACCTCCTCCTGGCGGCGCATGGAGGACACCATGATACCCGCCAGGACCAAGATCGGGGGGCTGTATGTGAACAGCGTCCTGGCCAAGACGGAGGCTACCCTGGCGGGGTTCGATGAGGCCATCCTCCTCACCCAGGAGGGCTATGTCGCGGAGGGCACTGGCGAGAACATATTCGTGGTGATTAACGGCAAGCTGGTGACACCCGCCACCTCCGACAACATCCTGGCGGGAATCACTCGCGACGCGGTGATTCAAATTGCCAGGGATGAACTGGGGCTCGAGACGGTGGAGCGAAACGTGCGGCGCAGCGAGCTCTACAACGTTGACGAGTGTTTCCTCACGGGTACGGCCGCTCACCTTACCCCGGTGGGGCACATAGACAACTTTCAGATTGGCAGTGGCGAGATAGGCCCGGTTACCAGGGAGTTGCAGCGGCTCTACTTTGATGTCATTCGGGGCAGGGTGCCCAGGTATCTGGACTGGTGTGCGCCCGTGCCGACGGCCGCGGTCAAAGCCCGACCCTAGTTATCACGGCGCACCTTCGCCCTGTAGATTCCTGTGCCAGCTAATAGCTGCTAGACAGGTAGATAGACGAAGAACACGCACGAAAGAAGGGGAATAGGTTGCTTTTGCTGCCCTGGGTGCCCCTGATGGCGTTGTGCTATCTCATAGGCTCCTTTCCCACGGCCTACCTGGTGGGGCGCAAGGTGGCGGGCATTGATATTCGACAGGTGGGAGACGGCAACGCCGGGGCTGCCAACGTCTATCGACAGGTGGGGGCCGTGCCAGGTGTAGTGGTGGGCGTCGTAGACGTGGCCAAAGGCAGTTGCGCCGTGCTCGTACCCGGGTTCCTTTCCTCAAATGAGGGGCTTGCCCTGGCGGGAGGAGCGGCATCGGTTATGGGCCACAACTTCCCCTTTTTCCTCCAGTTCAGGGGAGGTAGAGGCGCTGCCACTACCATGGGAGTGCTGCTGGTGCTGGTGCCCAAGGTGTTCCTTCCCCTGGCTCTGGTGGCGGTTGTGCCCCTTTTCCGGCATCGCAGCATGAACCTCTTCTTTGCTATGCTCTATTCACCTCTTCCCTTCGCTCTCTGGTTTCTTCACTATCCCATCAGTCTGGTTGGGTACTCGGTGGTCCTTCCGTCACTGGTGGGGGTAACCCATTACTTCACCTCCAGGAGAGTGGCAGAGGCCCTGTAGGGGCCCGAGCAGCACAAAATGACTCTAGGCCAGGAGTATCTGGTACTGGTGTTCTCGGCCTGCTGTGGTGTGGTGCAGGTGGCTGCTGCCTATGGTGGGCTGAGGGGCCTACTGTTCTTTGAGGGCAGGCGTTTCTCCGCCGTGGCAGGCGTGGGCATGATACTGGGCTCCCTGGCATGGTTTTTCTGGGATGGAGGCAGAAACATTCCGGATACCGGAGGAGGCATCGCAGGGACGGCCCAGTTCGGCCTGTTCATCCTGGGCAGTTTTCTGGCTTTGTTATTTACTGTTCTGGTCACATCCTTCACCAACTACAAAAGAGGGGCATTCGGTGGTACGACGGAAGGCCTGCCGTCCCTCAGGGAGACCACCTTTCTTCAGGCACTATCAAACAATTTGGGAGTGGTTTGGAAGCTGTATCGCAGGTTGATACGAAAGTATTCCTCTGGATAAACGGCTGGGTAGGCTCCTCTCACACCTTCGATAGGGTGGTCCAGTGGGTGGTGAGCGACTACCTCATACCGGTGGTATTCTCCGTGGTCCTGCTGGGGCTATGGTTTGGGTGGGCGGACCAGGCCATGAGGGAGCGGCACCAGAGAGGGGTGATGCTGGCTGGGATAGGTGTGGGCATAGCCAGCGCAGCGGTGAAGCTTTCCAACGTGTTCTACTTTCGCCCTCGCCCCTTTGACGTTTTTGACGCTATGGAGGTACGGCTTCTCTTTTACCCACCCACGGACTCTTCCTTTCCCGCCAACCCGGTGGCAGTGGCATTTGCCATGGCGACGGGTGCATGGATGGCTAACAGACGGATTGGCACTGCCATGTACACAGGTGCCTTCATCTACGGCTTTTCCAGGATATACGCTGGAGTGTTCTATCCCCTGGATGTCCTGGGAGGGGCGCTTATCGGTGTTGCGGCCACGTATCTGGGCTACGCTATCCTCAAGCGAATAGAGCCGGTGCCCACCCTGTGTCTCAGGCTGGTGCGGTTCCTCTGCATCGGCTGAGGGCTCAACGGCGTAAACTCCACCATCTCTGTCTGGAGGCCTTGGGCAGCCCTTGCAAGTCCGGCGCTTTGTCTTGCAGGATGGCCCGGGGGATGTCCTCCACCATGCTTCGGGCAGCCTCCACTCCCACCACCCTGGCCGCCGCGGCAACGCCGAGCGAGAGGAGGGGCTTCCTTGCACCACGGGCATTATGGCCGTCTGACGCGATAATGTGGGCAAGGCCCTGCTGAAGGAGCTCCTTTGATGCCTTCTGAGGCTCCTTTTCCATGGTGCCGGTGATGCTGTCGGCGGTTATCTGGGCAAGTACGCCCTTCTGTACCAGATTGGCCAGAATCTGGGAGTTGCCCTGGATAGCCAGGTTCCTCTCCGGATGCACCACTATGGGGCGCAGGCCCTTGAGCCGCAGCTTGAACAGCACCTCTTCTCCATAGAACGGGTAGAACTCGTTGGGCAGCTCAATCAGGATGTAGTGGGTCCCCTCGATGGGGATGGCCAGGCCCCTGTCTACCTGCTCTGGTGTGTCCATCTCCAGGTGGTTCTCCATGCCCAGGATGACCCTCAGAGGTATGGAGTGGGCCTGAATCTCCTGGTTAAGCCGGCTTGCCAGCTCCCTTACGGCGGCTATGGATGACCGCTCATTCACGTCCCGGTTATGAGGAGTGGCCACTAGGGTCCGTGTACCGTCCTCGGAGGCCAGACGTGCCATCTCCACGGACTCTTCCATGGTGGATGGGCCGTCGTCTATGCCAGGGAGAATATGAGCGTGCAGGTCTAGCGTAGTAGTTCCCTCGTGGGTCGTGAGTGTGCCATCATGGCTGATTGGCTGGGTTGTGGCGATAAAGGTACTTTGCTACAATCGCCGATAAGCTGTCAAGACTGAGATAAGATGCCAACGGGAAAAACGCCTAAAAGCTCGCTCTCTCTCAGGCCATTTCGCTGGGATGACCTGGAGGTGTACACACGCCTGGTCAACCTGGTGCAGGGCCTGACAGGCCAACCAGGGGCCTTTTCTGTCCCTTACATGGATGAGTGGCTGTGCCAACCAGGCTGCAACCCGGAGGAGAACTGCTTCCTGGCAGAGTGGGGTGGAGCTCTTGTGGGATATGCCCTGGTGGCTCCGGAGCTTGCCATAGGCCGGATAGTGGTGGAGGGTGGTGTTGCCCCTGACTATCGTCTCAGAGGCATCGGCGGGCGGCTCCTGGAGGCTGCCCTTGTGCGGGCACGCACCCTGGGGGTTGACGTGATGCACATAGCTGTCCCCGAGGACAGCCCAGCAAGCCACACTTTCTTGGAGCACCGTGGTTTCTCTTTCAATCGCCGCTACTGGCTGATGCGCTGGCAGGGAGGAAGAGCACCAGGACTTGCGTTGCCTCTGGGCTTCTCCCTGCGGAGCTTTGCTCCAGGGGACGAGGAGCTGCTCACCCGAGTGCAGAACGCCGCCTTCGCTGGTAGCTGGGGGTTCTGCCCCAACACGGTGGAGGAGATTGCGTACAAAACGAAGCTGAGCCGCTGCCGCCCCGAAGGGATTATCTTTATCGAGAGGGGAAACGACACTGCGGCCTACTGCTGGACTCGCATAGACGACAACGGGACGGAGAGAGCGGGAGTAGCCTGGATGGGGGGAGTCTTGCCACAGTACAGAGGTCTTGCCCTGGGCCAGGCGTTCCTTCTGGCGGGCGTGGCCTATCTCCAGTCCCAGGGGGTGGACTCCATTGAGCTGACGGTGGATGAGGAGAACACCCTGGCCGCGAACAACTGGCTTTCTGTGGGTTTCCGCAAGGTGGCAGAGACCCGGTGGTACGAGCGAAGGCTGAAGGCTTACTGACTCTTGAGCAGAAAACTTAACTTGTTCACCTCCATCGCTTCGTGATGTCCGATTCCGTCGGACTCCGCCCCGATTTCTGCGGGATGCAACACACGGAGTCGGAGCTCAGCGCAGGCTCTAACCTTCCCCCGTCTGCGGGGAAAAGTTTGTCCTCTCCCCCTCGATGGGTAGAGTGAGAGAGGGGGTGAATGTTTAGGGAATTTTTCGAGGAAGTAATGGAGTTTCAGATGGCCTGAGGTGGTGCAAGCAGCGAACGGTACGAGTCCATCAGACTATCCACCACGGCGGGCCAGCGCATGGTCAGGGCGACCCTCCTGGAAGCCTCGCCCATGGCTCTCCTGATGGTCTGGCTGCTCAGGAGAACGTCCAAACCATCGGCGAAAGGCTCCGGGCAACGCCACGGGATCAGGTAGCCGGTGAAGCCATCCTTCACTATAGTTGGCAGCCCACCAACCCGGGAGGCAATCACTGGAGTGCCGCAGGCCATGGCCTCCAGGGCCACCATCCCAAAACTCTCGTAGTAAGAGGGCACAACGCATATATCCGCCGCGTTGTAGTAGGTGGGAAGCTCCTGCTGGTTGAGTCTACCCAGGAAGCTGACCCGGGTGGATATTCCCAGCTCCTGGCTCAAAGATTTCAAGCGGGCCATCTCGCGGTCTTCCTCCAGGTCTCCGCCCACGATAAGGGTCTTCACCGAGTCTCCCTGCTCTAGCTGGGCCACGGCCCTGAGGAGAATGTCCACTCCCTTGAGGGGTTCAAGCCTGCCCACGTACAGCACCACCTTGCTATCCTGGAGGCCTAGCTTCCTTTTGGCTAGCTCCTGGTCCAAGGGCTGGAAAAGCTCCGCGTCAACTCCACAGGGGATCACCTCTATCTTCTGCCCAGGAGCGTCGTAGAGGCGTATCATGGCATCCCTCTCGTGCTGGGTAAAAGCCACGATAGAGTCTGCCGACCTGATTACCTTCCCCTCTCCCAAAGCCCGCTCTTCGGGCTCTATTTCTCCCACCCGGGCACGCCGTTTGACCTCCGCCAGGGTGTGAAAGCAGGCCACGTGAGGAATGCCCCAGTGACGGGCCAGGATACTCCCGACCCGCCCTGATAGCCAGTAGTGGGAGTGAATGAGGTCGTAGGAGAGCCGCTCACGGCTGGTATAGTCCAGGAGCCTGCACACAAACTCTGGAAGGTGGTAGGGAATGACCGTCTTGTCATCGGTGAAGTGGCCTGCGCTGATGTGGATAACCCGTGCTCGTTCTGCCAGCCTTACCACCTGGGGGTCGTTGGGATCGTGGTATCGGGTGAAGACGTCTACGTAAATACCCCGTTTGCTCAACTCCTGGGCCACCTGGCGGATGTACACGTTCATCCCGCCGGTATCCTTGCTGCCCAGTTGGGCCGCGGGACATCCGTGGACACTGACCATCGCTATCCGCTCTATAGGGTCCCTCGGCGATGGTGCCTCAGCGTAGCAGTAGTCTTGCTGTGAAACTGTCATGGCCAGTCCTTGGCGGATTCTTTCCCAGGGAGACTAACGGAGTATGGAAAGGCGGTACAACCCCTGTTCTTTGGCTCCCAGATGATGTTTGTATGGCTCAGTGCCACGGAGCAGGTCAAAATACGTTTTCCCTTCGCAGATTGCCTTCTTGAGGCACAGGGCCTTGAGGAGGAATCCCGTTCCCAGGGCCGCGTACTCCGTATTGTAGCCGCTATTGTACAGGGAACGGACGTTGTTGTAATCGAAACACACCGTCCCGGCGGTCCTTACCCCGTCCATTTCCAGGAAGAAGAGTTGGAAGAGACCTCGCCGGGCCAGATCCAAAGACATGTCCCGGAAGAAGGCCTCCCTTTCTGTCGTCAAGAACCGGGACTTCTCCTCTCGGCTCTGCCCCATAAGATTCAAGAACTCGTCTATGGCGTTGGACACGCTGTGGGCGTCGTTTAGCTGCTGGATACGGAAGGCTGGACCTGTCTCCAGGTGTCGCAGCTTGCGGCGCAGCTCATGGCGGTCCTTCTTCCTCAAACCCGTGAGGTACTCCTCCCAGTTGCCTGGGAGGGCAACCCCCATTAGATGGTCTTCCTCACGCTGCTCTACCTTGTGCCCTTTGTCTTGAGCAAGAGGGGGCAGACGCCGCAGGGTTGGAGACCCTTCCAGAAGGGACTCCAGCTTGACCTCTGTCCACTCCTCGTCCTCCAGGTAGTCCATCAGGGCATGGAAGAAACCCTCCTCTTGGCCCTTCAGCACTATAAAGTCGTGGATGTCCCACAGGTCTGTTCCACCCAGAAAGGTGATTGTCCCCTGGTTTTTCACCAGCGGGGCTATCCCAATGGTCATGTCCCCCTCCATGAGCTTGACGATTCTCAGCTCCTGCCCGGCGGGTCTGATGCTTTCCCACCAGGTCTTCTGCCAGTAGGGGGTGAGGAAGATGTTATTGGTCATGCTGTTGGGGAGAAGGCGCTCCCATTCTGTTTCGATACTCTGGAAACTCTCTATGTGCGAGGAATAGGCCAAATGCAACTCCTGTTCGATTTCGATGGGGACTCCAACCGTTGTTGCTGTAGCTTTAGATGCCAGAAACGGGAAACAGGTTTCCTTACTAAGCCTCTTCAGGCTCATCCCCTGCGCGGCCTTGATGACTCCCGGATCAGATCCTCCAGCGCCCTCTCCATAGCCTCCATCCCCAGCGGTAGCTCCTGAAGAGGCGCATCAGCCTGCTGGGAGGCCAGGTCCGGGTCTTTGAGCCCCGTGCCTGTGATGATGCACACCACCTGCTTATTGCGGAAGTCCATACCCTGCGTGGATAGCTTCATCACCCCTGCCACCGATGCCGCGGAGGCCGGTTCACCGAAGATACCCTCCCTGCTGGCCAGCAGCTTGTAGGCGGTGAGTATCTCTTGATCGGACACGGAGTCTATTATGCCGCCGGACTGGTCTCGGGCGGCCAGGGCTGATTGCCAGCTCGCCGGGTTGCCAATCCTTATGGCAGAGGCCACTGTGCGTGGCTCCGCAATGGGGTGCCCTCTGACAATGGGAGCGGCCCCCTCGGCCTGGAAGCCCATCATGCGAGGCCTTTTGGTAGCCCTGCCCAGGTCATGGTACTCACCGAAACCCCTCCAGTAGGCGGTGATGTTGCCGGCGTTCCCCACAGGGATAAACAAGAAGTCGGGTGCGTCTCCCAGGTCGTCCACCACTTCGAAGGCTGCGGTCTTCTGTCCCTCCAGGCGGTATGGATTCACGGAGTTGACCAGGGTCACCGGGTATCTCTGGGTGAAGGCTCGCACCATCTGGAGAGCCTGGTCGAATGTTCCTTTGACCGCCAGGATTTTGGGGCTAAAGGCCAGGGCCTGGGCCATCTTCCCCGCGGCTATCTCGCCCTTGGGCACCAGGACAATGGTGGTGAGGCCGCAGTAGGCCCCGTAGGCCGCGGCCGAGGCGCTGGTATTGCCCGTGGAGGCGCACATTATGGCGGTGCTTCCCATCTCCATCGCCTTTGCCACCGCCATCACCATGCCACGATCCTTGAATGACCCGGAGGGGTTGCACCCCTCCAGCTTGAAGTAAAGCTCGCCGCACCCCATCTCATTGCCCAGGTAACGGGACCTGACCAGGGGCGTGCTCCCCTCGCCCATGCTTATCATGGGAGTACTGGGGGTTATCTCCAGGAAATCCCGATACCTCTTGAGGACTCCTTCTCCCATATCCAGCGCTTCCTCTGGTGGAGGCTACTCCTCTACCCGCAACAAATTGCCTATCTCTCTCACCACTTCCAACCTCTCCAGCTCCTTCAGTGCCTGCTGCACATCCCTCTCTTTGGAAGGGTGGGTAGTTATGACCAGCTCCGCCGTCTGCGCCCTGGCGTCCGACTCCTTCTGGATTACCGAGGCAATGCTTATCTGGAGATTCCCCAGAACCGTGGCCATCTGCGCCAGCACTCCTGCTTGGTCTGATACCGTGGTGCGGATGTAGTAGCGGGTTACCAGGTCAGATATGGAGCGAATGGTCAGGGCTCTGTCCAGGGGGACGAAGGTATTGGGTGGGAATCCCCTGGCTATGTTACATGCCGCTTCCAGGATGTCTCCTACCACGGCGCTAGTGGTGGGCATGGAGCCGGCGCCGCGACCGTGGAACAGCACCTTGTCTACCAGGTCTCCCTCTACCTCCACGGCATTCAGCACCCCATCCACCTTGGCCAGGGGCGCTTCCTGGGGAATCAAGACTGGATGCACTCGTGTCTCCAGACGGTCACCCTCTCTCCTGGCAATGGCCATCAGCTTGATGACGTACCCCAGCTCGCGAGCGTAGCGGAAGTCCCTGGCCGTAAGGCGGGAGATGCCCTCCCGGTAGACGTCCGGGACAGCCACCCTGGTTTGAAAAGCAAGGGAGGCCAGAATGGCTAGCTTGTAGGCGGCGTCGATTCCCTCCACGTCATTGGTAGGGTCTGCTTCGGCGTATCCCAGCTCCTGGGCTTCCTCCAGGGCCTGGGTGAACTCCATGTCCTCATAGGTCATCTTGGTCAATATGTAGTTGGTGGTGCCATTGATGATGGCGCGAATGGCCTTTATCTCATTGGCCCTCAGGTCCTTCATCAACGGCCGGATTATTGGGATGCCTCCCCCAACGCTGGCTTCGAAGAGGAGATGTACGCCCTTCTTGTTGGCCAGCGCGAGCAGCTCTGGGCCGTGCTTGGCCATCACCTCTTTGTTGGCGGTGACCACCGACTTCCCCCCTTGCAAGGCCCGGCGCAGGTAGTCCAGCGCGGGCCACTCTCCCCCCATCACCTCTACTACCAGGTGCACCTGGGGATTCTCCAGGATGTCTGCGACGTCGGTGGTGAGGAGGCTCCTGGGCACTTCTAGGGGCCTGGGCTTATCCAGGTCCCTGACCAGGATACGGGCAATACGAACAGCGCGCCCCGCTTGCTGGGTAATAAGGGCGCTCTTTTGCAAAAGGGCTTTCGCCACCCCGCTTCCCACCACCCCCAGTCCCAGAAGGCCCACGTTGATTGCCCCGTCCTTGGGGTTCACGTTCTCCTCTACCCGGATGGATTGGGCGTGGGGGCTGTTTCACGCATTCGCTTGACCAACCAGTCGTACTGCCAGTCGCAAGCCCCCCCCGCAGACCCGCCACCGAAGCATGAGCTGATGCGGTGATTGCCCCGTTCCTCTTCGACTGCCTTTTGGAGGGCACCCCTTTTCAGCATATCCATCATCTCTGGCTCAATGGTCCTGGCCTCGTCCACTTCGGTGACCTTGATGAAATAAGCGTAGTTGTCACCATACACCACGTCGCTGGTCTCGCCCGGCTGGAGGGAGAATACGGTGTCGCCCAGAGTGCCCAGGGCGTCCTTTGGAACCCAGCCGTACTCTCCTCCCTTCACCGCCGTGTCGCGATCGTCTGAGAGCGCCTCCGCCACCGTGGCGAAGTCCTCTCCATTTTTGAGCCTGTTGGACACCTCTGTGACCCTCTGGGCGCTGGAGGCGGCTGCATCTTCATCCGATTGGTCCGCCAAAGAAACGATTATCCAGGACATTTTAGCCTGTTTGGCGATGGTGGGGACCTCTTCCCCCAAGACCTCCGTGAGCTTGTCTCGGAGGAGCGATGCCTCTACCAGCCTCCTGTACTCCTTGTCGGACAGGATGGCGGTACTGAGGTATTGCCTGTATTTTTCTTTGAACTCCCGCTCCAGTTGGTCGGCAGGGGTATTCGCCGCATCCGGGGAGCTCCCTAAAATTCTGGTTCTTAGCTCCTGGTCTACCTCTGAGGGGTTCAGCACTATCCCCTTGCCGGCGGCCAGGCTTCTCATAATCTCGTTTTCTTGCAGCAGTATCAATGTCTGGAAGGGGGCTACGCTCATGTCAAGCTGGTTGCCCAGCGCCTGCACCCCCTTCAGATAGTTGGTCAGGAACCCCAGGGTGTACTTGGTGTTGTCCACCTGGAGCACCACGCTTCTGGGCGGTGCCACGAAGTTGGCCCAGTAGCCATAGGCCGGGATGGCCAGGATGAAGAGAACCGCGATAGCTCCCGCCACGATGACGGCTCGCTGTCTGCCTCGCTCTCTCTGCCACCTGGATTGCTGACGCCGCTGACTCGGGCGAACTATTACGGGATTTCTCTGTCTTGCCATGTCTCTTGCTTTGCACCTGCAACAGGTTTGGTCAGGAAAGGGTGGGCAATGCCTTACCTGTCATCTCTGGTGTGGCAGGGGAGTGGTTTAGGAGTATGCCTCCCTCTCTATGCGAAGCTGACCTGGGACAAAGGGGATCAGGGCCAGGTGTCTTGCCCTCTTGATGGCTATGGACAGCGCCCGCTGGTGCATGGCGCAGGTGCCTGTCTTGCGTCTGGGCTCCATGCGAGCCCTTTCTGAGACGTAGCGGCGAATCCTGGACACGTCCTTGTAGTCAATGAAGGATACGTGCTCCACGCAGAAGGCGCACACTCTACGCCTGGCGAAAAACCTGGGCCGTCCGCGTCTCCTGGCGTCTCCTGCCGGTCTGAACCTGCTAACCATAGGCCTGCCTTGCTCCTGTAATCAAAATAGACTTTTAGAGTTATTGCGCTGATCTCTCCACTAGAAGGGTAAGTCCTCCGCTTCCAGTGTTGAAGCACCTGGGTCCTCTGTTGTAGAGGATGGGCTGGCAGGTTGCCGATCCAGGAACAGCACCCGGTCGGCGATAATCTCGTTGTTGAAACGGGTCTTGCCATCGGCTCCCTCCCAGGAACGGGAATGGAGCCGCCCATCCACGTAGGCGCGACGCCCTTTGCTGAGGTACTGATTGCACAGCTCTGCTAGCTGGTTCCAGGCAACGACTGTGAACCACTCCGTGTCCTGCTGCCTCTCTCCATCGGAGGTGGTGTACGTTCTGGTGGTGGCGATGCGGAAGGAGGTCACAGGGTTGCCGCTGGGGGTATAGCGCATCTCAGGGTCTGTTCCCAGATTGCCTATCACCATTATCCTGTTCAATCCCACCATGTCGCGTTCCTTTCCCAGTTCCTTTCGATACCCCAGGGTTGCCAGTTACCAGTACCCTTCTTATCTGGAGGCTTCTTGGTCTGAAGGGGTGGATTCCGTCTCATCGGTGGCAACAGCCACGGCCGCTTCCTGAGCGGCCTCTCCCTCAGCCTGAGCAGACTCTGGGGATACGGCTCCGGCGCTCTCTACCGTTGCTGCTGTTACCACGGGCTGCTCCACCTTCACCTCTGGAATCGCGTCTATCTTGACCAGCAGATGCCTCAGAACCTCTTCCGATAGTGTCAGGCTGGTCTCCAGGTCTTTGGCAAACTGCGGCTCCATCTCCAGGTGGGTAAGGATATAGTTGCCCTCGTTGTAGTTCTTTATTGGATATGCCAGTCTCCTCAGTCTGCCCCAGCGCTCCTGGCGGACGACGCTCCCACCACGCTCGCTAACGTAGTGGTTTACTCGCTCCAATGTGGCCGATAGCCCCTCTTCATCGATCTGGGGCACTACCACCATCATTAGCTCATAGTATCTCAACGCGATTCTCCTGGCCTGTTCAACAAGGCTCTCCTATTCTATCCCATACTGGCAACGTTAGGACATTATATCACTGCGCTAGCTGGGCCACAATGAAGCCTCCCTAGGTATCCAGGGTCTTTTAGTTGTCATGCTGAACGAAGTGAAGCATCTAGGCCAGAGCGCGATTCGAGTACGTTTATTCGATCCGCATCCTGGATTCTTCGTCGCTGCGCTTCTCAGAATGACAGTTCTCGTCGTTTGCTCTCGAAATTGGGAAAACTAGAAGCCCCGCCCTTAGGTGTCCAGGCCCGGAACGGCAAACCTGGAGGTTATTCCCCCCACATCCTCTCTAACCTCTTTCTCCACTTCCCTGTCTCCTACGCTGGACAATACCTTCACAATCAGCCTGGCAATGTCCCGCATCTCTTGGGACCCGAAGCCGCGGCTGGTGACTGCAGGTGTCCCCAGTCTCAGGCCGCTGGTGATCCGGGGAGGCTGAGGGTCAAAAGGTATGGCGTTCTTGTTTACCGTTATATTCACCTTCTCCAGGGCGGCCTCTGCCTCCTGGCCGGTGACTCCCAGGGGGGTCACGTCTACCAGGACCATGTGGTTATCCGTTCCACCGGACACCACCCGCAGTCCGCTTTCCATGAGGCTCTCGGCCAGGGTCTGGGCGTTCCTGACCACGGAGCGCTGGTACTCTTGGAACTGGGGCTGTGCTGCCTCGCCGAAGGCAACGGCCTTGGCGGCTATGATGTGCATGAGAGGACCGCCCTGGGTCTGGGGAAAAACGGCGCGGTCTATGGAGCGTGCCAGGCCATGGCTGCACAGTATGAAGGCTCCCCGAGGCCCCCGTAGGGTCTTGTGTGTAGTGGAGGTGACCACCTGCGCGTAGGGCAGGGGAGAGGGATGCACCCCCGCGGCGATGAGACCGGCGATGTGGGCCATGTCCACCATCAGGGTCGCGCCTACCTGGTCGGCTATCTGGCGAAACCTGGGGAAATCGATGGTTCGCGGATAGGCGGTATACCCAGCGACGATTAGCTTGGGCTTGTGCTCCTGGGCCAACCGCTCAACTTCGTCGAAGTCTATGCGCTCCGTCTCCCGGTTCACTCCGTAGGCCACGAAGTTATACAGCTTGCCGGAGAAGTTCACCGGGCTGCCGTGGGTGAGGTGGCCTCCCTGGTCCAGCCGCATTCCCAGCACCGTGTCTCCTGGCTCCAGCAAGGCAAAGTAGGCCGCCATGTTTGCCTGGGAACCGCTGTGAGACTGCACGTTAGCGTATTCTGCGTGGAACAGGGCCTTGGCTCTGTTGATAGCCAGTTGTTCGGCGATGTCCACGTACTCGCAGCCGCCGTAGTAGCGATGTCCCGGATACCCCTCCGCGTACTTGTTGGTGAGGTGAGACCCCTGGGCCTCCAGCACAGCCCGGCTGGCGTAGTTCTCCGAGGCGATGAGGACGATGTTCCCCCGTTGCCTCTCCGCCTCCTTTTCAAGGGCCAGGGCCACCTCCGGATCTCTCTCTGCTAGAACGCCCATGTGCCTCCTTGCGCCTTTCTCACAACGAATCAAAGACAGCGAGAGCTACGTAGCATACTACCGTAGCTCTCGCCGGGCAGAGCGGGATGTTCCCTCAATCTGTTGGGCAATGCCCAGGTGTAACGCTATTCTACCGAGGCTTAGTTTAGAGAAAGGCTCTGGGCCTGTCAACGCGGTACCAGCCATCCTACATCAGTTCCGGCTCCAGCAAACCGTAGCCGCCATTGAAGCGGCGATAAAGAACGCTGTACTCGTTGGTGGCGATGTTGTAGAAAAGGAAGAAGTCGTGGCCCAGGAGCTCCATCTGATCGATGGCCTCTTCCACGGGCATGGGCTTCATGGAGAACCGTTTCACGCGTACCACTCCCTGGGTCTCGGTTTCCAAGGAGTCCTCCTCTTCCTGGGAGATGGCTGGGCTCTCCGGTTCTCTCATCGATGGAGCCTTGTCCGTTCTCCTGGCCTGTTCGCTCTTGTACAGCTTGCTTCTGAGCCTGCGTATCCTGCCCTCCAGGATCTCCGCCACGGCGTCGATGGCGGCGTTGATGGTTGGAGCCCTCTCCTGGCCCCTCAGAATGGTCCCGTTGCAGTTCAAGGTTATCTGGGCCACCACGCGGTCTTGCTGAGAGCGGGTATTCTCCATGGTCAGCTCAACCCTGGCCTCGCCTATGTTGTCCAGGCGACGGCTCAACCGGTCCAGCTTCCGGGCGATGTAGCTCCTGGAGCTTTCGGAGATGGTGAGATTCTTTCCCCTTATTTCTGATTCCATTCTTCCTCTCTAACTCAAGGGCCAAGATGGGCTTGGCCTTGGCTTACCCGCCCCGACACGTCGGGATGCCAGGGAACTCTAACGTACATTCTATTGGAACTTCGGGCTTCTCTCAAGGGAGACCCTGGATTGATGCCAAATCCGCAGTGGTGTATACCTTTGCTATGCCTCGCGAGCCAGGGTCACGCCCCACACAGAAACCGCCCCTGCCTCTTTGAGGGCTATCGCACAGGCCTCCAGGGTAGCGCCCGTAGTGCAAACGTCGTCCACCAGCACCACCTCCATCCCCTTCACCTGCGAGGGATGGAGGCTGCGGAAGGAGCCTAGAACGTTGGCCCTTCTCTCCTGCGCTCCAGGACTCTTGGCCTGGGGGGGCGTGTCGCCGAGGCGGGAGAGCACCTGAGGGACAAGGGGGATTCCGAGCCTGTCCCCCACCTCCTTGGCTAGCAGGTGAGCCTGGTTGTACCCGCGTTGCCTCTCTCGTCGCCGGTGCAACGGGACAGGCACCAGGACCTGCCCTGAGCCCACCGAAGGGACCTGCCCTGAGCACCTCGAAGGGGCCGGACCCAACATCTGCTGCGAGTCCAGGAACTCTGCCAGGAGACCTCCCAGAGCAGGCGCTATGGCCCGGAGGTTGTTGTACTTGAGGCGGTGTATGGCCTCCCTGACGGTACCCTCCATCAGGAAAGGAGAGCGTATGCCGTCGATGGCTAGGGGAGATGCGAGGCATCGGGGACATTCGTCGCCGAGCGCGATGGGTTGAGCGCAGCGAAGGCAGTAGGGTGGAGCAAGGCGGGGTAGGGAGTCGAGGCAGACGGGGCAGAGGAAACCTCCTTCTTTGTTGCAGCCCACGCACCGGGGTGGATAGAGTAAGTCCAGGGACGCCGATGCCAGATTTGCGATGCCGCCGAGTAAGCTCACGTTATCTTGCCCTCTGCTACTGCTGTGCTAAGATTACTTTGAGTTAGGCGTATTTCGCAAGGTGTCTCCTTTTCGTGATCAAGGCCGTATTCTTCGACTTCTACAACACCCTGGGACGGTTCTATCCGCCTCGGGAGGAGCTTCAGACCAGGGTCTGCCAGGAGTTCGGCATCCACGTCACGCCTGAAGGCATTGTAAGAGGCTATGGCCTGGCCGACACCTACATGGCCCAGGAGGTGTCAAGGCTGCCTCTGCGGGAGCGAAGCGCCCAGGAGTTAAAGGAGTTCTTCGCCGAGTACCAGCGCCTGGTGCTGGAGGGCGCAGGAGTGGATGTCCCTTGGGAGGTGGCGCTGGAGATATTCACGCGACTTAGGCAGTTCCCCTACGGCTTTGCCCTCTACGACGATGTTCTTCCCACCCTGGACACGCTCAAGAAGCAGGGCTTCACACTGGGGCTGCTGTCCAACAACGAAGGGGACATCAACAAACTGTGCGACGACTTGGGGCTGTCTCCGTACCTGGATGTGGCGGTCAACTCTGAGGAGGTGGGCCTGGGGAAGCCCCATCCGCCCATCTTCCTGGAGGCTTTGAGCCGTGCCCAGGTGGAGCCTCACGAAGCTTTGTACGTAGGCGACCAGTACGAGACCGACGTGAAGGGGGCGCGAGGCGTCGGCATCCAGCCGGTGCTGCTGGACAGGGACGGGCTGAAGACTCATGTCCAGGACTGCCCCCGCATCCAGGGTCTGGCGGAGCTGGTGGAGCTGGTGAAGAGGATGGGGGAGAGGGAGAAAACCTGATTCCCTCTCGGAGTTCGGCAACGGCCCTCTTGGCTCATGTCACCCACCATGGCAGTTGACGCTACACGATTACCAACCTACAATTGTTCTTATCTTAGAAGCAATCCAAAGGTCAAAACGAATGTGAAAAGCAATTCTTTGGTGGGAGTAGCTGATGAATCCGAAAGCAGCCATCCTCCCATCCCCTTTCGGAAGCAGCTGCGCCTTCGCATTGCCCTCGAACTGGCGTTGGGACTTACCATACTCTTCGGCCTTTACGTGGGGTTAATGTGGTGGGCTGTCCACATCAGCACCATCAGGGCAATGCAAGGGATCGAGGCCGCTACTGAGCAGATGGCAGCCATGGTAGAGGACATAGTAGGAATTGCAGGGCGTCAGCTAGATGCCGTGGCACGAGAAGCCGAGCTTGGGGTGAATGACTCGGCCACAGCCCAACAATGGGGCATGGTGAGGAGCCTGTTGCTTCCCGTAGGTAGCTTCGAAAGCATAGGCGTTGCAGACCAAGAAGGGCGGTTGCTATGGAGCGAAGGGAGGCCCGCCGATGAGCAGGTGTGGCTGACGACTTCAGCGTTAGCGCAGGCACTGCGCAAAGGAGAGTCGGCGGTCGCTATTGGAGAACGAGCAGATGATTCCCGCATCTTTATCATGGTTTCCCCCCTTAACAGCCCCCCAGGGACAGAAGCAGGAGCTTTACTAGGCAGCCTGAACCTGACCAGCCTGGGTGTACAGATCCTGTTCATGCCTGCGGGGGGCAAGGGATTGAGAGTGGATGTAGTAGATAGTGGAGGCGGCCTTCTGGCAAGCTCTATGGGTAGCGGCATCCGGTACGCAAATCTGGCGCACTTGACTCTGCTTGGTGATGCGCTCAGGAAGGGCGAAAGCAAAGTGGTGATCCATGACACAGGGGGTGCATATGGTCACGTGGTGGCCTTCGTTCCTTTTAAGGACATCCCCGGAGGCGTTATTCTGGAGGAGGAGAAGGCCGCAGCCTTGGCTATACCGCGGCAGTTGCACCGTCTTGGTCTCATCATCGGCTCCATTGCTCTGGTCATCCTTTCCCTCATGGTTTGGTGGCATATCGGCCGAATTACCCGTCCCATTGGAGAACTGTCGGCAGCCGCCAGTGCTATGGCTGATGGCTCCTTCGACCGACGGGTCCCTGTGACCAGCAAAGACGAGTTGGGCCTTCTGGCTTATAGCCTTGAGATGATGCGAGTGAGGCTGAAGAGCGCCTGGGAGCTAAGGCAACGATGGGTCCTGGAGCTGGAGCAGCAGGTAGAGGAACGTACCGGAGAAGCTCATCGACTCTTGGGGAGAGTTGTGTCCGCGCAGGAGGATGAGCAGAAGAGGGTGGCGCGGGAGCTACACGATGGAGCAGCCCAGCATCTGGCTACGCTTTTGGTGGCGTTGGACAGGGCGGAGCTTCTTCTCCTTAGCGGGAACCAGCCGGGAGAGGAGATCTGGCACCAAGCACAGGAAGAGGCGCGCCAGGCGTTGGCAGAGATACGTCGGCTCGTGTCTGGCCTGCGCCCCGCAGCCCTCGATGACTTGGGCCTCGTCCCGGCCATACGGGGGTACGCCGAGAATCGGCTCAAACCACTAGGAATCATGCTTCGCTATGAAGTAGTGGGCCAAGAACGGCGTTTGGGCTCCTCTCTGGAGTCAGCCCTCTTCCGCATCGTTCAGGAGGCAGTGAACAACGTGATCAGACACGCCGAAGCCCAGCACGTCCGGGTGCAATTGGAATTCACTGGGAAGGCCGTGAGCGCCACTGTGGAAGATGATGGCGTTGGGTTTGACTCATCAGCAAAAAGCCAGGGGATAGGGCTGGCCGGAATGCGGGAACGGGCCTCCCTGGTTGGGGGAGTTCTATCTCTTCATTCTAGCTCCAAGTCAGGGACTCGCGTTAGTGTGACTATTCCCCTTCCGGAGGATGCTCATGGCTGATATTCGTGTCTTACTGGTGGATGATCAGACCCTCTTCCGAGAGGGGCTTCGCCTGTTGCTCCAGGAGCTGGGTGGGTTCATAGTGGTAGGTGAGGCCGCTAACGGAAAGGAGGCCGTGGTGCAGGCCCAACGTCTTCAACCAGACGTGGTGGTAATGGATATCACTATGGGGGAGACGAACGGGTTGGAGGCCACACGAGGGCTTCGTTCGGTCGGCTTCAAGGCTCCTATCCTCTTCCTCACAATCCATGACTCCCATGAGTACTTTTTTGGAGCGCTGGATGCTGGTGCCTCTGGCTACGTCCTGAAGGATGCGGTGGGATCAGACCTGGCTACGGCTCTGCGGGTTGTCCATCAGGGCGGTGTATACCTTTCCCCATCGGTGGCGCGCCGGCTGCTGGAAGATTATCTCTTTCGGGTGGCTTCGGGAGAGGAGCAAAAAAGCTACGCCCTCCTCAGCAGGCGCGAGAAAGAGATACTGGAGTTCATTGGCCAAGGGTTCACCAATCGCGAGATCGCTGAGAAACTACTGATCAGCATCAACACAGTGCAGACTCACCGTCTTCGGTTGATGGAAAAGCTCGACCTTCATAGCCGCGCTGAGTTGATGAAGTACGCTGTTCGCCTTGGCATGGTGAGGGGAAACACCTCCGGCCCGTGAGGCCAGTGACCCTCGCCGTCACTAAAAGAGCCTACATTTTTTCACCTCAGGCCATTCTTCTTTTCACCTCTTTGTGGGATTGTGACTACCCCTTTTCGTGATGGTTAATAGTGTTGGGGTGATATCCAACACACGAAACTGCTTGACTCGCTAAGAAACGGAAAGGGATCCCATCGCCAGGGGTGTTTCGAGTCGTGTAGGAGGTGCATGATGGTACGCTCAAAGTTAAGGGTGCTCGTCGCGGCGGAATATCCTGCTGTTCGGCAGTTGCTCTTGGATGTGGTAAGGGAGGAACCCGGAGCGATTGTAGTCGGCGAGGCTGAGAACTCTGGCAGGGCGATTGCGCTGGCTAAAACACTCAGACCGGATGTGGCGCTGGTGGATTGTTATCTACCCCAAGCCCAGGGAATTGACTTCAATCGGCTGTCTCGAATAGCAGGCCTGGATACAGCCTGGGTTATTGCTGAAGAGACACGAAACACGCAGGCTGTTGTGCTTGTCAATCTCAACGAAGCTGTCCTTCAAGACGGGGCTTTGACCGTAGCATCGAAGGCCTGCTTCCATAAAGAGGAGGGGGCAAATACTGTCGCCTTTACCCTGCGCGAGCTCTACCAAGAGTCTTTGTTGCCAGCAAGCCCTGTCTTGGCTAATGTCCAGGTGGAAGAGGGTGCGCCGGTTCGGCCTAAGCTCGCCGCTGTGGCTGAGGATGTCCTCTCAGTCAGCGGCCTGACCCTAATAGGGGGCTTGTGCCTGATAGCGACCTTCGTTCTGGCACCCATCGGGGCGGTTGTGGCTCTGGCTGGACTGGGTGGGCTGCTTGTCAGCCTGGCCATGCGGGCGGTGGCATCGGTATGGCCCAAGCACTTCCTACATTCCCAGGTCCCCTCAGCTTCGAAAAGCGTTACCCATGACCTGGGTCAGGAGAGTGTGCTGGTTCTGGGCACGGGGGAAGGGTGGAAGAATGGGAACGGGAATAAGAGTAACGAACGGGAATATAGATATAAGAGTAGCGTCTGAGCGCACCTTCTGGCTGTCTCCACTGCTCGCCTGAAAGGGGATACGGGTGTGGCAAAACAACTGCTCAAGGAATATGACTTCTTCAAGGAATTGACTGTTGCCGAGGAGGAAAAGGTACTCGCCTTGGCTGCGAGAAAGGAATATCCGGCGGGCGCCATTATCTTCAGAGAGGGGCAGCGAGCCGAAGAGCTTCTCTTACTTGAAGAAGGGAAAGTAGTACTGCAAATGCAGGTACGGGCAGCACAATCTTCGTCATACCGAAAGGCGACCATTGATTTTGTCACCCCAGGCGAGATGCTGGGATGGTCAGCAATCGTGGAACCAAACATCTACACTCTGACCGCCGTGAGCTTGGGTAGGGCCCAGGTCTTGACGATTAACGGTCCAAAACTGAAAGCCCTAATGCAGAATGATCTCCATATCGGCCAAAAGCTCTTGGCGGCGTTGGTCAAGGTGATTGCTTCAAGGCTTGCTGACACGAGAGAGCTTCTGGTCAGTGAGCGTCTGGTCATCGGTGAACTCGGGTAAAGACCGTCGATGAGTTACAGCGGCCCCTCCGGGAATGCCTTTCTGTTGGAGAGGGGCCATCGACCATGGTTTAAGAACGTAAAACCTACGCGAGCGGTCAGGCAATGAGAGAGTCGGAAAACCCTGACTTGATTACCGTACTGTTTCTTGCAGGGTCCGTGGCGTTAATTGCTGCCGGGCTTGCAGCAATGGTGGTGGCGGCGGGGGGAAGGGAAGCCCCTGTGCCAACCCCTAGCGAGGTAACGGCGTCCCTCAACACGCCACCTGTTCCGGATGTGACGTTCTACGTCATGGCTTACCACTGGGACTACGCTATCTTCGCTGAGAATGGCAGTCGGCTCGACATGATAACGGTTCCCCAGGGCACCACCCTGGAGATTTATGCGGTCAACGCCCTTGCCAAGGAGGCCATCGCCAGGCTGCCGGCGCCGGTGGTGAAAGCCATGGGGGAGGTACCCCACCCAGATGCCGAAGCTATGCTGGCGGCGGAGCCAGGGCCCCACCCGTGGTCGGTGACAGACCACGGCTTCCTGCTTGAATGGTACGGAGTAGTCGAATATCTGGCCTCTGGGGCGCAGAAGCCGAACCGGGTGGTGTTCACCGCCGACAGGCCGGGGGAGTACCAGTTCGTGTGTGCCAACTACTGCGGCGTCGGACACACTCACATGACTATGCAGACTAGGTTCATTGTGGAGCCTGAGGGCCTTCTCACCCCAACGCCGACGCTCCTGAGGAATGAACCGCCGCCCGACGCTGAGTTTGGGCTGCACATTTTTGAAGGGGATGCGGGGGTGGTGAGCCCTCCCTGCACCCTTTGCCACGCGGTCGGCAGGGACGTCGTCGGTCCCAACCTCGCAGGAGTGGCCACCAGGGCTGCCAAACGGGTCGAAGGCCTCGCGGCCGCGGAGTATCTGCAGCAGGCAGTGCTTGAGCCGCGGGCTTACGTGGTGGAAAGCTGGTCGAACATCATGCCAAGCTACCAGGGCCAGATGACCGATGACCAACTGAAGGCCCTCATCGCGTACTTGATGACGCTGGAGTAGCCTGTACCTGCTCGCCCATGTAAGAACCTCCAGGAAGCTATTCGGAAAGGGAAACATGGTTACTGAGCCCAACAAAGACAGCGCTCAAGGGCAACTGCAGGAGCAGCCTATGGGGGAGCTTCCGTGGGCAACATCACCCGATCCTGAGCTGGGGAAGCAGGTGGCAAGAGACGCTCAGCGAGTGGTGGCCGGCGAGCTCTCCGAAGAGGAGTTTTACCAGAGATACCACGATGCCTATCTCCGAGAGTTCGGAGTTGACGACAGGCCCCTCAACCGTCGAGACGGCCCCAGGTTTATCTCTGTCGATGAAGCCGGTAAGGCCACGGTGGCAAAGGCTCCAAGGCCCATGACCAACGAGCCTTTGTCCCGTCGCGCCTTTCTCATGCTGGCAAGCGGAGGCGCAGCCGCGCTAGCGCTAAGCACCACCCTGGGGCGGCTGGTTCCAAAGGTCGCTTACGGCCGCATGGTGGAGGATGAAGGAAACCCCCTGGCCAAGGCTGCCGGCGAGCAGCCTGAGCACGGAAGGCGCGTTCAGATGGGCATGGTAATCGATCTGGAGCGCTGTACGGGCTGCCTGGTCTGCGTCGATGCCTGCCACCGCGAGAACAACACCGAAGAAGGGGTTCACTGGATCTACGTTGTCCCTTACAAAGAAGAAGGCCAGGAGGACTTGAACTTCCTGGTGCGGCCGTGCCAGCACTGCACCAACCCTCCGTGCGTGAAGGTCTGCCCGGTGATGGCTCGGCACAAGCGGGAGAAGGATGGCCTGGTTCTCACAGACCAGGACAAATGCATTGGCACCCGGTACTGCCAGGTCGCCTGCCCCTACGGTGTCAACTATTTCCAGTGGGGACAGCCGAACCCAGATACAGAGATGATACGACAGCACGGTCGCAAAGACTATCGGGGTCGAACGGTAGAGTTCAACCCTCCCAGAGGGGTGATGGGTAAGTGCACCTTTTGTCCCCAACGACAGGACAGCGAAGGGAAGCGGGGGACTACCAGCTGCCAGCAGGCTTGTCCTCACGATGCGATACACTTCGGGGACATGAACGACCCCAACAGCGAGCCGCGCCGGTATCTGGAGAGGAGGCGACAGGAGAAGGGAGGACACCTATCAACCTTTCGGCTCCTGGATGAGTTGGGGACGGAGCCCAATATCCTGTACATCGGCCCGCAGCCATCTCGGCGCGCCAAGCAGGTAGATGGACCCATCACGTATGAAGACTGGGGCTGGGTGGATAGGCGGGGGACGGTGTTAGAAGGCCCACGTCCCTGGTTTATGCGCGTGTTCGGAGGCTAACCCATGGATGTTCAAGTCAGAGAAGCCCCACTTCTTGAGACCCTGGTCGGGCGGTCGAGGAGGTTGTACAGCAGAGAAGACCTCATCCTAAGGACCCTGGGCCGGCCGTCGTTGAAGTTCTACCTCCTGCTGGGGGCCGCCGGTGGACTTGTCGCCTGGTTCGCGTATGCCTGGTCCTTCGCTCTCCGTTACGGCCTGATAACCACCGGGCTGGGCGACTGGGGGTCTGGGGGAGGCGTGACCTGGGGCATGTTCATTGGCGCGTACATCTGGTGGATCGGCATTGCGCACGGCGGGATCATAATCTCGGCAGCGGTCCGCTTGTTCAATCTGAGAAGCTTAATGCCCGCGGCTCGCCTGGCGGAACTGCTGACGATCGCTGCCCTGAGCATGGCGGCCATGTTCATCGTTCTCCACCTGGGACGGCCCGACCGTATGGTGGTGAGCATAATTCGGGCCTTTCCACGGGCCGTTTTCTCCTCGCCGCTAGCCTGGGATGTTCTGGTTATCACACTATACTTCACCCTGACGGCGACATACGTGCTGCTGACAATACGGCGGGACCTCTACGCGATTCGGGGCCGTATAGGCAATGGAGCTGTGTCCCCCGGGGGTCACGTCCAGGGTCCCTCTGCCATTCGGAGCCACCTGGACAATGAAGAAGCTATGGCACCGAGGGGACACGTTCGCGACCACCCCACGGGTCGGGTTCGCATGCCCGCTCTTCTCCCTCTCCTGCACAGGGTGCTCTTGCTGGGGTACCGGACGGAAGAAGACGAGAAGGTAGAGCGCATGGTGTGGTGGCTGGCTTTGGCGGTTATCATTCTTGCCCCGCTGTTCTTGCACGGCGGCGTCATCCCATGGCTCTTCGCCATAGTCCCGTCCATGCCGGGTTGGTACGGCGGAATCCAGGGCCCCACCTTCCTGACCATAGCGCTCACCTCGGCCCTGAGCGGTGTAATCGTCGTGGCCTATATCTTCAGACGGGTCTACGGGTGGGAAGAGATTATCCCTGACTCGGTCTTCAAAAGTCTCACCTTCTTCCTCATCATCTTCGCTATCCTGTTCCTGTGGTTGCAGGTTCAGGTCCTTGTCACCGGGTTGTATGCCGCGCCTTCGGCAGTGGAGGAAGTCACGCAAGCCAAGGTGCATACGCCGGCGTACTGGCTGGCCATCGGCCTCGTCGTCGTTGCCATTGCCTACCTGGGTGCCCAGAGGCTGCGCCCGTCTCTGTTCAATCTCCATCGCACCTTCGTCGTTGCATTCTTCCCCCTGGCGGCCACCCTCATTGAAAAAACCCTCTTCGTAGTCGAGGGTTTGATGGAACCACGGTTCGCCATTTATCGAGCGATACCAGGAACATATTGGCCGTCGTGGATTGAACTGTCCTCGATCATGGGGACTGTCGCCTTGGTGGTGCTCTTCTTTGCGCTCATTCCCAAAGTGATACCGGTTGTCGAAGTCAAGGCGGAGGAGGACAAAAGGGAGCACGATGCTTGAGGGATGGTTGAATGAAGCCATGAGCCCAGTAGGGGCCTGGCTGATATTCGGGATCGTCCTGCTGCCTATCTACGGGATGCTCCTGGGATGGTTTTTGGGAAAGCCTCACAATTTGCGTCTGACTCTGATGGGCGTGGGTTACCTGGTAGGGATTGCAACTCTTCTCTGGACCGGTCTCGCTGTGTTCGTCGCACTGTTAGGGTTAGTGTTCTTCTAGAACTTGTTGCAGAACTCTTCGGGGTCGTCCTTCGACGTGCTGGGACGAACGGAATCCCTGCAATCTACTCGTGGTGAGCCCTTCGGCAGGTCCGATTCCATCGGACTCCGTCCCGATTTCTTCGGGATGCAACACACGGAGTCGGAGCCCAGCGTGAGCTTGTGTTATTTCTCCGTTCGTGGTGAGCTTGTCGAACCATGAGCGGGGCCAGGTTTGCAATGCCTGCTAGGGCCTGGTCTGAGGCCCTCCGTCACGGGAGCACAGATACCGCCTCGTATCATCCTCTTCCGCCTTGCCTGCGGCCATCTCCTCGGCTGCGAACCGGGGCCGCCAGCGCTTCAGTGTCCAGCCCACCGCCAGGCCCGCGACAAAGCCTATCGCTGGGTTGAAGACAAAAGACAAGGCAGCCACTCCCAGGGCCAGTCCTGCCGTCCAGCGGGGGAAGTGCCAGAAGTGCGAGGAGGTCGCCAGCTCCAGGCCGCTGAACAGCAGCAGGCTACCCACCACAGCCATCGGTATCAGTGCCAGGAGCGCCACTCCTCCTGACCCCAGGAAGAGACCCAGGGACACAAAAGCCACGCCTATGATGAGGGGCGCCCCTCCCGTGCGAGCCCCAAACCTGTAGTGTCCGGCCAGCCCCCCTGCGCCGTGGCACATCATGTACCCGCCCAGGGGTGCCGCCAGTATGTTGGCGATGCCGTGGGAAAGAGAGAGGTTGCGCACTGTCACGTGGTGCTCTTCCTTGGGGAACCACTGCTTTGCCAGGGCGGCTGTCACGATGATGGCGTTGGTCAGCGTCAACGGTATCTGGGGCAGCACCGCTATATAGGAAGCACGTAAGAAGTCCTGCGGTTTGGGAAACACGCCGCGAGGCAGGTGCAGGCCCCATTCCAGCTCGGGTAGGCCGCGGTTGATGCCCAATGCAAAGGCGAGGCCTATCCCAACGGCAAGCCCCACCAGGGCCGCAGGAATCCGTCTCTGGAGCAGGAGAGCGCCCATGGTTACGGCAACGACGATGCCCAGAAGCGGGTGCTGCCATGCCAGCTTTACTCCCAGCCACGCCAGAGAGGTGCCCAGGCCAAGCTGGATGCCCGCGGTGGTCCAGGGCGGCGTGATCCGAGCCAACCAGGTGACCAGCCCGGTAGCACCTGCTATGAGGAAGAAAAGACCGATGAGCAGTGCCCCGGCTGCCACCTCCGCGGGCGTCATCCCCTGGATGAGCACAGCCGCCGAGGCAGCCTTCATGGGCTGGACGCCCACTGGAATGCCGTAGAAGGCGCCGCTTCCCAGGTAGAAGAGGCCGAAGGACACGAATACCCCTGCCGGCGACAGCCCCGCTACGGTGATAGCACCCAGCACGTGGGGCAGGAAGGTGCCCAGGTCACCCAGTGCCCCCGATAGCTCCTTCAGGTCAATGACGAAGCGGGGACGCCTCAAGGGCCGGTCAGGGGGCTGCTGGGAACAGCGGATGACCACGTCCAGGGGGAGCAGGTGGCCGCTGTCCCGCCGCTCTTCAAGGGCTTGCCGTGAGAAATGCGCCAATTGCTATGCCTCCTGCAGGGATAAAATCAGGGTTCGCCTGGCAAAAGGTCTGAAACATGATCTGAAGCTCAGGCTGCGAGCGAGAATCAAGGATTCCTCAGGCACTCATCATGATTATCCACGTTGCGCATAAGGAACACATCTCCATATCGCTGAAAAGTCATGCGATACCTGGCATCGACATAGGCTTCAAAGATTTCTGCCAATCCTTCCACAGGGTGACTTCGCAGTCCTGGATGTCTGAAGTCCGCATCAAGCAAGCGGAGTGCCTTATCTACTTTCCTTTGCATAGTCTGGGGCAATCGTTCGTACTGTTTGACAAACCGCTCGGTGAATTGGATGGGCATGGTGGGCTAAGTCTCGCTGGCTGTGTCTGAGCCCTTCTTTGCCCTCTTGTGGAGAAAGGTTACAGCCTCCTTGGCGCTATCAAAGCGGTGGACACGGCCTGCGCGAATATCCTCTTCAGCTTCCCTTTCGCCTTCCTGCCAGCGTTTGGTCCAGAACCACGCCTGCTCCTTGTCCACCAGCTTTTTCACCCGCAGCACGATTTCACCGTCCTTAACTATGGCATCGAGAAAGTCGCCCTCCTCGATATTGAGGGCCTGGCGAACGGACTGGGGTAAGGTAACCTGTGCCTTCTTGCGCACTTGTATCAGCTCCGACATCGTGAAACTCCTGACATTCTAACTTTCCAATAGTTTTACTGTATCAAAGTGGGCGGAGTATTTCAAGCGCAACCGAGCGGGCTGACGGCACAGAGAGCGGTGGTGGGGGATAGGATAGAAACTGGTAGGGCGGGTGGAGCATAACGAAACCCGCCACACAACCACATCGCAATCTGGTGGTGGGTTTCACCCACCCTACGAGACTACCTCTCCCTCAGGAGAGCCACGAACTCTTCCTGAGTCAGGTCAGCATCTTCCAGAATGCTGGCCAGAACTCTTGGGTGCAATATTCGACCGCTGTGATAAGGCACCGTAACACGTCTACCTGCGGGGTTCATGTAGATTCTGTGGCTGCCACTTTGACGGGATAGCTTGAAGCCGGCTTTTTCTAGCACACGAATTGCTTGGTCGGCGGTGATTCTGGGCAACCTCCCCGTCAAACCGCTACCTCTAGTGTAGAGAGGCTCACCACATCTGGGATAGGAATAGGCTCCTTGTTGGCTAGTCTATCCTCGACGTGGAGCTTTATGGCATCTTTGATGTTCTCCAGGGCTTCCTCAAAGGTCTGCCCCTGGGTATAGCAGCCCTGCAACTGGGGACAAGATACAAAATACCCATTCTGGTCTTTCTCCACCACCACAGCAAATCGGTAGGTCTTCATGTCTCGTATCTCCTCTCCAGGGAACCACGACTATTATAGCAGAGGTTGGCAGAAGAAAAGCGCAAAGGAAATGGTTTCAGGGAATACGGTTGGTGGAGTCCCCATTCCATTGGAACGAAACCCACCACGCTACGGCGCAGAGCGCGCTGGTGGGGGATAGTGTAAGGATTTGCCTGGGCAGGGCACTCGTATATCAGCCAGCAGGTGGATAGACCTTAGAAGTGGCGACAGATAGGGTATACTTGTAGAGTGATATATCAGGCACGCGCTGGCATGCAAGGCATAGATCGTCTGAGACTTCCTTAGCTACAATGACTCCTCTGCTTTTCCCAGTTCCACGTAGATTCGTGTCAACCCACCCCATGTAGTAAAGTAGCTGACCAATAGTTCGATTCCGACCTCGTGAAACCTTCAGTTCTATTACGACCAGCCTTCCGCTCCGGTCTTTGGCGAGAATATCAATGCTGCCGGCTGCTATAGGATACTCAATCCCGTTTCCCCTCTCGTCTGCATATAGAGTGAGGCCAGGTTCAATTACCCTAAGATTCTTGCTGAGATAATCACGGAGGTCAGATTCGTATGCAAACTCTCGCTCGGACTCTAGTTCCTCCGCATCGTTGGGCAAAGGTTGCTGACCAGAAGCTAGGAAATCCTCGTATCGCTGCTTGATTCTGAGATACTTACGGATATCCCTTTCCCCAACTGGAGTACTTCCATTCGGCCAGCAGGCCTCCTTGAAACCTTCCAGCACCCCTTTCTCATTGAAAAGTCCAACAATATAGCCACGCCGCACGCTGCTAGTATAGGAGAGGTCCCACTCAATCTCCATGTCGCGTATGACAGACACTTCCTTTTCGAGGCCGTGTTGAAACCCGAATTGATACGCTTCCCGAAGAGGCAAAGCTCGCCAGTCAGGTACATCCATCTCTCTCATGTGCTTGTTTTCCCTCCCTTGGGCAATTTCAGATTCGACCCACTCCCTTCATTCCCGTGTAGGATACAAACCATGTGCCTGCGCCGCTTCACCGTCCTCGCCATTATTGCACCTGGTTTGAGCACAAGGCAATCTGCGTGGCGCGGCTACCCTTCTCCGCCGTTGTCAAACGCCCTCTACCCCGCGCTCGCAAGCTCCATAACCTCGGCCTTGAAGGCAGCCAGGTTCTCCAGGGTCTGCACCAATGCCTGCCTCCAGTCGCCGTGAAGGGCCACCCTTATCTGGCTGTGTCCCACCTGGGTGGCCTTGCCCAGGGCCTTCTGGAGGGCCATCCGCGCTCCACCCACAGGCTCCCGAAGCTGTATCACCGCCACCTTGCCGTCCTGGGATATGGACTCTGCCCCGGCCTCTCGGGCCAGGGCCTTGACCTCCACCACGTAAAGGAGATCCCTGACCGCCTTGGGCAGTGGGCCGAACCTGTCCCTGATTTCGTCGCCCAGGGGGTCTACCTGTTCGCGGCGTAGCGGCCGGGCCAGTCGCTGATATACGCCCAGGCGCGTGGTGAGGTCTGGGATGTAGTGAAGGGGGATATAGGCCGATATGGGCAGGGATAGCTTCACCTCGGTGGGTTGGGGCGCGACGCCCGCCGAGCCGTCTTGCTGGCCTTTCAGCTCCTCCACGGCCTCGGCCAGCATCTGGGAGTACAGGTCGTACCCCACGGCGTGGATGTGCCCGCTCTGCTCGGCCCCCAGGATGTTTCCCGCGCCCCTTATCTCCAGGTCTCTCATGGCGATGCGGAACCCCGCCCCCAGCTCTGTGGCTGCCAGGATGGTCTTCAGGCGTTTCTCCGCGGTCTCGGTGATGCGACCCTGCCGCGGCACCATCAGGTAGGCGTAGGCTCTGTTGGCGCTCCTTCCTACCCGGCCCCGTAGCTGGTAGAGCTGGGCCAGGCCCAGCATGTCCGCCCTGTCTATGATGAGGGTGTTGACGTTGGGCATGTCCAACCCCGCCTCGATGATGGTGGTGCATACCAGCACGTCGCTTTTGCCCTGGGCGAAGTCGGCCATGACCTTCTCCAGCTCCTCCTCCGGCATCTGGCCGTGGCCCACGGCGACGGTGGCTTCGGGGACGATGCTGCGTACCTTTTCGGCGGTCTCTTCAATGCTGCGTACCCGGTTGTGGAGGAAGAACACCTGGCCGCCCCGGTCCATCTCCCGCAGGATGGCCTCCCGCACCAGCTCTTCGCTGTACTCCGACACGTAGGTCTTGATGGAGAGGCGCTCCTCCGGAGGGGTCTCGATGGTGCTCATGTCCCTTATCCCGGATAGGGCCATGTGCAGCGTGCGGGGTATGGGAGTGGCGCTGAGGGTGAGGGTGTCTGCATCCTTGCGCAGCCCCTTGAGGCGCTCCTTGTGAGCTACGCCGAAACGCTGCTCTTCGTCTATAATAACCAGGCCCAGATTCTTGAAGGACACATCCTTCTGTAGCAGGCGGTGGGTGCCGATGCATATATCCACCTCTCCCGATGCCAGCTTCTCCGTCACCTGCCGCTGCTCCTCGGCGGTGCGGAAGCGACTCAGTACCTCGACCTGAACTGGGAAGGGCGCGAGGCGCTGGGCGAAGGTGGCGTAGTGCTGCTGGGCCAGCACGGTGGTAGGCACCAGGACTGCCACCTGAAATCCGTCCATCGCCGCCTTGAAGGCCGCTCTCAGGGCCACCTCAGTCTTGCCATAGCCCACGTCGCCGCATACCAGCCGGTCCATGGGCTTGGGGACCTCCATGTCCATCTTGACCTCGCGGATGCTCTCCAACTGGTCGGAGGTTTCCTCATAGGGGAAGGAGTCCTCCATCTCCTGCTGCCACGGCGCGTCCTGGGAGAAGGCGATGCCCTGCACCACCTCGCGGGAGGCGTATAGGGCCAGGAGTTGCTGTGCCAGCTCCCTGGTAGAAGCCCTGGCCCTCGCCTTGGAGCGGCTCCACTCCTGGGTGCTCAAGCGTGTGAGGACGGGAGCGCGCTCCCCTGGGGCCATGTAGGGGGATACCCTGTCCAACTGGTCGGTGGGTACGTAGAGCTTGTCCCCTTCGGCGTACTCCAACACCAGATACTCCCTCTCCGCCTCCTCTGCCTCCATGCGTTGAGTGCCGGCAAAGCGCCCGATGCCGTGCTCCGTGTGCACCAGGTAGCTTCCCGGCTCCAGGTCCGAGAGGAAGGCCGCCCGTTGAACCGGCACCCGCCGCCTCATGGGACGCTCTTTAGCCTGGCCCATTATCTCCACGTCGGTGAGGAGATGGAGGGTGGAACCGTTCAGGGTCAGGCTCCATCCCTCGGCCAGAGAGCCCCGAACCAGGGCAACAGAGCCCTTGCCGGGGTCTCCTTCAAGCTCCCTGTCTACCTCCACAGAGACACCCTGCCCCTGGAAGACCTCGGTCAGGCGAGCGGCGTGATGCGATACCAACACCACCCGGTCGCCATCCTCTTGCCAGCCCTGGACGTCCTTTGCCAGGGTATCCAGGTGTCCCCAGTAGCTCCTAGGAGGGAGAAAGCCCAGCTCCGTAGATGGCGGCTCTCCGCCATACTCCCGGCTCGGTGCCCAGGGGGACGCATCCAGCCGCCTGGGCACCGACGACAGCTGCTCCTTCATCTCGCTCCTGGGGATGTGAAGCGAGGGGAAGTTGCGGGGCACATCGCCGCGCTCCTCTTTGGCTGCCCTCAGCTCCCTGGCCTTCTCATCCATGGCCAACCCCTCTTCCTCCATCTCCCCTGGCCTCTCCAACACCAGGAGCCCGTCTTGGGTAAGGAAGTCTAACGGAGCGCCCTGGCAGAAGAACCCGCTGTAGAAACCGGGCTCTTCCAGGGCATGGCCCGCCAGGAGCAGGGTCATCTCTTCCTTAATACGGTCTCTCGTTGCGGGGGTGCAGTTGGAAGGGTCGAGGTGGCTGTAAAGCTCCTCCACCGTAGATTGTGCCACCAGGGCCGGCAGCGCCTCCTGGGCTGGCAGGATGAGCACCTGCTGAGCCGGCCTCACCGAGCGTTGGGAAGCGGGGTCGAAGAGGCGTATGCTCTCCACCAGGTCTCCCACCAGCTCGATGCGGGCGGGAAGCTGCGCCCCGGGCGAGTAGATGTCCAGGATGCCGCCGCGCCTGCTCACCGTGCCGGGGGCCTCCACGGCCCGCTCCACGCGATAGCCCATCCTCTGCCACCGTCCCATCAACTCGCCCAGGTTGACGTGTTGGCCGACGGTTACGTGGTGGCAAGCGGCCTTGAATGTCTCTCTTGCGAGAGTCTTCTGCGAAATGGCAGCCAGGGATGCCACAACTATAGGAGGTAGCTGTCGTTCCGCCTCGGAAGGATCAGTGTTCAGGTTCAGCAGGGCCGCCAGCGCCCGTATGCGACCGTGGGTTGTGGCGTCGTCGGCCATGAGCCGCTCGAAGGGCAGCGTCTCTCCCTCGGGTAGCTGGTAGACCTCCGCCTCCTCTCCGCACCACACCAGGAGGTCCTCGTACACCCGTCGTGCCCTCTCCGGAAGGGGAACCAGCACCAGGATGGGGGTGTTAAGCTCGCCCCTCAGTGCCCCCACGCAGTAGGGGAGGGCGGAGTCCAAAAGGCTTGCCCTGAGCGAAGGCGAAGGGACAGCTTGCACCGTGGCCTGCCCTGGCTTTAGCAGCTCAAGGAGGCCCCGGTGCTGTGCGCTCTGGGAGAGCAGGGGAAAGAGACCTTTAAGGGTCACAGCAGCTCCAACGCCTAAAGGGGCCAGTGGCAATGCCACTAGCCCTGCAAGGGATTGTAGCACTCCCGGTGAGTGGGGGCAACGGGAATGCATAGTTGTCAGAGCTGAGGGCTGGGCTAAGAGTGACATAATGGACTATACTCACCTCTGAAGCCGCATGAAGGGGGTCTGTCTAGTGAGTACCTTTTATCATGGCGATTGTCTCTTTGTCCTGAAGCACGATATAGCGCCTGAGTCTATAGACCTTATCTATCTTGACCCGCCCTTTTTCACAGGCAATGTACAGAAGAGTATATGGCAGCCTGGGGCAATGGAGATTTCTTTTGAGGATTCCAAGCAATTCTGGGCTGATAAAGCAGAAGCCATGCGTGAAAAAGCCCCTGAATGGCTCAAGCACATAGCCTTACAACAGCCTGATTTTGCATCTTACCTCTATTACATGATGGAGCGGCTTCAGGCTTGCCATCATGTCTTACGACCAACGGGCAGCATCTATTTACATTGTGACTACAGAGCATCACACTATCTAAAGATGATACTGGACGAGATTTTTGGGTTCGAGAAGTTTAGAAACGAAATTGTGTGGTGCTACAAGAGTCCTGGTAGAGCCACGAAGTATTTCAAACGGAAGCACGACATCATCTTTTTCTATACAAAGACAAATGACTATTTTTTCTCCCAGCAGAAAATACCCCTTTCCGACAGTACAATGCAGGTCTGGGGGAAGTATTTTGACAAGGCTGGACAGATAACTTACGGCAACATGCGAGTGAACGCCCCCGGAATGTACAAGCGGCTTACTATGCGGGGAACGCCGAGGGATGAAGATATATTCCTAGATTCTAATAAGGGCTCACCTGCGTTGGATTGGTGGGACGATTTGCCATTTCTAAACAAGGGGAAAGAACGTGTCGGCTATCCAACACAAAAGCCGGAGGACTTGTTGGAAAGGATCATTAAAGCAAGTAGCAAGGAAAATGATTTAGTCTTAGACCCATTCTGTGGCTGTGGGACAACGGTTATTGCTGCCAGCAAATTGGGGCGGGAGTGGATTGGTATTGATATAGATACGTCGCCCAGAGAGTTTGGGAAGCTGCCCACTGCATTCGAGGTAATTAGTAACCGAAGCCATAGCTTGTTTCAGAAAGCCAAGTACATCACACGTGATCTTAGTGAGGTCATGGAAATGGACGGCCGCGCTTTTGAGGCGTGGGTGAACGAGTTCTACGAAGCCACTAAGCCCTCACCGGATAAGGGTGTAGATGGAATCACCCATGACGGTATCCCTATCCAGGCCAAAACCTACGAAATCAAATACAACGTGTTGAGCCAGTTCATCACGGACGTAAAGTATCACCCAACCGTGCCGCAGCCCGTCAAGAAAGTCCGCGCAGTATCACAAACTGGATTTGACGATGGAGCGAGGCGAAGGAAGTTTGAGATAGAAACGGCTGAAGGCATTCAGGTGGAGTTAGTCACTCCCGCAGAGTTACTGAGACTTGAATAATTGCAGCTAATTGCATCGCCCTCACCGCCAGCTAGCTATTCGCCGTAACCTTGTGTTGCCCCTTGAGCCTGGCTCCGCCCCGCTCGTCCTGAGCCGAGTTTACCCTGAGCGGAGCCGAAGGGAAGGATACGAGCGGTCACGGCCTTTCCCCGCTCGAATGGTTCGACAAGCTCACCATGAGCGGGGAAGAACTCCCACCGCTCGTCCTGAGCGAGTTTACCCTGAGCGTAGCCGAAGGGAAGGATACGAGCGGTGGTGTAGCAC